>NYTV01000117.1 GCA_002683685.1 Paracoccaceae bacterium
AGAGGCAGACCTTTTGAGTCCAACCCCGCTGGCACAGAAATACCGGGGAGGCCGGCCAAGTTCACAGTGACCGTAAAGACATCAAACAGATACATCTGCACCGGATCTGCATCGGCCATCTCCCCCAAACCAAAAGCGGCAGATGGGGTTGAGGGCGTTAAGATTGCATCCACACCGGCAACGAAGACATCATCAAAATCCTTTTTGATCAAAGCGCGCACCCGGCGGGCCCGGTTGTAATAGGCGTCATAAAACCCAGCCGAAAGCACATAGGTGCCCACCATCACGCGGCGCTGTACTTCCGGGCCAAAACCTTCCGCACGGGTTTTTTCATACATTTCTGTAATGCCATCCCCTGCCTCCAACTTTGCACGGTGACCAAAACGTACCCCGTCATAACGGGCCAGGTTTGAGGAGGCCTCTGCCGGTGCGATCACATAATAGGCCGGCAGGGCATATTTCGTATGCGGCAGGCTGATATCTTTGACAATCGCCCCTGCATCGCGAAGCATTTGGCGGCCTTCAGACCACAGGGTCTCCAGAGCGTCAGGCATACCATCTACGCGGTATTCCTTTGGGATACCTATGGTTTTTCCGCGAATGTCCCCTGTTAACGCGGCTTCAAAATTGGGCACAGGCAGGTTCATTGAGGTGCTGTCTTTGGCATCGAAGCCGCACATGGCCTCGAGCATTATCGCCGCATCGCGCACATCTTTGGTGATCGGGCCGGCTTGGTCGAGCGAAGAGGCAAAGGCGACAATGCCCCAGCGCGAGCAGCGCCCATAGGTGGGTTTAATCCCCGTGATACCGGTGAATGCAGCGGGTTGGCGAATGGAGCCACCCGTATCGGTGCCAGTCGCCGCCAGGCAAGTCTCTGCCGCCACCGCCGCCGCCGAGCCACCTGACGAGCCGCCCGGTGTCAATTCGCGCTCATCGACTTTCCAAGGGTTCACCGAATTGCCATAGACCGACGTTTCATTGGACGAGCCCATGGCAAATTCGTCCATATTCAACTTGCCCACCATAACCGCGCCGGCATCAAACAGCTTTTGCGACACGGTGGATTCATATTCGGGCTTAAATCCGTCCAAAATTGCACTCGCCGCTTGGGTCGCAACGCCCTTGGTGCAGAACAGATCTTTCATGCCAATCGGCAAACCGCACATATCTGGCGCATCCCCGGCCTGAATGCGCACATCTGCAGCCTTGGCTTGCGAACGCGCAATCTCTGAGGTGTCATGCACGAAAGCGTTTAAAGGCTTTGAAGCGGCAACCGCTGCCAGCGAAGCTTCTGTCAGCTCAACAGCTGTGGTCTCGCCGGCCCGCAGAGCATCGCGGGCACCGGCCAAGGTGAGTTTCATTAAATCAGACATTATTCCACCACCATCGGCACAGCAAAAAATCCCTCACGCGCATCGGGCGCATTGGCAAGCACAGCGGCTTGCTGATCCCCATCGGTCACAGCATCGTCCCGGCGGTAAAGCCTTTGCGGCGTTACAGAAGTCATCGGCTCAACCCCTTCAACATCCACTTCGTTCAACTGTTCAATAAAGCCTAAAATATTGGTAAACTCCTGGGCCAAGGCGGGCAAATCTGCCTCGTCCACCTTGATCCGAGCGAGCTTTGCCACACGTCCGGCGGTTTTTGTGTCGATCGACATCGGTGATCCTTCACTATTTTAGTTGCTTCTTCGCTTACTAACTTGGGATTTGGACCTTGCCAAGGGCTCTGGCGACTGCCCTCTGGTCAAGAGCGTTTTTGCGCGAAAAAATTTTGCAAAAGCGCAGCACAATCCTCTTCTGATATACCGCCTATGACCTCGGGCCTATGATGGCTCTGTGCGTGAGAAAACACGCGCGCGCCGTGGTCTGTGCCGCCAGACTTCGGATCGGCGGCTCCATAAACCACACGTGATATGCGGGCATGGGCCAAAGCGCCGGCACACATGGCGCAGGGCTCAAGGGTCACATAGAGCGTATATCCGCCCAAGCGCTCCTGCCCTAAAGCCGCCGCAGCGGCCCGGATCACCAGGATTTCCGCATGGGCCGTCGGGTCACAATCGCGCCGCGTGCGGTTGCCAGCCCGTGCCACAATTTCGCCGCGCGGATCCACCAAGACCGCACCCACGGGCACCTCGCCGGCCTCTGCCGCCTTGCGCGCCTCAATCAGTGCCGAGCCCATTTGACTGTTAAAACCCATTTTTCCCCGCTTGGCTTTGCTTTCAACACAGTCTAAGCCGGGCCCATGGCAGATGAAACACCAAAGGGCGATCGGATCGCTAAAGTTTTGGCCCGCGCAGGCTTGGCCTCTAGGCGCGACAGTGAAAAACTGATTGAAGCGGGCCGGATCCAAGTAAATGGCAAAAAGATCTTCAGCCCAGCGCTGAACGTACAAGCCAGCGATAGGATCGAATTTGACGGTGAACCGATTGAGCCGCCCGAAGAGCCGCGGCTTTGGCTCTATCATAAACCCATCGGCCTGGTGACCAGCGCCCGCGACGAAAAAGGGCGCGAGACCGTGTTCGACAAATTGCCCGAAGGGCTTCCGCGTGTGGTTTCAGTCGGACGATTGGATATGAATTCCGAAGGGCTGTTGCTGCTGACCAATGATGGCGGATTAAAGCGCACGCTTGAGCTGCCCAGTACCGGATGGACCCGGCGCTACCGCGTGCGCATCAAAGGCTATCCGCGCGAAGGGGCATTTGAGCCTTTGACCCAAGGTATCACAGTCGATGGCGAGCGTTTCCAACCGATGAGCATTCAAATGGACCGGCAAACCGGCGCGAATTTTTGGCTGACCATTGGCCTGAAGGAAGGCAAAAATCGAGAGATTCGACGGGCGATGGAATTTCTAGGCTTTACGGTGAACCGTCTCATTCGCATTTCATACGGCCCGTTTCAGCTGCGCGACCTCAAGCCCGGCGAGGTGGAAGAGGTCAAACGCCGGGTGCTCGCCGATCAACTGGGTTGGTCGAACAAACCCAAGGTCTTGCCGCGCAAATCCCTGCGCCCAAGCCGCAAGACATAGGACCCTGCCGCGCCTTAGGTGCCAATTCCGGCCGGATCAAAAGCGGTGGCTTTGACGATAGCAAAGATATTTTGCCCAACGGCCAGCTCCATTTTGCGCGACGAATATTGCGTCACGCGGGCTAAAAATAGCGTATTGCCAGTTTTGAATTGCACCATTACTCCCGGGCCCTGGCCCGAGTGAAGCTGAGTTATTATCCCTTCAAAAACGTTAAGTGCCGAGAGGCCACTGGGCTTGTCACGCGCCAAAACGATATCCTGCGCCAGGATGCGAATGCGGATATTGCAGCCTTTATTCTGGGTTAATTCCGGCAAAATCAACTGGCCGCCATCGAAGCCCACGACCGCGAGCCCTGTGGTGGGATCAGGTGCCATGACCTGCCCCGAAATTACCGTACCGGCCGCCCGCACGCCAAGATAAGGCACCGCAGCAGGATCCGATAAGACCGCCTCAGCCGGTCCAGATAAGAGGCAGCGCCCCGCCTGCATCAACACGATATGATCGGCCAATCGCGCCATTTCAGCCGCATCATGGGTGACATAGAGGATGGGAATATCCGTACGGTCGCGCAGCCGCTCGAGGTAGGGCAGAATGCGATGCTTCAACTCTTGATCCAATGCAGAGAGCGGTTCGTCTAAGCACAGGCATTTTGGCGCGCTCAGCAAAGCCCGTCCGAGCGCCACCCGCTGCGCTTCCCCGCCAGATAGGGCAAAAGGCGCCCGGTCCAGAAGATGCCCAAGCTCCAACAGGGTGATGACCTCATCAAAGCTCTGCTCTGTGACCTTCCGACCCATTTTTTGGGCAAATTTCAAATTGCGCAGGACATTTAGATGCGGCAGCAACCGCGGCTCTTGAAAGAGATAACCAACAGCGCGCCGGTGGGCAGGCCGCTCAGTCATGTCAGAGCCATCAATCACAATCTGCCCGCGATCCACCGATTCCAGCCCGGCCACCGCCCGTAGCAATGTGGTTTTGCCACAGCCGGAGGGGCCGAAAATCACCGTGACACCAGCCGGAGCTGTGGCTTTCAGCTCGAGCGTAAAACGCCCCCTGTTCAAGTGAATGTCGAGATCCAAACTCATCGGCGCACCATTTTTCTGGCCAATATTTCCGACAATAACAGCGCCCCAAAAGACAAAATGAGCGACAGGACGATCATCCGCCCGACGACGGCCTCTTGACCGGGCACCTGCAACATTGCGTAAATTGCCGAAGCCAGAGTTTGCGTCTCACCTGGAATATTTGACACAAAGGTGATGGTCGCGCCAAATTCTCCCAAGGCCTTAGCAAATCCAACCACGGCCCCAGCGATCAGCCCCGGCAGGATCAGCGGCAAGGTGACAAAAGCAAAGACCTTGATCGGCGACGCGCCCAGGGTGCCGGCGGCCTCTTCAAGCCGCGGATCAACCGCCTCCAAGGCCAGGCGAATGGCCCGAACAATCAATGGAAATGCCATGACCGCCGCCGCCAGCGCGGCCCCGGCCGAGGTAAAAGCCAATTTCAGCCCCAAGGCCTCCAGCACCGGGCCAAAGCTGCCTTTGCGGCCAAAGATCACCAATAATAAATAGCCCGTGACAACCGGCGGCAGGACCAATGGCAAATGGACCAGCGCATTCAGGAGCCCGTGCCCCCAAAAGTTAAATCGCGCCAACACATAGGCCACAGCCACCGCAAATGGCAGGCTGAGGGCCACAGCCACCAAAGCCACCCAAAGCGACAGGCGCAGCGCATCCAGCTCAACCGGGGTGACGCTAAACCAGCTCATGGTGCCAAAAACCCATAGGCGGCAAAAACCTCACGTCCCTCTGGCCCAGCCAAATAGGCAACAACCCCCGCGCCCCGCGCGGTCACAGAAGCTGCGAGATAGCGCACCGGATCATGCGTATGTGCCGCAATATTGGCGACAACAAAGACGCCCGGCTCGCTGCGGACATCGGATGCATAAAGCACGCCCAAAGGGCTTTCTTGTCGCAAAACCGAGATCAAACTGGCGCGCGCATTGTCCTGTTGCGCCAAATGCGGCTGTAAATCCTGCAAGAGCCCCATCGTCGTCAGGGCTTGCGCGGCATAAATGCCAAGCGGCACGGAAGACATCAGCGGCACCGCCAAACGCCCACCTTGCAGGCGCGTCACAATTTCATCTGCGTTCAGGCGCACAGCTTCAAGAAGGGCTGAGGCCAGCACCAAACGGTTTGAAGCAATTTCGCGCGCGGGTTGGTTCAATAGCCCTGCATCATGCACATAGCGCATCCAATCTGTGCTGGCAGACACAAAGACATCTGCCGGAGCACCCTGATCAATCTGCCGGGCCAAGACGCTGGAGGCCGCATAGGACAAGCGCAGCACCTGCCCCGTTTCACGTGCGTATTGCATGGCAATGGCATCCAGAGCCGGCTTCATACTGGCCGCGGCAAAAACATCTATCGGTTGCGCCGCGCACAGGCCCGCCCCAAACAGAGAAACGCAGATCCCGCCGATCCGCGCAATGCGGCAGATCTGGGTCAAGATATTGAGAAGAGTGTTCAAGGAACCGCGCTTTTGTATATTCATCTTGCCTGTGTTATAAGCATTCAGCAACAATGAAAACAACTGCCCACTATGAGCCCCTCAAAGCCAAAACCTCTGCCAATCTCAATCAACCCCAAACAAAAACGCATGGCACGGGCGCAATTTGGTGCGCTGTGTTATCGGGTTGAACAGGGGGTCGTGCAAATATTGCTCATCACCTCCCGGCGCACAAAGCGATGGATCCTGCCGAAAGGATGGCCCGAAGATGGCTTGACCCCTGCGCAAGTGGCCGCCAATGAAGCGCGCGAAGAGGCCGGCGTCACAGGCAAAATCAAACAGCGCCCCATCGGCGTTTACAGCTATGAAAAACACGTGGAAAATGCCGCTTCCCTGCCCTGTATGGTGACGCTTTATGTGCTCAAAGTGAAGACACAATGCGACACCTACCCTGAACAATCCGAACGCCAACGCCAATGGTTTAGCTGCGAGGAGGCCACAAGCCGCGTGGCCGAGCCGGAACTGGCACGATTGATTAAGGCCTTTGCGCCTTAATCATCTACGATCTCGCCACTTGATTTGAGCGGCGCAATCACTCAAATAAGGGTTAATCGCTTAGGAGCATCCCCCGTGATCCGCTTTTCGCTTAAATGTAGTCACAATCATAGCTTTGACAGCTGGTTTCAATCCTCAAAAGCCTTTGAAAAATTGGCGAAAGCGGGGATGCTGACCTGTGTGGAATGTGGCGATTGCACGGTTGAAAAATCCCTGATGGCTCCGAAAATTTCGACCCAAACCCCACTAGAGAACCCTGCCTTGAGCGCGCCGATGAGCGAAGCCGAGCGCAATCTTGCCAAGATCAAGCAAAAAATCGAGGCCAATTCCGATTATGTCGGCATGAATTTCGCGCATGAGGCCCGCGCCATGCACAGCGGCGAGAGCCCCAACCGCGCCATCTACGGAGAGGCCAAGGCCGAGGAGGCCAAGGCTCTGATCGATGAGGGAATCCCCGTCGCACCGCTGCCCTTTGTGCCAAAGCGTCAAACGAATTAGAGCGAGAAACTGCCCGGCGGCCCTTGCCCTTAGGCGCTCAACAGCCTAACACGCCGCCGAACCTTCACAATGGTGGATGACACATGCCTCGTTTGGTAATGAAATTTGGCGGCACATCAGTGGCCAATCTGGATCGTATTCGCAATGCGGCCGAGCGTGTTCGCATGGAAGTTGCCAAGGGCTATGATGTGATTGTGATCGTCTCAGCCATGTCCGGAAAAACCAATGAGCTGGTGGGGTGGGTCAATGACACCTCGGCGCTCTACGACGCAAGAGAATATGATGCTGTGGTCTCATCTGGTGAGAATGTGACCGCGGGCCTAATGGCTCTGACCTTGCAAGAAATGGACATTCCGGCCCGCAGTTGGCAAGGCTGGCAAGTGCCAGTGCAAACCACAGGCGCACATGCCAATGCCCGCATTGAAGCCATTCCGTCGAAAAATTTGGATGAAAAATTCGCCGAAGGCATGCGCGTGGCTGTGGTCGCAGGGTTCCAGGGCGTCAGCCCAGAGGGCCGGATCACAACCCTTGGGCGCGGCGGGTCTGACACCACCGCTGTGGCCTTTGCCGCGGCCTTCGATGCGAAGCGCTGTGATATTTATACCGATGTCGATGGGGTCTATACCACCGACCCGCGCATATCGAGCAAGGCACGCAAACTCGACAAAATCGCTTTTGAAGAGATGCTCGAGCTGGCCTCTTTGGGCGCAAAAGTTCTGCAAACCCGCTCTGTCGAATTGGCCATGCGGTTCAATGTGCGCCTCAGGGTGCTTAGCTCATTCGAAGACCCATCAGATACAGCAGGCACATTGGTCTGTGCCGAGGAGGAAATCATGGAATCAAATGTCGTAGCCGGCGTTGCTTATAGCCGGGATGAAGCAAAAATGACCCTTATCTCCGTTGCTGACCGCCCGGGAATCGCCGCCGCCATTTTTGGCCCGCTGTCAGAGGCCGGGGTAAATGTCGACATGATCGTTCAGAACATCTCCGAAGATGGCCGCACTGATATGACCTTCTCCTGCCCAACCGATCAGGTCTTGCGCGCAGAAAAAGCAATGCAATCCGCCAAGGATGAGGGCAACATCAACTATCATGACTTGGTGGCAGATGAAGCTGTGGCAAAGGTCTCCGTTGTGGGCATCGGCATGCGCAGCCATGCGGGTGTGGCCGCACAAATGTTCCGCGCGCTCCACCGTGAGGGGATCAATATTAAGGTTATCACAACCTCCGAGATAAAAATTTCTGTCCTTATTGAGCGGAAATATATGGAATTGGCCGTTCAGACCCTGCATGATGCTTTTGAATTGGAAAAAGCAGCCTAGGGGCACCAGTGTAAATGGTCCAAACCTCAGAGAGTGAAAGTCGCAAACTTCTTGGCGCCCTGCGCGACGCCATGGCAGAAGATTCGGCCGGTCAAGCGCGGCTCGATAAGATTGTGCAGCTGACCGCCAGCTCGATGCGCTCACAGGTTTGCTCAATCTATCTGTTTCGCGATCAAGACACATTAGAGCTTTGCGCCACAGAAGGCTTGAACGCCGCTGCGGTTCACCAGACACGCATGCGTATAGGCGAAGGGCTGGTGGGTCGTGTGGCCCGTTACAATCAGGTCATTAACACCGCCAACGCCCCCTCGGCCAAAGGCTTTCGCTTCATGGCGGAAACGGGTGAGGAAATCTATTCATCATTTCTCGGCGTTCCAATCCAGCGCCTCGGCGACTCGCTTGGGGTCTTGGTCGTACAATCCAAAGAGGCACGCGAATTTTCCGCAGATGAAATTTACGCGCTTGAAGTTGTGGCGATGGTCCTGGCGGAGATGACCGAATTGGGCGCCTTTGTCGGCGATGGCGATGCGCTCTCTGCCCGTCACCAGAAACCTGTGATGTTTCATGCCAAAAGCGCACAGGATGGCGTGGCTGAAGGTCTGGTCTATCTGCATGAACCGAGGGTCGTTGTGACCAATCCCATTGCCGATGATCCCGAGGTTGAAACGCAGCGGCTTGAGGAAGCGCTTGATCGCCTGCGCATTTCCGTTGACCAAATGCTCACAAATGCGCGCAGCGGTGATGCCGAGCAATTGGAAGTCCTCGAAGCCTACCGTCTCTTTGCCAATTCCAAAGGGTGGCGGCGGCGTATGGAAGAGGACATCCAGCGCGGCCTTTCCGCAGAGGCCGCTGTTGAAAAAGAACAATCCGCCGCCCGCAGCCGAATGGGGCAGTCCAAAGATAGCTATCTGCGCGAGCGCCTGCATGACTTGGACGACCTTTCCAATCGTCTATTGCGGCTCTTAACGGGGCAAGGCAGCGACACAGGTGCCGAGGTGCCACCCAACCCGATTCTCGTCGCCCGCAATATCGGACCCGGCGAATTGCTCGACTATGGCCGCAGCTTGCGCGGGATTGTGCTGGAAGAGGGATCTGTCGGCTCCCATGCGGCTATTGTGGCCAGAGCGCTTGCCATTCCGCTGCTCATTCGTGCCAAAGGCATTGTGAGTGAGGCGCTCAACGGTGACGCAATCATGCTTGATGGTGACCAGGGCTATGTGCACCTGCGCCCAGATGAAGGCGTACAAAAGGCGATGCGCGATAAAATCGCGATGATGCGTCAGCAGGCGGATCGCTATGTTGAGCTGCGCGACAAGCCCGCTGAGGCGAAATGCGGCACCGTCGTGCACTTGCTCATGAATGCCGGCCTCATGGCGGATCTGCCATCTCTACCAAGTTCTGGCGCTGAGGGGGTGGGTCTGTTTCGCACGGAATTGCAATTTTTGGCACAAAACCAGATGCCCAAACGCGCCGAGCTGGTCTCGCAATATTCGCGGGTCATGGATGCCGCCGAAGGGCGCAAGGTGGTGTTTCGCACGCTGGATATCGGCTCTGACAAGGTGCTGCCCTATATGGTGCCGCAAGATGAGCCAAACCCGGCCATGGGCTGGCGGGCCATTCGGGTCGGGCTGGACAAGCCCGGAATCCTGCGGATGCAATTGCAAGCACTGCTGCGAGCCACGGCCGGGCGCGACCTGTCGGTCATGTTCCCCTTTATCGCTCAACTTGATGAATTTCACGGCGCCTTGGCGGAGCTGGACCGAGCAAAGGCGCGCGAGACCAAACTTGGCCACACCCTGCCAAAGCATATTCAAGTTGGCGCTATGCTTGAGACCCCCTCTTTGGCATTTGCTCCCGATCAATTCTTCAAAGAGGTCGATTTTCTGTCTATTGGCGGCAATGACCTGAAACAATTTTTCTTCGCTGCAGATCGCGAGAATGAGCGGGTGCGCCGGCGCTACGACACGCTCAACACCAGCTTTCTGAACTTCTTAGAGCAGATCGTCACCCGCGCGCGCGCCAGTCAGACGCATCTGTCGTTTTGTGGCGAGGATGCGGGCAGACCGCTGGAAGCGGCTTGTTTTGCAGCTCTGGGCATTGGCACCCTCTCCATGCGCCCGGCCTCTGTGGCCCCTGTCAAACATTTGATTAGACGTATTAATCTAAAAGAATTGAAGGCTGTCATTGATGTGGCCCGGGCGGCTGGCACCCAATCCGTGCGCGGCCCTGTGACCGAATGGCTGAAGCAGAACAGCGCGCATTAACCGGGGGATCATGAAAAGTCAGCAGACGGTCGATATGAGCTGGTCCATTCTAGATCGTATCGGAATATCTTTGGCAGGCGACGCGTTTATATGTGCAAGGGACGTGATTTTCAGGCAATTGAGCATCGGTTTAAAGGAGATTTTAGAATGCGACAAACCGTGATCGTGGGAGCATTGGCCTTCGTTTGGGCGGCGGAGCGGTGTTTATCTACCTGAACCACAGCGCGCAATCGACTGCCTACGCCACAATGCACGCAAGGCATCACGGCACATCTGGCGCGGCCTCCCAAGGTATGATGCACGGGCATATGCATGATGAGAGCACCATGCCAGGCCTGCAGGGTAAGGACACGACCGAAACCGAAGTCGCCGATCTGCGACGTATTTTTCAACAGCATATGGACATCGACCGCCGCGTCACCAATCTCGCCAATGGTATCTCAACGATGACCGTCTAAGAAAACCCTGAGGTGCGCGCGGCGATTGTGTCGCATGTATCAATGATGGTGACCCGGCTTGCGGAGGGCAGGAACCCGGAGGTGATCATCCAATCGCCCACCTTAGATGCGCTTTTTGACCTCCATGACGAGATTGAAACCGAGATCGAAGTCACCGACACCGGCGTGACCGTCATCCAAACCTCCAGCAATCCCGGGGTCGTAAAGCTCTTGCAAACCCATGCCGCCGAAGTCAGCGACATGTCTGAAAGAGGCATGGCCGCTGTGCATGAGCGCATGTCTCATTGACCCGGCAAAACCTCGAAGAAAGGTGGTTTTCTTGTCAGACCCGGAACCAATGCCCAGTAAACCGTTTGTCTCGTGGTCATCATTGCGCCAAAATCTCAGACCGATAACACGGCGGGCCGGCATAAAGCTGCCTTAGCGGCGGGGGCGTGAAAATCCCCTACCCATCCCGGCCCATCCATGGCAAGAACTCGGACATAACCTTTGGGGCCACATGATACACCGCCTTTACACTTGGACCTTATCGCTGGCTGAGCATCCTCGGGCGCTTTGGGCTTTGGCTTTTGTTGCCTTTATCGAAAGCTCATTTTTCCCAATTCCGCCGGATATCATGCTCATCCCGATGATCCTCGCGGTGCGGAGCCAGGCGTTTCGTATTGCTTTGGTGGCAGTTGTGGCCTCTGTGGCGGGCGGGCTGTTTGGCTATGCCCTTGGGGCTTTCGCCTTTGATAGCATCGGCCAGCCCATCTTAGCCTCATTGGGCAAGGAAGGCAGCATCTTGGCCTTCAACGAAAAATATAATGCCTACGGACCCTGGGCCGTGTTGATCGCCGGGGTCACGCCCTTCCCGTTCAAAGTCATCACCATCATGTCAGGCTGGACCGGAATGGCCTTGGTTCCCTTTGTGCTCAGCGCCTTGGTCGCCCGGGCCATTCGGTTTTTTGCGGTCGCCTTGCTGCTGTATTACTTCGGCCCAGCAATCCGCAGCTTTATCGAAAAGCATTTGGGCTTGGTCTTTACCGCTTTTATCCTCATATTGGGCGCAGGCTTTTTTGCAGTCAGATACCTTTAAACGAGGCCGCGCTATGTTGTCACCATCATCCCGCCACCTGGCATATCTTGCTGCCGCAGGCTCGGGCGTGCTTCTGGCGGGTGCTTACCTGTTTCAGGCCCTCGGCTATGCGCCATGCCAGATGTGTTTTTGGCAAAGATATCCCCATGCGCTGGCCGTGACGATCGGTGGGGTGCTTTGGCTCTGGCCAAACCGTCTTCTGACCGGGCTGGGCGCAGCTGCGGCACTGACGACCGCCGGCATCGGTGCTTTTCACGCCGGGGTTGAGCAAAAATGGTGGGACGGCCCCAGTTCCTGCAGCGGTGATGGCGCCGGGTTAAGCAGGCTGTCAGGACAGGATCTCCTGGCAACCGATACCCTCGAAAAGCTTGTCATGTGCGACGAGATTTCCTGGAGCTTTGCGGGCCTGTCTATGCCCGCTTGGAATGCGGTCTTCTCGGCTCTGCTATGCGCAATCTGGATCATAGCGTTGAGGCGGCAATAAAGCAGAGATTTCCGCACCAGCCGATTCTCAAATCACCCAGAGCCGCAGCAATTTTTAGGGGTTTTTGAGCCTAAATTGGGCGCAAATCCGATGCGCGCGCAATAACTTCATCACAATGTCTTATTCGGCCAGCCGCAGAGACGCTAAGCGTTTGCATCGCATATGTTTGGGCAGTAATGTGTTAGATAACTAAATATGGGACTATCCCAGACAGGCGGCCAAAATGACAGATGAAACACTCCCCCCCGAGAGCACTGAAACACCAGCTCCGACCCCCTCCTCCTATGACGGCCCAGCGATCAGCATTACGCAGGAGATGAAAACCTCCTATCTTGATTATGCCATGAGCGTGATTGTCAGCCGTGCAATCCCGGATCTGCGCGATGGGCTCAAGCCCGTGCACCGCCGGATTCTCTACGCCATGCATGAGACCAATAACACCCATGACAAGCCCTACCGAAAATCCTCCCGGCCGGTGGCGGAAGCTATGGGCAAATATCACCCGCATGGGGATGGTGCGATCTATGACGCTTTGGTGCGCATGGCACAGGACTTCTCAATGTCTTTGGTGCTGTTGGACGGTCAAGGCAACTTTGGCTCAATGGATGGCGATAAGGCCGCAGCCTACCGCTACACCGAAGTTCGGATGGAAAAATCGGCACAAGCGCTTTTGGCCGATATCGACAAAGATACAGTTGATTTTCAGCTCAATTATGACGGCAAGGATACGGAGCCTACCGTTCTGCCGGCCCGCTATCCCAATATGCTGGTCAATGGAGCTGGCGGTATTGCCGTGGGCATGGCTACCAATATCCCGCCCCACAATCTCGGCGAGGTGGTTGACGCGACCTTGGCCTTGATCGAAGATCCTGATCTGACCTCCGAACAGTTGATTGAGTATATCCCCGGTCCGGATTTTCCCACCGGCGGCGTGATGCTGGGCCGCTCAGGTGCCCGCAAAGCCTATCTCGAGGGCCGCGGCAGCGTGGTAAACCGCGCCAAAACCCGCTTTGAAGAGCTGCGCAAAGATCGCTGGGCCATCATCATTGAGGAGATCCCCTATCAGGTCAACAAAGCCGCAATGATTGAGAAAATTGCCGCTGAAGTGCGTGAAAAGCGCATTGAAGGGGTCGCGCATGTACAAGATGAATCTGATCGCAATGGCGTGCGCGTGGTTGTCGAGCTAAAACGCGATGCCACGGCGGAAGTAGTTTTGAACCAATTATTCCGCTACACGCCGATGCAGACCTCCTTTGGCTGTAATATGCTGGCTCTGAATGGTGGACGCCCCGAACAGCTTACCCTGCGGCGCTTTTTGACCTGCTTTATCGATTTTCGCGAGGAAGTTGTGGCGCGCCGGACGGCCTTTGAACTGCGCAAGGCGCGCGAAAGGAGCCATGTGCTATGCGGGCTTGCCGTAGCGGTCAGCAATGTTGATGAGATTGTTGCCACAATCCGTGCCTCAAGCGATGCATCTGAGGCACGTCTCAAGCTCATGGAGCGCCGCTGGCCGGCAGCGGATATTTCCGATTACATCCGCCTGATCGACGATCCAACCCATACGATGAACGACGATGGCACTTACAATCTGTCAGAGACGCAAGCGCGGGCTATTTTGGAGCTGCGCCTGCAGAGATTGACACAAATCGGTGTCAAAGAGGTCACCGATGAGCTGGCGGTTCTGGCCGCGAAGATTAAAGAATATCTTGAAATTTTATCGTCTCGCGAGCGGATTATGGGGATCATTTCCGATGAGCTGCGCGAGGTTAAAGAAAACTTCGCCGTTCCGCGCCGCACTGAGATCATTGAATGGTCCGGTGATATGATGGACGAAGATTTGATTGAGCGCGAGGAGATGGTCGTCACAGTCACCGCAGGTGGCTATATCAAACGCACCGCATTGGCCGATTTTCGCGCGCAAAAGCGCGGCGGCAAGGGGCTACAGGGCATGTCGACCAAAGATGAAGACGTGGTCACCACGCTTTTTGTCGCCAATACCCATACCCAGCTGTTGTTTTTCACCACGGATGGAATGGCCTATAAGATGAAGACCTGGCGCCTACCGCTTGGGGGGCGCACAGCCAAGGGCAAGGCGATTGTAAACATCTTGCCCATTCCGGCTGGCGTCTCTGTGGCGGCGATCATGCCCGTTGACCGTGAGGAAGCGGAATGGGGCGATTTGCAAATCGTCTTTGCAACGACCCAGGGAGATGTGCGTCGCAACCGCCTGTCCGATTTCACCAATGTGCGTTCAAATGGCAAAATCGCCATGAAGCTGCCTGACCGTGTAGAATTGGTCAATGCGCGGATCTGTAGCGAAGATGATGATGTCATGCTCACTACCGATAGTGGCAGAGCCATTCGCTTTGCCTCTACCGATCTGCGGGTGATGAACTCTCGTGCCTCCACGGGTGTGCGCGGCATTCGTCTTAATGGTGATGATATGGTTGTTTCCATGTCAGTTATTCGCCATTTTGAAGCCACGCCCGAAGAGCGCGCCGCTTATCTGAAGATGCGTCGCGCTATTGCGGGGCTGACAGATGAGGACGCTGGTGAGGAGGATGCTCCAGCAGACCCGAACTTCTCGCAAGAGCGCTACGAGGAAATGGCAGCGGTTGAAAATCTGATCCTGACCATAACCCGCGGTGGCTCTGGCAAACTTTCGTCCAGCCATGATTATCCAGTGCGCGGACGCGGCGGGATGGGCGTGGCAGCTATGGATAAGGCGATGCGGGGCGGACCAGTGGTCGCCAGCTTCCCAGTTGAGCTTGTGGATCAAATCATGCTCGTCACGAGCACAGGTCAATCAATCCGCTGCCCCATTGACGGCATTTCCTTCCGCTCTCGCAATGCAGGCGGTGTGCGGGTGTTCAACACAAGCGGTGATGAGCAAGTGGTCAGTGTCGCCTATATCCCGGATCAAGGCGATGGCGAAGACGTGCCAGAGGAAAACGCACCCGAGAACGACGCTTAAACCAGATATGTGACCGTGCAGGCAATTCTGTGCGGTCACAGTGTTATTAAACAAAATTTATATATTCAAAACTGTTTATATACATAGGTGTATATGTACCTATACGGCAAGGCATCCACAAAGCCCCACTCGGATTCGCCCTCTCCCTCTGATTGTGTTAACACTGTGTTAACAAATGTTTCGTGTCTCAGGTCTGATAAGTATTTTGGACAGAGGCGCAAGTAACGAGTTCGTTGTGGCATGAAAGTGCCCCAATTCGGCTTTTCGACGTAGCTGATTGATTATATGGTATAAAGTTATGTGTAGCTGCGGCGATTGTGTTTCTTGGAGGGATCTCAAAGCATAGTAAGAGTGAGGGGATGCACCGGCGGCGGCATGTGTGAGCTGCCTTTGCATTGGATAAAGCACGGTCTCTTGGGTGAGAGACCGTGCTTTTTATTAGGCCTACTACAAGCTAAGGTCGTAAATATCTGAAAATTTATCCCGCAAATAAGCCAGTAAAGGTGCTTCACTTGGTGCCATGCCACAGGCCTGCGCGATGGTCTCGCGTGGCAAGTTCAATGCGCCATGACGCTGCAAATTCTCTTTCAGCCAACCAGTCGCCGCAGTCAAATCTCCAGCCCGGAGCTGATCGTCCAAATCAGGATTAAGCTCAGTCATCCGCAAAAAAAGGCTGCCTGCATAGACGTTGCCAAGCGCATAGGTCGGAAAATATCCAAACAGACCGACCGACCAATGGACATCTTGCAAGCACCCCTGCGACGCACGCGGCACTTCATAGCCAAAATCGGCCGCAAAGCGCTCATTCCAAGCGCTCTGCAAATCTTGCACATGCAAATCACCCGAAATCATCGCGCGCTCGAGATCAAAGCGCAGCAATACATGCAAATTATATTGAACCTCATCCGCCTCCGTGCGGATAAAGCCGTTGCGCACGCAATTCACGGCTTTGTAAAATTCATCAGCCGTATCAATGCCAAAGTCACCAAAGCCCGCGCGCATTTTTCCGAAGAGAAACTCCGTAAAGCCGCGGCTGCGTCCCAATTGGTTTTCATAGATCCGCGATTGGCTTTCATGGACACCCATGGATGCGCCCTGCCCTATGGGCGTGAGCCTATAGTCCGGATCAACATTTTGTTCATAACAGCCATGTCCGACCTCATGGATCGTAGAATAAAAACAGTTGAACGGATCATGCGGGTCCGTACGCGTGGTTATACGCACATCCTGCCCTGACCCAGAGGAGAAGGGGTGCACCGCCTTATCAATCCGCCCATAATTCAAATCATACCCAAAAAACTCGGCCAATTCACTGGCGACTTGCAATTGCACCGCCTCATCAAAAAAGCCTTGCAGAGTTTTCGTTGGAGGTTTCTCTAAAATTTCACCACGCAGAGCGACCAATCCAGGGCGCAGCGCTCCAAACAGGCGATCAAGATCGGAGGCTGTCGTGCCCGGCTCATAATCGGCCAACATGGCATCATAGACATCCCCGCCTGCGGCCAGCGCCTGCCCCTCTTCGCGTTTGAGCGCCAAAACCTCCTGCAAAACAGGTGCAAAAGCTGCAAAATCATCCGCCGCGCGTGCGGCCGCCCATTTGCCCTGCGCCATGGAGGTTGTACTGGCTATGGCCTCTGCCAAGTCACCGGGCACTTTCACCGCGCGCTGATAGGAGGTTTTAATCTCGCGCAGCTGTGCCTGCCTCACCAGATCACCAACCTGACCGTCACAAGCTGCCAACCATTCGCCAACCCGCGGATCTGAACGGCGCGCATGCAGCACCCCTTCCAGCGCGGCCATTTCTTCGCCGCGTTGCGCAGATGACCCGCTGGGCATCATGGTTTCTTGGTCCCAACCCAAACGGCCTGACACCTGACTCAAGGCCTGAGTTTGGCGATCAAAGTGGAGAAGTTCCGTTAAAGCTGTCATGCGATCCCCCGTACTGAAGTGACAATCGGATAGCCGGCCAAAAATCGCCCTCGAAGCACCGCAAGCCACAAAAGCACAGCGGTAAACTGATGCAAAATAGCCAAGTTCCAAGGCGATGAATGCATCACCGTCACGACACCTAAGATCATCTGAACCGTCAATAAGAGACCCACCGTGCCAAAGGCGGCGCGCGTTACCTTGTGGGCTGAGGCTTTGGCCCGCAAAGCCACAACGATAGCAAAGGCAAACAAGAGATAAGCACTCATCCGGTGAATGAACTGCACCAGACCATCGTCCTCAAAGAAATTCCGCCACCAAGGAGACAGGCTGAACATATCTGGTGGCAGAAAACCACCGGCCATTAAGGGCCAATCGGTATAATTGCGCCCGGCATCAATGCCAGCGACCAAAGCGCCGAGCAGCACTTGCAGCGCTACGAAATGCATCAATCCTGTGGACATGCCAAAGAGCTTGCGCTCCCGCGCGCGGCGCGCTTGAAGCAACTCCGCCTCAGAGCGGGCAAATATTTGCACGCTCCAGAAAATATAACCCAGCAACGCGAAAGCAGCCCCGAGATGCGCCATGAGCCAATAGGACGCAACATCAAGCCGCACACCATCAAGACCAGAATGGACCATCAGCCACCCGATAAACCCTTGCAGAGCTATGAAAGGTCCAATTGCAAACAGCGACAGGCGCCGGGCCTTTGGCAATTTGCCAGTGAAAAACAACAGTGCGAACCCAAGCGCCCAGGTCAGACCGATAAAACGCCCAAGCTGCCGGTGACCCCATTCCCACCAAAAAATGACCTCGAACTCAGCCAAGCTCATCGCAGAATTTTGCACAGCAAATTCAGCGGTGGTTTGATAAGCGGCAAAGGCGGCCTGCCAAGCCGCGGCATTTAAAGGCGGGATGGCACCCATAACGGGATCCCATTCAGTGATAGACAGGCCACTGTCCGTCAGGCGGGTTAATCCGCCGACGGTGATCATAGTGACAATCAAACCGACCAAGCTCCAGAGCCAAAGACGTACCGAACGCCGATCTCCACTCCCGGCGCGTCCGATGGCGCCCGCACTGGCTTTTGTGATCTTGGTATCGCTGCCAACCTCTTCAAAGATATTTCGCTCACTCGCCATAATTAAGCCTTTCGTTTGATGGTCATTTAGGGCTGAAAAATCCGCATTCAACCACGCTCTTTCCAACGAACCATTTGGCGCATGGTGCCATGTAGCATTTGCACATCAGCCTTGGTGAGCGGCATGCGCGACCACAGGTTGCGCAGATTCACCTTCATGCTGGCCGCCTTAGTTTCTGGAAAGAAAAATCCCGCTGTATCAAGTCTTTGTTCAAAATGTTCGGCCAGTTTCTCAACTTCGAGCCCGCTGGCCCATTCTGATTTCGTCACCTCAACCGCAGGCTGCCCAATCTCTCCCACTTGCCTTTGCCATTCATAGCTGAGGAGCAATACACATTGGGCCAGATTGAGCGACGGGAAGTCAGGGTTCACGGGAACCGAAATAATGGCATTGGTGCGAATAATATCGTCATTCTCAAGACCCGCGCGTTCGGGGCCAAACATCACGGCCACCTTCTGCCCAGCATTAATCCGCCGGGCCGCTTCAGCCATCGCAAACTCCGGACTATACACAGGCTTGGTCAAATCTCGCGCTCGCGCCGTGGTGGCCATCACGAAGGTTGTATCGGCCAATGCCTCTGCAGTTGTATCAAACAATCGCGCTTCATCGAGCAAACGCCCAGCACCACTGGCCATCGCCACGGCCTTTTGGCTCGGCCAGCCGTCACGCGGGTCGACGATACGCATGTGATCAAGTCCAAAATTCCACATCGCCCGAGCGGCTGCGCCAATGTTTTCGCCCATTTGCGGGCGGATGAGGATGATTGCGGGTTGTTGCAGAGAATGACGTGTCATAGGGTCTCTTAGCGTTCACAGAGGCGCGCGACAAGCGGTGGTCAAAGCCAATTTGTCACGCTATATCGCGTGCAACGACCATCCAATTTGGAGCCCATGCGATGAGCACTGAAGATTTGCCGCAGATCTACCTTGTCACTCCCAGTGTGATTGACTTGGATTACTATCCCGCACAGCTGGCGCGCGTCTTGGATACGGTCGAGGTCGCCTGCCTGCGTTTGGGTCTGGCCAGCGGTGATGAAGATCACATTGCCCGCACCGCAGATGCTTTGCGCGATATTGCCCATGCGCGCGATATCATGCTGGTGATTGAACGACATGCGTTGCTGGTGGAGCGTTTGGGTTTGGACGGGGTACATCTGATGGATGGCGGACGTAATATAAGGCAATTGCGCAAGGATCTCGGTGAAGACGCGATCCTGGGCGCGTATTGCAACACCTCCCGCCACGACGGGCTAACCGCCGGAGAAGCCGGCGCTGATTACATCAGCTTTGGCCCCGTAGCGGCATCTGCTCTGGGCGATGGGGCGCAGGTGGATCCAGAATTGCTGACCTGGTGGAGCGAAATGATTGAAGTGCCTGTCGTCGCAGAAGGTGGTCTGACGGTGGAGTCAATTCGCAGCCTCTCCGATAAAGTGGATTTCTTTGCCATTGGCGCTGAGATTTGGGCACAGGATGATCCTTTGGTGCAGCTGCAAGTGCTCGCCGCCGCCAGAAATGGCTAGGCTGGATTGAGGCCGCGCCCTTACGAGGCCGTATCCGCCCAAGGCAGCGCCGCGGCGACCTGCGCTTGTAAAGATCGCGCTAAGGACTTGCGGTCGGCAAAGTCGCTGGCTGTAACCGGTTCATGGTAGATCACCTGCACAGAGCCATGCCGCCGATAGGCCAAAGATTGCAGCAAATGCTGCGCTAGGTCACTATCGCCCCACCAGCCATAGAAGCGCGGATCCTCCCCCTCGGGCGCATTGAAGGCCAGCGTAATCGCCTGGATGCACAAATCATCCGGCAAATCTGGTGCCAAAAAGGACTGGAACAGCGTGGGTTTAAACGGCAATACCCGCCGCCCGTCTGTTGACGTCCCTTCGGGGAAAAACAGCAACCGATGACCGTGGCGCAAACGATGTTGCAACAGCTGCAAATGAAGCTGCGCTTGCTTGCGATCGCGGGTGATGAATTGCGTACCAGTGGCCCGCGCCAACCAGCCGATCATAGGCCAATTCGCAACCTCTGACTTGGCCACAAAATAAATGTCATCAAAGGCGTTTAGCGCAAAAATATCCAGCCAGCTTGTGTGATTGGCCACCGCAACCCCGCAGCCCCGCATCGGCGTGCCGATCACCTCAAGGCGCATGCCCAACACCCAAAATGCAAAACGGCACACCGATTGCGTGATCTTTGGAGTCCAGGGCCGAGCCATGCCATAAATTGGCTTTTCCACCAAACGCACCAGCAACAAAATGGCCAAGCCACCAAATGTATATCCGCCCATCAATATGCCGCGCCAGGCCACCCGCACCCAGCCCATCGCAGTAATGGGCACAGGATCAGGTTCTGTTTCAGACATCCACGTCGGAGACTTCATTGCTCGGAGCCTTTCAGATAGATCGCTTTTTGCCGGGGGTTCATCGCCAGAACATCCAACACCATGCACACATCCACCGTATTAAACGCTGCATCCACATAGGCGCCCTCACCAACACAGCCGCCCAAGCGCAAATAGGCTTTAATTAAAGCTGGCATCGTACGCAGAGCCGCTAATCTATCAATCTCAAACTCCCCTGCGGCTCCGAGCGGCACAGCGCCCGCTCCGATCGCTTTGGGGCGCAATTGCACCTGCGCCAGATGCTCCCGGCGCAGCAAGGACAATGGCGCAGTGAGCGCACAGACATCTGTACCGGCAAAACTGGCTGTGCGGAAGAGGATCTCCACGCCGCGATGCGTCACATGCTGCGCCAAAGCTTGCCAAAGATAAAACATCGCAGGCCC
>NYTV01000118.1 GCA_002683685.1 Paracoccaceae bacterium
CGCAGTCCCGACCCGAAGCCACGATGCTTCGGACCATTTCGGTCGAATTTACATGGGCCGCGACAGGTGCTTGGTGGGCATTTGGTTGGAAAAGCCCCTCGTAATAGGACGCGGCAACGGGTCGGTTCAGCACTACCAATGGTTCCAGAGCAATCTGTGCCATTGAAACCGAAGATTGCTGTGTCAAAGGATGTGCGGCGGGGAGCAGACAATAGGGGCGCGACCGCGGATGAGAAATTCACCGCCACTTACGCGGCAGGCCAAACTTTAGCGTAATGCGGGCTTTGGACCGTGCCTGTATCAAACAATTGCGCGATCTCAACATCTGGCAGGCCCACGACATCGCCCAGTATCTCTTCCGTATGCATCCCAAGTTTGGGGGCGGGTACAGGTTCTTCCCTTTCAAACTGCGAGAAATTCAAAGGAGAGCCGGGCACAAGAAACTTGCCAAGGCCGGGCGTTTCAATATCCGCAAAAATAGGATTGTCGATCGATAGGTCAGGATCATGTGCAAGCGCCGATTCAAAATCGCGAAACATAGACCATGTCAGGCTGTTATCATCAAACAAGGTGCCAATCTCTGCGCTGACCCGTTGGGCAAACCACGGTTTCAGAACTTCTGTAATTGCATCGCGATGAGTATACCGCTGTCCTTCGTCTGCAAAATTTGCACCAAGGCGCGCGGCAAGTTGGTCCATTTGCGCACCCGTACCTGTGACCTTCACAATGCCCTGCCACTGACGCTGTGTCAGGCCGATAAGCATCACACGTTCGCCGTCAGCAGAGATGAAATCTTGGCCGTATGCACCGTATAGCGCGTTGCCGGACTTTTGCCGTTTTGCGCCACCTGTCGCGGTATCACCAATAATACCCAAATTACCGAGCATGGCTGCGGCCACGTCTTTGAGTGAAAACTCAACATCTTGGCCGTCACCTGTCCGCAACCGATGCCGCTCGGCTGCCAAAAGCGCAGAAACCATCATCTGACCGGCGATGCAATCCCATGCTGGTAGCGCATGCGCGACCGGTTCCTCCGATCCGATGGGACCCGTAATGGCTGGAAAGCCAAGCGCAGGGTTGACGGTGTAGTCGACTGCGGGCCGTCCATGACGGTCGCCTTTCAGCGCCACCATGATCAGGTCTTTGCGATGTTTGGACAACGTTTCATGGTCCATCCATCCGCGAACCTTGAGGTTGGTCAGGAACATCCCCGCGTCCTCGCCGGGGGCGGTGATGATTTGCGTCACCAATTCTCGCCCGCGATCTGATCGCATGTCGACAGCGATTGACCGCTTGCCTTTGTTCATGCCCGCCCAAAAATGGCTTAGCCCATTGGCCGCAACAGGCCAGCGTGTCGCATCAAGCCCCCCTCCGAGCCGGTCAAACCGGATGACGTCTGCGCCCATTTGTGCAATCGTCATGCCCGCAAGTGGGACAGCGACAAAAGCGGACCCTTCAACAACCCGCATTCCATTCAAAACTCCAGCCATTGCACTATTCCTCCCAGATTGTGTTTGCTTGCATCCCTTGGTGGCCATCGACCAATCCCGTGCAAAGTTTCATGCCATCTTCTTTCGTCTCGCCAAACAGGTGCATGTCGTCAAAATGGAACATCGGGTGAATGCCCCGGAACTGAAATTTACGCACGTCACGACCGCTGTGCCCCATCGCAGCCCGCAGCAGCAGCATCGCCTGCAACGGCCCATGCACGACCAGGCCGGGATACTTTTCAACGCATTGGGCATAGGGTAAATCGTAGTGGATGCGGTGCGCGTTGAATGTGATTGCCGAAAACCGGAACAAGAGAGGTTCCGTAACGGCGAATGCTTCTATCATATCCGGTTTCGACGGGACCGGCTTTGACTTTGGCGGCACAAAAACTTGCGGAATGTTGAGATAAACAATGTCTTGAGTTTCTTCGACGCATAGCCAATCATCTTCAAAGATGGCATGGGCAACACTTACAAACAGCATCGGGCCATTTACGCCTTCTTTTTCTGTGATCGACTTGATTTCAGAGCGCCGCGTGAGGCGCGCACCAATATGAAGTGGCGCGTGGAATGTAAGCGTCCCCCCCGCCCACATCCGTCGTTCCAAATGAACGGGTGGCAAAAAGCTCCCGAGTTTGGGGTGACCGTCAGTGGATAGCTCCGTGGTGTCGACATTCGGCGTGAAAGCACACCAATGGGACAACAATGGCATGACGTCACCTGCCTGACCTGCGTCAAATCCGATCGTTGCCGCATGACGCACAGCCGCGCTTTCGCCGAATACAGCGTAATCTTGGTGTGTCCGCCCGATCCATTGTGTGAAGTCAGTCATTAGCATCGTCTGCACGTCCTCCAAGCCTCCGGTAATGAGCACATACAACTTGTAAGTATAAAAAATCAAGTAATTATAATGACTTAAATGGATGCAATAGTATACAACTAACTGATATGCTGCGATGCGGCATGGCTAAAGAGCGGGAAACATTCGTAAAGTTGACGACACTGCAGGTGCAGCAAAGATTGGTAATTTATTACGATCTGTCACACTCAAAAAACGTGTTTTTAAAGAAACTGAGTAACGTGCACCGGGTCAATTTGTCGAGCAGCAAGCCAGCCGCTGGCTGAACAAAGGGGCCGAGAATTCATATCTGCCTTTTCGACGACGAGACCGGTCGATGCTGCGCTTACGACGCATGCGAACCTTACAGAAATTTCTCTCCGTTCACCCTTCTGCCCGCGACTATTTCAAACGCCAACGCCATCTCTACAGCCGAAAAAATTTCAAGCTTAACCGCGCTGTCGCTCTCGCTGAGTGGCGTTAATTATTCACCGCATAGATTTAGTCTGCACCAGCGGTCCGACGCAAGTTCTCAATTGCTCGGCATCACCTTCAATTTTATGAGGCGTTTCCAGCTATGCGGCCTAATACGACTGCAGAAAGCAGGCCATTCCCTGATAAATATCCGCTATCACCGCTGCCCGAGACACCACAGGCTGCGCCGCCACCGGCGTATAGATTTGAGATTATGCTGCCATTTTTACAGATTACGCGTGCGGATGTGTCAACCTTCAGCCCGCCTTGCGTGTGAAAAAGTGCACCAGTGACGCGCACGCCGCAAAAGGGGGGGCTGAGTGCTGTTTCACCGAAGGTCCGGCCAAAACGGTCGGTGCTGTTTGGCGAGATATCAGCAATCGTTTTACACAGGGTGTCTGCTGGTAAACCAAGATCTTCGGCAAGCTCTTCAAGTGTTCCTGAACTCTTGATTGCCCCCACGGATTTAGCGCGTTTGAAGTCCTCAAATTGCTCAGCAATTTCTGAGATACGCCCATCGAAAATAGCATAGGCTACACCCTGTGCTTGTGATAGCACTGCCCGCGCCGCTTCGGAATAGCCTTGGGCCTCGTTCCAAAACCGCTCACCCGCTGCGTTTACTTGCACGCCGCCCTCGGTGATGGTTGCCCATGTGATGAGAATACCATGTGGATGGGCGACATTTCCGTGCCCCTGAAAGGCCCCTAGGTGTTCGGTTGCCGCGCCGATCTGACTAGCCCAAAGTACAGCTTCGCCTCGGTTGCCGTCGTGACCGAACCAAATCCCATTTTCAATCTCAGGCATATGCTCTGACACCAGCGCGCGATTGCCGCCAAAGCCGTTGCAGGCAAGGATCAGCCGGCCGCAGCCAATCGTCTCTATGCCGCCAGCAGGGCGCAGGGCAGCGACGCCATGAACCACGCCACCATGCAAATAAAGCGTTTCTGCGCGACGCCCACAAATAATGTCGATACCCGCCCGTTCAGCTGCGCTTCGCAGAGCATCAATCAACTCACTGCCCGCTCGGGTCGGTAAGCCATGCATCCGGCGGCTTGAATGGCCAGGATAATCAAAATCGTCGACCAGCGAAAACGCAAGACCCTGCGTTTCTGTCAACCAGTCGATAACCTCAGCTGCATTTTTCGCCAAAAGATCGACCAGCTCTTGGTTGTTTTCTTGATGGGCCTTAGCTTGAATATCGGCTGCAAACAGAGCGGTGCTATCCTTTACTCCTGCTGCCTGTTGAATTTTTGTCCCCGCTGCGGGGATCAATCCAGCAGAGAGCGCCGTAGATCCAGATGGAATCGCATCCGCTTCAATCACCAGAACCTCTTGTCCTGCCTCCGCTGCTGACAGTGCGGCAATCAGGCCACAGGCACCAGCTCCGACAATCAGAGTTTCGACCATAACGTCGAATTTCTGGGGGGGCTCCTTAACTGTTGGAGCCATAATAATGTGCACCTTTTTTGAGCATATCAGCCGTGCCAATCACAGCGTTGAGGCCATCGAAATCAAACATCCGCTCTCCAAATGGCTTGTTGGAGCCATGTTTGGCGAGGCTTTGGTAATAGTCTTGTGCCGTGCGTGCGATTGCGCGCACGATGCCACCGGGGAAAATTACAATTGAGAAGCCAAGATCTTCCAGATCATCGGCGCTCGTGATGGGGGTCGCTCCCCCTTCAACCATATTCGCCAAAAGTGGGATGCGCTTGGAGAAGCGCGCTGCAATTTGTTCCAATTGGGCCCGGTCTTGTGGTGCTTCAATGAACAACACATCCGCGCCGGCTTCAAGATAGGCCTCAGCACGATCTTCGGCAGCGCCGAAGCCCTCCACGGCAATGGCGTCGGTGCGCGCGATGATCAGTGTTTCGTCAGAGGTTCGGGCGTCAGCCATGGCCGCAATTTTCCCAACCATTTCGCCGGTGGAGATCAGCGATTTTTCGGACAGGTGACCGCAGCGTTTTGGGAAGGTTTGGTCTTCTATTTGCAAAGCAGATGCGCCGGCGCGCTCATAAAGCCGCATTGTGCGTTGTGCGTTGAGCGCATTTCCAAAACCTGTATCAGCATCAATGATCACAGGTAGAGATGTACGATCGGCAATCAGCGTCATTGTGTCCGCCATTTCGGAGGCAGTTGTCAGCCCAATATCAGGTCGCCCTAGGCGGGTATAGGCGACAGCAGCCCCGCTTAAGTAAAGCGCTTCAAAGCCCGCCACCTCTGCAAGCGAGGCCGTAAGCCCGTCATAAACGCCTGGCATAACGACGATTTTTTTATTCTGAAAGCGAGTTTTAAGGCTCATGATCTTCCCTCGATCAGGGCCAAGGCTTCCGCGCAGCTCATTTGCTTTGTGACAGTATCAAGCGAAAGGAGTGTTGCGTCATGCACCTCAGTTTTGAAGGCTGCGCAGCCGTCTGTCAGCATGAGTGTTTCAATGTTGCGTAGGTGCGCGTCGCGTAGTGTTGAGGCCACGCCCCCATTGGTGACGATACCGCCCACAATCAGATGATCAATGCCTGTGGCCCGCATCAGATACTCGAGACGCGTTTGGAAAAATGCTGAATAAGCCACTTTTTCAATGATGAAATCCGCAGGGTGAAGCCTGTCGATAAGCCTGTGCCCGAAACTGCCTGGCGCAAAATCTCCTTTGTCAAGGAATGGGCGAAGCGCCTTGAGGTGCGGGGCGATCAGCGGCTCTCCATCTTTGTCAGGCACAAGCGTGAACTGCGCCGAAAAATAGCGGCCCCCTTTAGATCGTAGGGCGCGCGCCAAGGGAGCAATGCGATCTGGCAGGGCTGCGATCTTAGCAGAACTCTGGCCGGCGCGCCCGTAGGCGCCTTGGGGGTGGAGGAAGTCATTTTGCAAGTCGATGGTCAGCAAGGCTGTGCGCGACAGGTTCCAGGTACTCAGATCACTCATTTCATTCCTCCTGAGGTTCAATGATGGTATTACCAAACCGATCTACCCGGCCTTGCAGGTGGGGCTCGATCAAGACTGTTGTGTCTGGTTGCGTTAAAATGGCGGGACCAACTATTTTGGTTCCCGAGGGTAAGGCAAGCCGATCATAGATGGCCGTGTCATACCATGTGTCGCCAAAGTGCACCTTGCGCATTCCAACTTTTTCCGCTCGCCCGCCTTCGGGCGGTGCAAGGGTGCTTAGGTCAAACTTAGGGCGTTTGCCCGTCACCGCGCTGCGCAGATTCAAAATGCGCCGCACGCCGTTTTGCAATAATCTGCCATAGGTTGCCTTATATGTGGCATCAAACGCAGTCTCGATTTCGGCACGCGTAACGGCTGTCACAGTGCTTCCGTCTGTTTTGACAGTGAGTGGAACCGAAACAGTATGAGTTTGCCCAACATAGGCCATATCGAGCTCAAAGCTAAGGTCGCGTGCTTCGAAATTTGTTCTTGCGGCATCAAGCAACGCCAGGCCTTGATCTATATGCGCGCACATAAAGGCCGCCAATGCCGCCTCATCCAGCATATCAACGCTCGAATTTATGGTCTGCACAAAATCTTGCCTCATATCGGCAATGACGCAGCCCATAGCGGAGGTCACGCCCGGGTAACGTGGGACAATCGCACGCGCGATACCAACTTCGGCCAGCATCGCGCCAGCGTGCAATGCACCGCCGCCACCAAAAGGCATAAAGGCAAAATTTTTCGGGTCAAATCCCCGTTCGATGCTTACGAGCCGAATAGCGCCAGCCATACGGCTATTTGCAACTTTCAAGATGGCTTCGGCGGCGTCCACTGTTGTGAGGCCCAATGGGTTGCCAACATGTTCGTCAATTGCGCGGCCCGCGGCCTCTATATCCAGGCGCTCAAGTTCCCCACCAATTGGGTTGTCAGGGTCAATCCGTCCCAAGAAGACATTGGCGTCTGTCACCGTCGGTCTTGTATTGCCAAGGCCATAGGCCACTGGTCCCGGGTTGCTTCCTGCGCTTTGAGGACCGATATTGAGCAGGCCGCCCTTGTCTACCCAAGCGATAGATCCGCCGCCCGCGCCGATTGTGGTTATCTCAATCATCGGGTTGCGCACGACCATTCCAAAATCAATTGAGGTCTGGGGCGAGAGCATCGAGCGCCCCTGTGAAATCAACGACACGTCAAAACTTGTGCCCCCCATATCGCCGGTGATGACGTTTTCAAAGCCTGCCGATTGGGCAATATAGGCCGCGGCTATGACCCCGGCAGCCGGCCCCGACAGGGCTGTGCGTACCGGCAGACGGCAGGCCGTATCAACCGCCATCACGCCGCCATTGGATTGAACGATCATGAACTCGCCCTCAAAGCCGTCGGCTTTCAACGCGTTTTCCAAACGGGCAAAGTAACCTGAAACCTCTGGCTGAAGATAGGCATTCAGCGCCGTAGTAGAAAAGCGTTCAAATTCGCGTATTTCAGGTAGAATTTCGGATGACGCAGAGACATGCTGATTGTGCCAAATCTCGCGGAGCAAAGCGACTGCTGCCTCTTCGTTTGCCGTATTGGCATAGGAATTGGCAAATAGGATTGCCACGCTTTCACAGCCGTTGGTTTGCAAGACCTGCGCTGCGCTGCGTACCGCTTCAAGATCAACGGGGGTGCGCACAGTGCCATCTGCCAGCGTGCGCTCAGGCACCTCAAGGCGGTTTCTGCGGTCAACCACAGGCTCGAAATTCCCGCGAAGACCCCAGGTGCGAGGCCGATCACGGCGGCGCATTTCTAGCACATCTCGCAGTCCTTGCGTGCAGATGACGCCGGTCTTGGCACCCTTGCGCTCTAATAGCGCATTGGTGCCTGCGGTTGTTCCATGAACAACAACAGAAATTTGGGAAAAATCGCTGACCTCTTGTTTAATCCCATCTAGGAAGCCCGCCGATTGGTCAGGACGCGTGGTGGGAACTTTTGCAACCCGGGCTGTGCCGGCTGCTTCGTTGAGAACAAAAATATCCGTAAATGTGCCGCCAACATCGACACCAATCATGAGGCTGCTCATGCGGTGCCCTCCCGCCAATTTGTTCCGTAGACGGCGTCAGCCTCGACGTCGCCCACCAATCCGCGCGCCACATCGCGGGCGATGGCCGCATGGCTGCGTTCATCTGCTTTGCCATAGCCGCCACCTCCCGGTGTTTGTAGGCGTACAGCTTGCCCCGCCTTTAGATTAATTCCGCGCATCTTTGATGTCAGCGGGGGGCTGTGCCATCCGTCATCTTGTTCGTATTGAAAGACATTGAGCGCAGCATCGCCGCCACCTGCGATTCCCTTGGGTGCGAAGCTGCCGCGCTCTCCGAAGAGAAAGGCTTCTGCGCCATTTTCTTCGAGAACTTCAATTTCATAGATCGCGCCTAAGCCGCCGCGATGCGCCCCAGCTCCTGCGCTATCGGGGCGCAGTGCCCATGTGCGGAACATCACAGGATAGGCCGCTTCTAAAATTTCCATTGGCGGAATTGTAGCGGTGGAGATTGGCGCGTTGCCATGGTTTAGCCCATCTGTCTCGATAGAGCCGCCGTGTCCGCCTCCGTAGAAGGAAAACATGACCCATGGCTGGCCGTTTTTGCGCTTACCTGCAATGGAAAGTGCATTGATTGTTCCATACGCATTTGCAACCACCCGCTCCGGGGCAGCCTGCGAAAAGGCAGAGAAAACAACGTCGATCATGCGCAGGATCGTTTCCGTATATCCGCCCGTTGGTGCGGGAAACTTAGCGGCCAGGAGGCTGTCTTCGGGCACGACGACCTCAATAGGGCGCATGACCCCAGCATTCGCCGGCAAGGTGGGAAAAATATGTTTGATTGCCACATAGGCTGTTGCTACGGCCGTCGGCAGAGCAATGTTTACCGGACCGGCGCATTGAGGAGCCGAGCCTGTGAAATCAAGAAGCATTGTGTCATTTTTGATTTCAAGAGCGATTTTGATCTTTAGCGGCTCATCATTGATCCCGTCGTTATCCAAGTAATCTTCTGCTTCCCAGCGACCATCTGGCAGCTCCGTCAGCTCTGAGCGCATGAGCGCCTCGGCGCGGTGACCCAAGGCCTCAAGTGCGGCTGTGATCGTCTCACCACCATATTCATCTAGGAGCTCATCCATCCGCTTCACACCAAGATCGAGCGCGCCCAACTGACCGTTGAGATCGCCCATGGCTGATTGTGGCAGGCGGGTGTTGCGCATCAGTATGTCGATGATGTCTTGGTTCACCTTGCCTGCCCGCGCAAATTTTACCGGTGGCAAGTTAATGGCTTCTTGGAAAACATCAGTGGCGGCCGGGTTGTAATTGCCGGGAACGGCACCGCCTACATCATGCCAATGGCCGACCGAGGCAAGATAACAAAACAGCTTACCAGCGTGATAATATGGACGTACCAAACGCATATCTGACAGATGTGTGCCGCCGATATGGGCATCATTGAAGATGTAAATATCGCCATCTTGCAAATCGCCGTCTTTGGCAGCTTTCTCGATTACGGCTTTGACCGCAAAAGACATCACACCAACGAATATTGGCAATCCCGATTTGCCTTGCACCAAAGTGTCGCCAGAGACCGCATGATATAGCCCGTGGCTGGCATCATGCGCCTCGGCGATGATTGGGTTAAAGGCTGCACGAAAGAGGGTTGCGTCCATTTCATCTGCAATTTGTTCCATCCTGCCCGCAAGCACCGATAGGGTTATTGGATCAATTTCACTCATGTATTTGCCCTCACTTCGGCCATATCGTTCCAAACATCCTGCTTGGTAATCTTTCCATCAATGACTTCGAAGCGGTCAATAAAGCGGATCGCTTCAAAGCAGCTGCCGTCGTGGCGTTCGCCTTGCAGCGTGCCGCGGCAATATACGATGGAGGCATCCTCTGAGCTCTGAAGCGCATCAAAACCTTCATATGTTTTCGTGACGAATTTGTAGCGTGGCTTCGACCATTGTATCAGCTCGTCAAGCGTCGTCATCGGCCCGGTGCCGGGGAAAGACATTGTAAAGCCCTGAGCCAACAATGTGCTGGCCTTTGCCAGATCACGCGCTTCCATCGCTGAGAGATAATCTTTGATGATGAGCTCTGGGTCCGGCCTTGCCGCTGCCGGTCTGCGCTGGATGCGACCGCGATAGTAATTTTCGGTCGGCATATCGTGGATCATGATCGTGACAAGCTCCGGGGTGGCTGGGACCACGAATCGCACAGCATCTGTCAAAGCCTGGCCAAGGCGTTGTTTTTCTGATGAATTATAGCCTTCTAATACGTGCAATTCGACCACAGGCATCGCTGTCTCCCTCGCTTAACCTGTACTATCTGTAATACATAAATTGTATCTTTCCAAAATTTTTTTTTGGACATTCTGAATACTAATACTTGCTTTTGTAGGGAACATATTTACCCTCAACAGGGTGTGGATGAGGAATCAGGAATGCAGGCTGAATCTGTTCAGATATTGCCAAAGGGGACTAAGGCGCTCCGCGTTTACCTGTCAGTGCGGGATCAGATTACAGTCGGTGATTTGCGAGATGGTGAGACGCTGCCCAGTGAGCAGAAACTGGCTGAGGCCTTCGGTGTCAGCCGAGTCACTGTCCGTCGTGGGCTGGACGCGCTGGCGCAGGGAGGCTTCATAGAGCGCCGGGCTGGAAGCGGAACCAAGGTTCGCGCGCGCCCAGCAGTGGCCCAGCGTGCTGCCATGAATTTTAACACACTCATGCCGCAACTGGTTGAGATGGGCCAAAAGACCACCGCGCGGTTGTTGTCATTTACCTATGGTGGCGCGCCTGATTTCGTATCTCTTGCGATGGGGTTTGAGCGAGATATTGAAGTTCAAATTGCGACGCGGGTTCGGCTTGCGGGTAATGTTCCATTTTCTCATTTGACGACTTATGTGCCGGCTCAGATTGCGCAAAACTATTCCGAGAATGATCTGGCCACAACGCCGCTCTTTCAGCTTTTGGAGCGCAGCGGCGTGCAGATAAAGGAGGCGCATCAATCCGTAAGCGCAACCTTGGCCGGTCCTGAAGTGGCCAAGGCTCTTGACGTTGAAGTTGGCTCTGCGCTGCTGTCATTGCGGCGGGTTGTGCGGGATGTGCATGGGGAGGGTGTCGAGTACCTTGCAGGGCTCTACCGGCCGGATATGTTTCGGCTCGAAATGCCGCTCATGCGTGTTGGGCATGGCTCTGCGCGCCATTGGGAACCTGCCATCGGTAAGGATGAGGGCGGCACATGAAGCCGATCGCTCAAACCATGTTGGACAAGCTCTGGACTGCGCATGAAGTGTTGCGGCGTGAGGACGGTGTTTCGCTGCTTTGGATCGACCGCCACCTGGTTCATGAAGGGTCGCATCATGCTTTTGGCAAACTTAAAGAGCGGGGGCTATCTGTTTGCGAGCCTGATCTGACTTTTGCTTTCGTTGACCATTATGCGCCAACGCGACGCAGTTCTCAGACCAGTGATCCACAGATAATGGGCATGATCGAGACATTGCGCCAAAACGCCCATGACCATGGCGTCCACCTCTATGATCTGGATGATCCAAGGCAGGGCATCGCCCATGTGGTGGGCCCCGAAGAGGGTTTGACACTGCCCGGTCTGCTCATCAATTGCGGTGATAGCCATACGTCAACCCACGGTGCCTTTGGTGCGCTGGCCTTTGGCATTGGCGCAACAGAAGTGGCCCATGTGCTGGCCACGCAAACCATATGGCAGCGCAAACCAAAATCCATGCGTATCAGAGTCGAAGGCACCTTGGGTCTCGGCGTCACGGCTAAGGATATCGCCCTTGGCTGGATCGGCAAGCTGGGAACCGATGGGGCGCAAGGCCATGCCGTGGAATACGCAGGCGCCGTCATCAGAGGGCTGTCCATGGAAGGCCGGATGACCCTGTGCAACATGTCGATTGAGGGCGGCGCACGATTTGGGATCATAGCGCCAGACGAGACAACCTTCGCTTACATTAAAGACCGCCCCTTTGCTCCGAAGGCTGGGGCATGGGAACAAGCCTGTGCGGACTGGCGCGCGCTTTCCAGTGATAACGATGCTCAGTTTGACCGTGAGGCGTTGTTGGATGCCTCTGAGATTGCGCCGACAGTGACCTGGGGCACCAGTCCAGAGCAAGCGCTGCCCATAACGGCCGCAGTGCCGGCGGCGAATGAAGTGACGCCCGCCAAACGCGAGGCTGTTCGTGATGCGCTCGAGTATATGGGGCTCAAGGCTGGTCATAAGCTTGAGGGTACAGCAGTGGATCGGGTCTTTATCGGCTCTTGCACCAATGGGCGAATCGAAGATTTGCGCGAAGCGGCGCATGTGCTCAGGGGCCGCAAGGCAAAAATACCCGGTCATGTCTCTCCCGGTTCGGCCAAGGTCAAAGCTCAGGCTGAAGCGGAGGGGCTTGACCAGATATTTAAGGCAGCTGGCCTGGATTGGGTCGCCTCTGGTTGCTCAATGTGTGTTGGGATGAATGGTGATCTTGTTGAGAAAGGTCAGCGCTGCGCATCTTCAACCAATCGCAATTTCAAGGGGCGCCAAGGGCGCGGTGCGCGCACACATCTCATGAGCCCCGCCATGGTTGCTGCGGCTTCGGTAACGGGCATGCTCACCGATGTGCGCTGGCTTCTTGAGAGGCACCAGTGATGGCTGGCTGGAGCACAGATAAAGGCATGGCCGTGTGTCTGCCGCAGGCGAATATCGACACCGACCAACTGATCCCAGCGCGCTTTATGTCAGTGCCACGGGCGCAGGGTTATGGCCGCTTTTTGTTGCATGATATGCGCCGCGAGGAGACGGGTGATTTGAAGGCTGCTTTCCCCCTCAATGCCCAGGAAGGCATTAGCGTGCTGGTCGCGGGCCGTAATTTTGGCAGCGGATCCTCGCGGGAGGCGGCAGTCTATGCGCTGGTTGATTCAGGCATCCGTGCGGTGTTTGCGCCAAGTTTTGGCGATATTTTTGCATCAAATGCTGTGAACAATGGGTTGCTCCCGGCTCAGATTGACGAAGCCACTTACGTGGCACTTTCGCAGAGCTTAGAGCGCAGGCCTCAAACCATCATGATCGATCTTGGCGCCCGCAGTCTTCAGCTCGGATCTGTCGGGGCGCGTTTCTCAATCGATGACAGTTGGGCGTTGAAATTGATTAACGGCTGGGACGACATTGACATTACGCGCCACCATAGGACGGCAATTGCCGCGTTCAAAAACATTCGACATCAAACCACCGTTTGGGCTTGGCCTAACGGCGCGGATTGAAAAAGCCGCCATCTGCGCGGGCAATGGGGGTGTAAACCTCAAAATAGGGAGAAAGAAACGATGAAGATGAAACTACTGGGGAGCCTCCTAGCCGGGGCCACGCTCGTTGCGGGCACGCTCAAAGCTGAGGAAACAATCTCGGCCGTGCACGCATTTCCTGAAACTCTAATTTATACAAAAAGCTTCTTGAGCTTTGTCGATAAGGTCAATGCAAAGGGCAAAGGCGTGATCCAGATTGACGTGCGCGGCGGACCTGAAGCGATTGGCATGTTCCAACAACCTGACGCCGTGCGCGACGGTATCGTTGATATGGTCTATACGCCTGGCTCGTTTTACGGGGGTGCTCTTCCAGAGAAAGACGCCATGGTGTCTTCAAATCTGACAGCGGTTGAAACGCGTAAAAATGGCGGTACCGCGCTTATCGACCAGATCCATCAGGAAAAAATGGGCCTTAAATACCTTGGCTGGTTCGATAGTGGTGTTTGCTACAATCTCTGGACGCGTGAAGCACCTACCTTCGATTCCGAGGGCAACCTCGAAGTCGATGGTCTGAAGCTGCGTGGGAACAATGTTTATAACGCATTTTTCACCAATTATCTTGGCGCACAGGTCATCGACTTGCCAACAGGTGAAGTCTACTCTGCACTCCAGCGCGGTGTTGTGGATGCGACAGGTTGGACCCAGATTGGCCTGATTGATCTTAAATGGAACGAGTTTTTGAATTACCGCATCGAGCCCTGCTTCTTTTCGACAGATCTCGGTGTGATTGTCAATAACGAAAA
>NYTV01000119.1 GCA_002683685.1 Paracoccaceae bacterium
AAGATTCCCTACTGCTGCCTCCCGTAGGAGTCTGGGCCGTGTCTCAGTCCCAGTGTGGCTGATCATCCTCTCAAACCAGCTATAGATCGTAGGCTTGGTAGGCCATTACCCCACCAACTACCTAATCTAACGCGGGCTAATCCTTCTCCGATAAATCTTTCCCCCGAAGGGCGTATAAGGTATTACTCTCCGTTTCCAGAGGCTATTCCTTAGAGAAGGGCATATTCCCACGCGTTACTCACCCGTCCGCCGCTCACCCCGAAGGGCGCGCTCGACTTGCATGTATTAGGCCTGCCGCCAGCGTTCGTTCTGAGCCAGGATCAAACTCTCAAGTTGAAATACAGTTACCTGTATATCCTTGACGTTCGAACCTCTGCACATCGTCCCGCTGTTCAGGCGGGACATCATTGCTGTTCATTGTGCTTCAGTTTCAAAAGAAACAAAAACCTAACAAACAGTGAAGCTGACCTTACATCATCGGACATCTCCAAAAAGAAGTAGCCCTAGTAAGTCGATATGCAGGTGCTTGTTCATCGAATGAACCAAACCGCCCACATATCTCTTCAGATACTAAAATTTCAAATAACGTGACACAAAAATAAACATGTTACGCAAACATTTAATGCGCAAAATGATCAATCCGTATCGCTTGTCTTGCTCCGAACCGTAGTCTGTTTAACCCGTCGTTCGCACCATTGTCGCTTAGCGCCGCCGGTAACGGAGGGTTTAAGGTTCCCCGCTGAGAGTCGCAAGAGCTATTTTCATCTTTCTTTCATTTTTTTCATTTCCCACAATTTCGGCAAATTTTGGAGGGACTGCGCAACATTTGAACCCAAAACGAAGAGCTACGGACACAATCAATCGCGCCGAACAGCTCAGCGCGATCTGTGCCTGCTGGAGGCGCTTATTTGAAGCATCAATCCAAGAAACAGCCGCGAATCTATGCGCCTGCGTCGCGCCACTTTCGTCTCAAGCCAGCCCGTCCAGCTAGGATGTTGTGGTCACGGCGATTCCCACCAGCACCAAAACCAAAGCACTGCGCGCCACCATAGGCAGGATCTTCATCAGCTTAGGGTTCAGGGCCTGGCCTTTTTTTGCCATTGCCTGCGGATAGGTATTCATAAAGATCACCACCCCTAGCAAACCAGTCGCCCCTAGAAGTTTAATGTTGAAAGCCAGCCCGAGGTTCATGCCCCCATAGACACGATAGGCCAATCCAAACCCCGTCACCCACAGCAAGACAATTGCCACCAAGCCGATGCGCGCCAATTTCGCCATTGTTTTTTGCGTCGCGGCAGAGGGCAGTTCTTTCGCTATTTGATGCTCTTTCATCAAAAGATTATTGGCAACGCCCAAGCCACCGGCCAAGAATAGCCCTAGAAAGTGAAAGAATTTCAACGCTACAACAGATATCATATGACCAACCTACTCACTAAATGATTATTTATTTATAAAAAGCCATATTCTTAAAGCCAGGTCAAACGGCAGTGCCTTCGCAGCCTGCATGACACATGAACACGTCATAGCGCGTGGATTTTCCCAAAATCTGATGCGAGTGCGGTTTGATCCCAGGCATTGGTGCAGCTTTGGCCGGCCATTTCAGGACCACCCGCTGGCGCGCATGGCGCAGAGCCACCTGCATCAGCGCCACTGCATCCTCATCAGTGCCGACAATCTCGCGCACCTGGCGCAGCTCGCGTTTAACCAAGGCGGAATTCTTACGCGGCGGATGCATGGGATCAATCAATATCGCCTCAGCGTTCAATTTTGGCAAAAGCGCTTTCGCATCCCCATGCAAGAGAGTCATGCGCGACAGAATCGTACCAAATATGCCCCCCTCCTGCCGCGCCCGCGTCATGCCGTCTCGCAGTAAACCATACATGACGTCAGAGCGCTCAATCATCGTCACCTCTGCCCCAAGTGAGGCCAAGAGAAAGGAATCGCGACCAAGGCCCGCTGTGGCGTCAACAATTTTTGGCATTTTACCGGCGCGTAAACCCATCGCCTTGGCCAAATCTTGGCCGCGCCCCCCACCAAAGCGCAACCGATGCGCTACAGCTCCAGTCACGAAGTCGACCCGTAAGGCGCCTTTTGCTGATGTCACGATAAAATATTTGGCGACAGGTAAATCAATTTAGGACGATCCAATTCGAAAGCCGCTGTCACCGCCTCTTGCATCTGTGCCAATGTTTCCGGCGCAGATGCATCTGCCCCATAGGCCCTCACCAATTCCAGAAAATTTGGATTTTTCGCAATGACTGCATTGGGTGCAATTTGTGCGCTGCGCATACTGTCCTCAATTTCCTTCAACTTACCATTGTCCCAGAGGATAATCGGGAGCGGTTGGCCAAGCTCAACGGCTGTGCCCAGCTCTTGCACAGAATACTGAAACCCATAATCCCCCGCAATCGCCAGCGTCGGTTTGCCGACCCGTGCCACTGCACCACCAATGGCGGCCGGCAGCGCATATCCCAGCGTACCAAAACCCGAGGGATGGTGCCAATGTTTCGCCCGGTTCATCGGCCAAATTTCATTGGCGACATAGGCAAATTGCGTCATATCTGAGTAAATCATCGCATCATCGGGCATAACCGCATGCAAAGCCTCAACGATCGCAATGATCCCCGGGCGCTCCGCTTCGATTTCACCCCGCCAAAGCTCGCGTTGATCCACTACCGATCCGGCCTGCCACTGCGAAAGGGACTCCGCCATCAAAGGTCTGAGGCTGGCCATCGCCTCTTCGGCCCGCGCGAGGATCGTCACCTCTGCGCGCTGCATATCCGCGAGACACTCAGGGTCAATATCAATCCGATACAAAGGGCAGCGATGCCCTAGATGGGCACGCCATAAATCCACTTCCGCCAATTCAGTCCCAATTGCGACGACGCAATCTGCCTGTGCCACAATTTGCGCCGAACTGGGGCGTGCCAAAGCCGCCCCAAAGTTGAGAGGATAATCCCAAGGGACAATCCCGCGCCCTGCATAAGTCTCAAAACAGGCCGCCCCGCAAGCCTCAAGAACCGAAGCGAGATCGGCGCCGGCTTCCGCCGCCCCGCCGCCAATGACGAATAACGGCTTAGAAGCCTCAGACAGCGCATCGGCGAGTGGGCGTAGATCCGTAGAACACGCACCAACTGCTTCAGCAAGCCCCACCGGCCGGCGCGGCGCAGGCTCCGCCAGCCCTTCCAACTGAGCGATGGGCACTTGGATATGCTTGCTGCGGGGGCGGTGGGTTTGAAACTCAAGCATGGCGCGGTCAATCAAATCATAGGCCGCCTCGGCTGTATTGGCCTGGTAAGACCAATCGCAAACGCTCCCAGCGGCAGCCTCTTGATCCAACATTTGATGCAACTGCCCGCGCTGGGCCGCGGTTTCATCCAAACAGCTCGACAACACCAACATCGACACGGAATCCGAAAAGGCTTGACCCATCGGTGTCATTATATTGCACAGCCCCGGTCCGGTAATGACATAAGCCACACCCGGCTTGCCACTGGCCCGCGCGTAGCCATCAGCCATAAAACCTGCGCCCTGCTCATGGCGTGCCAGGATGTGGCGAATACCGGCCTCTTCAATACCACGGTACATTTCTTGATTATGTACACCAGGAATTCCAAAAATAACATCCACGCCGCGATCTTTCAGCATATGTGAAATCTGTGCCCCCAGGGGTTTGTTGTCCGACATCAATTCCTCCAGAACCTAAGTGTGAATAATGTATAGACCGCCAGAAGCTCCAACCGTCCAAGCAACATTGTGAAGGCCAAAATCCATTTTGCGCCATCGCTTAATGTGCTGTAATTGCCCGAGGGACCAATCACCTCTCCTAAGCCCGGCCCAATATTGGCCAGAGCCGCCGCCGCACCAGAGAAGGCTGTTAACAAATCAAGCCCAGTGAGCGCCAAGGCCATCGCCGAGACCCCAAGCGAAACGAAGAATATCACCAAGAAAGAAATCACCGAATTGATGACTTCCATACCCACAATTCGGCCCTGATACCGCAGATTAAAGATGCCGTTAGGACTGTGGATTTTACGCAGCTGCATATGAATGGCTGAGACCAATAGTTGATAGCGAAACACTTTCACCGAGCACGAGGTTGACCCCGCGCAGCCCCCGACTAGCCCCGCATAGAAAAACACCACGACGGCCACCGGGCCCCAGCTGCTGTAATCAGCACTGGCGTATCCCGTCCCTGTTATGATCGACACCACATTAAAGAGCGCTTTTCGAAAGCCCAATTCACCAGCCAATTGGTGACCCGTCCACAGCACAAGGGTTAAAAACCCGACGGTCACCATTAGCACGATGAAAAATACACGCACTTGAGAGTCCTGAAATAACGAGCCAGGCGCGCCATTAATCAGCTGCACATATCGCACAAAGGGCAATGCTGCCAAACACATGAACACCACCGCTGCATATTCGGTTGAAGCGCCAAATTTCACAAAAGAGCTATCGTAGGTCGAAAAGCCCCCCGTCGCGATGGTGGTCATTGCATGCAGCACAGCATCAAAACTGCGCATACCCGTTGCAATATAGATCACCGCACAGGCCCCAGTGAGCCCAACATAGAGCCAAGCAACTTGCGCAGCGATTTCCGTTGCGCGCGGCAAAATTTTGCCGAATGTATCAAAACCCTCGGATTTAAAGATTTGCATCCCGCCTACGCGCAACTCCGGCAAAAACACCATCGCCACAATAATAATCCCAATTCCGCCCAACCATTGCAGGATCGAGCGCCACAGCAAAAGGCCATCGGGCAGGTAATCCAAACCGGAAATCACCGTCGCCCCGGTGGTGGTCAGCCCGGACATGGCCTCAAAAAATGCATCGGTGAAACTCGAGTCCGTTGCCCCCAACGCGAAGGGCAAGGCGCCAAAAAATGGCAGGGCCAGCCAGACCCCTGAGGTCAGCAAGAACGTTTGTTGTAGGGTGAGACCCCGCGCCGCGTCTCGTCGCGTCGCCAAATAGATCATACTGCCAGTCAAACAGGTGATCAAAGCAGATTCCAAAAAAACGCCCGCATGCCCATTGCTCCGAGACAGATCCAAAGCCATGGGAAATAACATGGTGAGCCCTAAGCAACTCACCAGCAAACCGATCACATTGAAGACTGGACGCACATCGAACATGTGTTAAGCGATGGCAACGAATGCCCCGCAAGTCAAGCAATCAGCCGACGTGAAATAGGCTTGCGAAAGTACTGGGATCCATGCTGGTTTGCGCAAAAGTTGGACCCTCTGTCAGAACAGAAATGGCGTCATGGCTGTGCAGGCTTTCTTGATGGCTTGCGATCACACGGAAATCTCCAATGCGCGGGTCACCCTGCAATTGCCAACAAAACAGTCGAGCGGCATCTTCAACAAAAATTGGATTAGCCGCATTTAGCTCCGCAAAGGCTTGCTCATCCTCGCGTTTGACCATGACCTGTGTTTCCGTTGCCACGGCTTTGCGGCACAGTTCAACCAAATCTTCAAACCAAAGGCGCGGTTGCCCCTCTACCAAGACAATCGAGATCCGTGCCACGGACCGCTGCGAATGTGGTGTGGCCAACTGCCCGCGCTGATGACGCGCATGTTCTGACAATTCCAATGAGCACGGGCAAGTGGACGAATAGACATAGTCCAAATGTATAATCCTGTGACGCTGCTCCGCGCGCTCCCCAACTTCCAAAGCAATGTTGTAATATTGAAAGCCGCTCAACCCGCTGCGCAGGCTTTGCACCTGCATCGGAAAAGACAGGCGCATTTGCAGCCGTGCATCAAAACTCTCCAAATCGGTTTTGTAGTTGTCCAGCGTGCGCGCCATCACGTCAAAGCTGAATGTCTCCTCCGCATGGCGATAAAACGTGCGCATGATGCGCGACATATTAATGCCCTTTTTCTCAGCGTCCAAAGAGACCGAGCCCGTGACTGAAGTTTCCAGGACCAGAGGCTCTGAATCCCGCGTTTGAAACCGGATTGGTAGCCGAAAATTGGAAATGCCGACGTGTTGAATAAATTTTTGCGCACCACGGATCAATGAGGTAGGGCCGTTTTGTAGATCAGGCAGGCTGCGGATATAGTCAGCATCCACCACAAAATCATGCGCGTAGTCACGGCTCAGGTGTTGCGGCTCATCAGAGGCTTCCGCATTCGATGTTGCGTCCTCCATGGATGGAAGGTGAATATTCACGGCAATTTCCCCTTTCAAAGGTGCGGGCCTGATCCCCGTTACAGTGGGGATCATCGGACGGGATTTCAACTTCTTTCGAATAAAGTTAGTTTGCGTAGAAGAATTTCAAGCGCCTTTAACCGATTATACCGCTGTACCCGCCGCATCCAGCGCCGCCATTAGATCAGCCTCAAGATCTCGAGCACTCTCAAGCCCCACCGAAAACCGCAACAATCCCGGCGTGATGCCCAGCAGGTCTTTTTGCGCCTGCGGCAAGCGCTGATGCGTTGTGGTCGCAGGATGGGTGATAATCGACTTGGAATCCCCTAGGTTGTTGGAAATAATAATGATCTCCAAAGCATTCATAAACCGAAATGCGCGGTCTTTGCTGCCAACATCCAAGGCCAGTACGGTCCCACCTGCGCCCATTTGCATCTGGCTCAGAACAAATTGAGGGTGCGTTTTCAAGCCAGGGTAGATCACACGGGCGAGATCTTTCCGGTGCAGCAACGCCTCTGCCAATGCCTGAGCAGTCTCAACCTGCGCACGCACGCGCAGCTCCAAAGTTTCTAAACTTTTTACCATCATCCAAGCGTTGAAGGGGCTCATCGCACCGCCGGTATGTTTCATAAACGGCTCAATGATACCCCGGATGACGTCTTTTGTGCCGAGAATCACCCCGCCCAAGCCACGCCCCTGCCCGTCTATATGTTTGGTCGCCGAATAGATCACCACATCAACGCCCAACTCGATTGCCTTTGAATACACAGGGGTTGAAAAAACATTGTCCACCACAACGTGAGCACCCACCGCATGGGCCAGCGCGCAGACCTGCGCGATATCAATCACCTCGAGAGTCGGGTTGGAAATACTCTCGAAAAATACCAGCCTTGTTTGCGGTGTAATCGCCTCAGCCCAGGCTTGCATATCTAAACCATCCACTAAGGTCACCTGCACGCCAAAGCGTGCCAAAACATCCTCTAAAACGTAAAGACATGAGCCAAACAGCGCCCGCGCCGCCACCACATGATCACCAGCTTTGGTCATCGCAGCCAAAGCCCCATGCACCGCCGCCATACCACTGGCCGTGGCAAACCCATCTTCGGCGCCCTCTAAAGCAGCGATCCGCTCCTCAAACATCCGCACAGTGGGATTGCCGTATCTGGCATAAATAAACTCATCTGGCCCGGCCTGCTCAAACCGCGCCTCAGCCGCCTCAGCAGAGCCATAGGCAAAGCCCTGTGTCATATAAATAGCTTCAGACATTTCAGAAAACTGCGAGCGCCGAGTGCCGGCATGTACCGCCAGTGTACGTTTGTCGCGTGTCATTTGATCCTCCTTAAAGGCACAAAAAAACCCACCGGTGAAAGGCGGGGTCTCTGTAACAGCCCAAACCCTTTTAGCAGCTTGTTTAACGTGGCCCGCAATCCGGTAACAAATCGCCACACGCCAGGGATAATGACCCGGCCCAAGACGGTCAACACTCAAAATCGTCTAATTGCCTCTTGCGCTCAAAGCGATAGCCCAAATACTGGCCCTAGGCAGCAATAGGACAGACGCTATGATCGATTTTTACTATTGGCCCACACCGACCGGATGGAAAATCGCAATTGCGCTTGAGGAGATGGACATTCCCTATACCACGCATTTGGTGAATATCGGCAAAGGCGATCAATTCAAACCCGGTTTTTTGAAAATATCGCCCAACAACCGCATGCCCGCGATCGTCGATCACAACGGCCCTGACGGCGCGCCGCTCGCCCTCTTTGAAAGCGGTGCAATCTTGCAGTATCTCGCGCGCCAGACCGGAAAATTCTATGGTGCGACCTACCGCGATCAGCTGGTGGCCGATCAATGGCTGATGTGGCAAATGAGCGGGCTCGGTCCTATGGCCGGGCAAAATCATCACTTCAAAAAATACGCCCCGCTTATGGGTGAGAATTTAACCTACGCTCAAGACAGATACACCCAAGAAACCACGCGCCTGTACAGGGTTCTCAACACACAGCTGGCACAGAGTGACTATGTAGCGGGTGATTTTTTCTCAATCGCCGACATGGCAATCTGGCCTTAGGCTTCCTTGTGGGAGGGCCAAAAACAGACACTCGAGGATAAACCGCATATGGCCCGCTGGCTGCAAGCCTGCGCCGCGCGCCGCGGCGTAACTGCGGACCATGGGTTACCTTTAGATCTGCGTGAAACTTCACAAATTATTGATAAATAGTACTTTAATTACCTATTCAAAGCGACATAGCCACCGTGGCCCAGTCAATCATCTTTTTCTAGCCCGTATTTTGCCAAAAGTGGCGCTTGAGTCATAAAAAAGCCGAACAGCACCGCCGTTAGGCCAAAGGTTTTAAAATACACCCAAGTATCCGTCGAGAAAAACCGCCAGATCACCTCATTCAGCACCGCCAGCCCAAAAAATGCCGCCGTGAATCGACGCGTTAAAATCATCCAGCCCTCAACCTGCATCGGCAGCGCGTCTTGCATCACCAATCGGAGATAGGACTGCCCGCGCAGCAATCCAAATCCCAAAATTCCCGCAAAAATAAGATAGATGAGCGTTGGTTTCATTTTGATAAACCGATCGTCATTCAACCAAACTGTTAACCCACCAAAGACGGTCACCAAAACCGCCGTCATGATCTGCATCGGTGAGATTTTTCCCGTTAGCTTCCACAAAATCGCCGTAGATACCAAAAGTAACGGCACAAACAGCGCGGTTACCAAAATAAACCCATCGTACTCGGAACCGCCGAGCTTGTAGCTTGTGCCCTTCATCGCGAGATAGGCCACGAAGAAGGCCACCACAGGCCCAAACTCCAAAAGCGGCTTCACCCATTTTGGTAGAGTGTCATTAGACATAATTCGACCTTCCTTTTATCCTGCAAATTCAACTATCACAGCGCCCAGCGCAATCAAAGCCATCAAAGCCAAACGACGCGGCCCGACGGTCTCTTTCAAAAATAGCCAGCCAATGAGTGCGGCAAAAATTGTCGATGTCTCACGCAGCACCGCGGCTTCGCCAACTTTATCCAATCGCGTGGCCAATAAGATTGCGCCAAAAGAGGCCATCGCCACCAATCCCCCGATCGGCGCGCGCCACATGAGGCCTTGTCGCGCCAAGGCAATGCCTTTGCGTCGCGCATAGACCAACGCCACAATCGGCATGCTCCAAGAATCAATCACAAAGAACCACGCTAAGAAGGTGAAAGGATCCGCCGCAGCTCGGATGCCATAGGCATCATAGGTTGTGTAAAACGCCACAAAAAATCCGGTAAATAGCGCCAGCGCCAATGCCAAACCCAGCGTCTCGCGCTCCAGTGTCACCGTACGCATATTATACACAGCCAGACCAAATATCCCGCAAATAAGGACGACCACCCCCAACCATTGCCCACCAGTGAACACTTCGCCAAACAATAAATAGGCACCAATCACCGTGAAAAACGGCCCCGACCCGCGCACCACAGGATATACAACCGTATAAGCGCCGCGGGTAAAGGCCATGGCCTGCAAGACCTTGTAGGCAGTGTGGATTGCCCAAGCCCCCGCAAAAATTGGCCATAAATGCGCCTGAGGCCATGGCACCACGAACAGAGCAAAGGGCAAAGCCATCAATCCGTAGCTGGCATCCATCGCCCCGCGCATCACCCAGGGGTCAATTCTTCCCTTTTGCATTGCGGCGAAAACTGCGTGTAACACAGCGGCCAATAATGCCAAAAGCATTGCGACCAAGCGGCCTGTGGGGCTGCCTTCAATCGCAAGGATCCACTCGGTCACTCAGAGACCCCGGTCAAGGCCGCAGCAAATTCCTGCGGATCAAAAGCGTCAAGATCATCTATCTGTTCCCCCACGCCAATGGCATGAATAGGCAAAGCGAATTTATCTGCGAGCGAGACCAAGACCCCGCCCTTGGCGGTCCCGTCCAATTTGGTCATCACCAGACCGGTGACATCCGCCATCCTTTGAAAAACTTCCACTTGGTTGACCGCATTTTGTCCAGTTGTCGCGTCGAGAACCAAGACCGTGTTATGTGGTGCATCAGGATCTTTCTTGCGGATCACCCGAATAATTTTGGACAATTCCTCCATCAAATCCGCCCGGTTTTGCAAGCGTCCCGCCGTATCAATCATCAAGAGGTCAGCGCCATCTTGCTCCGCCTGACCCATGGCTTCAAAGGCCAGGCTTGCAGGGTCTGACCCCTCGGCTGCGGTCATCACCGGCACCCCAGCCCGCTCGCCCCAAACTTGTAATTGGCCTACCGCGGCGGCGCGAAATGTGTCGCCAGCCGCGATCACTACAGATTTTCCGGCCCTCTGAAACTGGCTTGCGAGTTTGCCGATGGTGGTGGTTTTGCCCGAACCGTTCACACCCACCACCAAAATCACCTGGGGTTTCTTATTATAGATCGGCAAAGGTCGGGCCACAGGGTCCATGACGCGGGCGATTTCCTCAGCCAAGGCCGATTTGATTTCCGCTGTCGAGAGTTTCTTGCCAAAACGCCCCTCGGCCAAATTCGCCGTGATCTGCACGGCCGTATCCACCCCCATATCAGAGGAGATCAACAGCTCTTCGAGCTGCTCGAGCATGTCATCATCCAGCACGCGGCGCGGCGTACGCCCGAAAACACCAGTTTTTTGCGGCAAGGGATTAAGCGGCCGGCTATCCACCTCGAGCGGATCAATCGCGAGTTTCGGCGCGCTGGCGATTGGCTCTGCCGCCTTCTGTGGCGACACCGTCTGCTCGTGCTCTGGCACAAGTGGGCTGTCACCCACAGGATCGGGCACCGACAAAGCCTCGGGCTGTGCCACTTGCCCCGCCTCATCAGCTAGGGCCGGGCCGGCAGACGCTTCCTCAGGGGCAATATCTTCTTGGACGATTGCATCCAGACCCTCTTCAAGCTTGGCAGAGGATTTAAAAAGTTTGGATTTCAACTTACCAAAAAAGGACATTAACACGCTCCATTGCTCGCCGCGTGCTGCCAGGTCGCCGCAAGCGGTAACGCGAATGTAATCCTAGCCCCCGACAATGCCAATGGCAGCGGCGCGCTAAATTTCGTTCGGGAAATGCTTGATGACCGATTTGATCGGATTGGGTGCCGCTTGACCAAGCCCGCAGATCGAAGCCTCCACCATCGCCGCGGTCAAATCCTCTAAAAGCGGCTGATCCCAAGTCTCTGCCTGCATCAATTTTACCGCCTTTTCACAGCCAACCCGACATGGGGTGCACTGGCCACAACTTTCATCCTCAAAGAATCGCAACATATTCAAAGCCGCCGCGCGCGGACTGTCGTGATCGGACAGAACTACCACAGCGGCCGAACCGATGAAAGTGCCGAGCGGCTGCAATGTGTCAAAATCTAAGGGCACGTCATTGATAGATGAAGGTAAAAGCCCCGAAGACGGGCCGCCAGGTTGGTATGCTGAAAAAATATGGCCGTCCAACATCCCGCCACAGGCGGCAATGATATCCGTGATCGTGGATCCGGCAGGCAACAGATGCATGCCAGGGTTTTTCACCCGCCCAGAAACGGAGTAACTGCGCAGACCGGTCCGACCATTATGTTCCACCGCGCTCAGGCACTCGGGTCCTTCGCGCACCACACGCGCAACCCAGAGCAAGGTTTCAACATTATGCACCAAAGTGGGGCGATTGTGGATCCCGACCGCCGCCACAAAGGGGGGGCGATGCCGCGGCAAACCGCGCTTACCTTCAATGCTTTCGATCATCGCGCTTTCTTCGCCGCAGATATAGGCCCCCGCCCCACGCCGCAGATCGATATAACCCGCCGGCACGAGCCCGGCCGTCTCCAAAGCGGCAATCTCTTCAACTAGAATATGCAGAACCGCCGGATATTCGTCGCGCATGTAAATAAAACAGGTTTCCGCCTCAACCGCCCAAGCGGCAATCAACATGCCTTCGAGAAACAGATGCGGTTGACCCTCGAGATAATGGCGATCCTTGAACGTTCCCGGCTCGCCCTCATCTCCATTCACCGCCAAATAGCGCGGCCCCGCATTCCCGCGCACAAAGCCCCATTTTGTGCCTGATGGAAAACCCGCGCCACCCAGGCCGCGCAGACCACTTTGTTTTATCTGCGCCTGAACCTCTTGCCAATCGCCGCCTGCGCGCAACTCTTCAAGCCGCGCATATCCGCCAGCCGCGCGATAGGCCGCGAGGTCTTCATAATCGGGTATATCAGCATGGGTGTGACCGCCAGAAATAGCCGCTAATACCTTTTCTGGCGTGGCATAATCGATATGACGGTGCCCCAGCTCAAGCACCGGGGCGGTGTCACAGCGCCCCATACAGGGCGCGCGAACAACCCGCACCGCTTTAGGATCCAGCCCCTGCTGCAAAGCCTCTTGCAATTGAGCAGCCCCGGCCAATTCGCACGATAAGCTGTCGCAGACCCGCACGGTCAAGGCTGGTGGCGGGGTCTCCCCCTCTTTGACTACGTCAAAATGGGCGTAGAACGTCGCGACCTCATAGACCTCTGCCTGGCTCAAGCGCATTTCCTCGGCCAAAGCGCGTAAATGCGCAGCCGAGAGATGGCCATAAGCATCCTGAATAAGATGCAAAAATTCGATCAGAAGATCCCGCCGGCGCGGTCTTTGCCCCAGCAAGTCTTGCACCTGTGACCATGCCAAATCGTCGAGCTGACGCCCTTTTGGTCGCACCCGGCCTCTGCCCGGTCCAGATTTCCAAACACCTTTTGACGATTCGATAGACATGATCTGTTCCTCAATTGATTGTGGCTGGTTTAGCCCGCAACGCGGCCCTGACATAGGTCGAAATACGACACCACTTGCAACAGATGCGTTTTCTCATGCCTCAATAGACGTCACCCGATCACAATCAGAACAATTGTCCCTGCTCGGGTGGTTTCGGCTTGGCGCGGCCCGCAGGGCGGGCAGCAGCAGTTTGCGCCGCCGCAAAGCGTCCATCAGCAAACTCGATTTCCAAGGATTTCGCCGCTCCAGCGCTCGCCACATTGGTAATCAACGCCTGCCCAGAACGTACCACCGCGTAACCGCGGCGCAGGGTCTCGCGATACCCCAGTGTTTCGCGCAGCCGGTCACAGGCCACAAGCTGTTCACGGCGTCTTTGCTCTTGCCGTTCAAACGTTTGCTTCAACTGCATTTCAAGATCACCCAGATCTTTGCGCAATCGCCCAACTCGCTCCGCTAAAGGTGCTGGGCGCAGACGTGATGTGCAGCCCCCGAGCATGTGCCGTGCAGAGAGCGCAGCCCGGTCTAAACCCGCCGTCAGGCGCTGCCCCAGGGCATGCAACTGCCGCTTTTCTTGTGCCACTATCCGCGCCAATGCGGAGGGCTTAATTTGCCCCGCAGAGGCGATCAGGCGCAGCTGTTGCTTTTGCACTAAGCTGCGCAGCGCCACCGGCAAACGCCCCTCCCAATAGTCCAAACGCTGCTGTGCCGAATGCGTCAAGCTGTCCGGACGCGGCAAAGCACGGGACAAATCGGCCAAACTTTGTTTGCGCCGAGCCATGACATTGGCCAAACCCTGCGCCGCCCGGGCGCCCTTGGCACGGGTTTCAGCCAACAAGTCCAAACGCACAGGCACCGCCAATTCAGCCGCAGCACTTGGGGTTGGTGCGCGCATGTCAGAAACAAAATCAATCAATGTTGTATCGGTTTCATGACCCACAGCGGAAATCAGAGGAATCTGCGAGGCCGCCGCCGCGCGTGCGACGATTTCTTCATTGAACCCCCAAAGATCCTCAATAGACCCCCCACCACGCGCAACGATCAGTAAATCTGGCCGCGGCAAAGCCCCTCCCGGTGTCAACGCATTGAACCCGGCAATAGCGCGCGCCACTTCGGCGGCGCAATTGGCCCCTTGCACCGCAACCGGCCAAACCAAGACTTTACGCGGGAAACGGTCGCGCAAACGGTGTAGAATATCGCGAATCACCGCGCCGGTGGGAGAGGTCACAACCCCAATCACATCCGGCAAAAAGGGCAAAGCCTGTTTGCGCGCCGGATCAAATAAGCCCTCCGCCGCCAAAGCGGTCTTTCGCTTTTCCAACATGGCCATCAATGCCCCCACACCGGCGACAGCCACATCATCAACATTCAGGTTATATTTGGACTGCCCGCCGAAGGAGGTCATTTTGCCACTGACCACCACTTCCATCCCCTCCTCGGGAATTACAGAGAGTTTTGACACCTGCCCTTTCCAAGTGGTGCAAGCCAGAGAATTGCGTTCATCTTTGACATCGAAATACATATGGCCAGAGCGCGCCTGCACCACCCGCCCCACTTCGCCTTTCACCCTGATGCGGCCAAATTCCGTCTCCAGGGTCCGTTTCACAGCGCCAGAGATTTCTGAAACCGTAAATTCTGGGGCATTCTCGCCAAGACGGGGATCATCAATGAGATCAGACATAGTGCACCTTGTGACCAGAGTTGATGCAGCTTAGAACGCGATCAAGCAAAGGCCAAGGGGAGCGCGCGTCATGAATATTTTAATTTTGGGAAGTGGAGGCCGCGAGCACTCATTGGCCTGGGCCGTCGCGCAAAATCCAAAATGTGACCGGCTGATGGTTGCGCCCGGCAATGCCGGTATCGCCAAAATCGCCGATTGCGTGGCTTTGGATATTTTGGATGGCACCGCTGTGCTTGCCTTTGTCCGCAGCCAGGACATAGACTTTGTTATCATAGGTCCAGAAGCACCTTTGGCCGCTGGCGTCGGCGATGTGTTACGGACTGCAGATGTGCTCTGCTTTGGCCCCAGTCAGGCAGCAGCACAGCTGGAAACCTCAAAATTCTTTACCAAATCCATCTGCGACGCCGCAGGAGCGCCCACTGCCGGATATGGCCATTTTACCGACCAGCAAAGCGCGTCAGACTATGTGCGCAAGATGGGTGCGCCGATTGTGGTCAAAGCAGATGGGCTGGCGGCAGGCAAAGGCGTTATTGTTGCCATGAGCGTAGAAGAAGCCCTGGAGGCTTTAGATGATATGTTCGGCGGCGAGTTTGGCAGCGCCGGAGCGGAAGTGGTGATTGAAGAATTCATGGATGGGGAAGAAGCCTCCTATTTTGTCCTGTGTGATGGCCGTGATGTTTTGGCCATTGGCACCGCACAGGATCACAAGCGCGTGGGCGAAGGCGACATCGGGCCCAATACTGGCGGCATGGGTGCCTATAGTCCTGCGCCAGTTCTGACAGATGATATTGCTGAGCAGGCCATGCGCGAAATTATCAAACCTACCATGGCGGAAATGGCCCAACGAGGCACGCCGTATCAAGGGGTACTCTATGCCGGCTTGATGATTAATAACGGTCAAGCCCGCTTAGTGGAATACAACGCCCGCTTCGGCGACCCAGAATGCCAGGTGCTGATGATGCGGCTGGGTGCGCAAGCGCTGGATTTGCTGTTGGCCTGTGCTGAAGAACGGCTGTCAGAGGTGCAAGTCAACTGGGCCACAGACCATGCATTGACGGTTGTAATGGCAGCCAAAGGCTACCCCGGCACCTATGGGAAGGGCACAGTGATTTCCGGGTTGGAAGCTTTGCCCGACAATTCTTCAGCCACTTGCTTTCATGCTGGAACCGCGCAAATCGGTGCAGATATCACCGCGCAGGGTGGCCGGGTTTTGAATGTGACAGCGCGCGCTGCAAAGCTGAGTGAAGCCCGCAGCATGGCCTATGACATGGTCGATCAAATCAATTGGCGCGAAGGGTTTTGCCGCCGCGATATCGGTTGGCGGGCGCTTTAGAGGCGCCTGTGGCCGCAGGTCCGAACAGTGAATGCGGCCACTATAATACCCGCAAGAGTTTAGATCTGACGCTCTGGCATCCGCACAACCAACCCGTCCAAAGCGTCCGAGACGCGCAATTGACATGTCAAACGCGATTGGCCCGGTTTAGGTTCAAACGCAAAATCCAACATGTCTTCTTCCATACCATCCATTTCAGGCAGTTTCTCGACCCAAGCACTGTCAACATAGACATGACAGGTTGAGCAAGCGCAGGCGCCACCGCAATCGGCTTCGATGCCAGGAATGTTATTGTCCCGAGCGCCCTCCATAACGGTCAACCCATTGGCAACCTCCACCACATGTTCCGCGCCACCGTGTTCAATATAAGTAATTTTGGCCATTTATTTGTATCTCACTAGACTGTTTCCCCTCTGAGGTAACATGTAATTCAAAAAATTCTAGCCCCCATAAAAGCGGAATAATGCCACTTGCGATATTACTCAAATGTTCTATTTATGTTCCATGCTATTTGACTCTCCCAACACTTGGCCCAAGCCCCCCGCGGCCCTGCCCCATGCTATGCTGGAGCTGCCGCCAAATGGGGCAGGAGTTACGGTGGCGGGTTTGGTATTGGTGCGCCAAAGACCCGGTACGGCCAATGGAGTCATTTTCATCACACTGGAGGACGAGACCGGGGTGTGCAATGTGATCGTCTGGCGCAAACTCTATGAACGTTACCGGCGCGCCGTGATCTCAGGGCGTATGTTGCGAATTACCGGCCGCATTCAACGCGAAGGCGCTGTGTGCCATGTGATCGCTGAGCATGTGGAGGATATATCTTTCATGCTAGATGATCTCTTGCTGCCAGAAGCCAGTCGCGCCACCGAGCAGCCGTAACCGCCTCGCACTCAAAAGGGCGGCCCATAAGCCGCCCCGTACGCACCATATCTTTTGCAGCTATTACTGCACGGTAAGGGCCAAAAAGCGGGGATCGCCGCCGCGGCGCACGAGCAAAAGCATTGTTTTTCGGCCACTCTCAATGGTCGCGCTCATTTGCTCTTCAAACTCAGCAAGCGACGTGACCTTCTCCTGACCGGCCTCCACGATCACATCCCCAGATTTTAAACCTTTTTCAAAGGCCTCAGAAGTTTCCAGAACATCCACGACAACCACGCCTTCCAAACCAACCGCAAGGTCCAAACCCTCACGAATTTCATCGGTCAGATTCGACAGGGTAATCCCCAGATCCTTATAGTCTTTTGGCGAATCTTCAGGAACCTCAGATTCATCCGCGCGGGCCAGTTTTTCGTCGTCCCGCAGCCCAAGGGTGACGCTCAAAGTCACCTGCGCCCCGTCACGCACCACAACCACATCAACCGCTTTGCCCACCTCAGTATTGCCGACGGTTTGCACCAAATCACGCACGTCCTCCACCTCATGACCATCAAAGATCACGATCACATCGCCTTGTAGAATCCCGGCATCTTTCGAGGGACCCTCTGGCACGCCGGTCACCACGGCCCCGGCGGCACGGTCCAAACCATCAATGCTTTCAGCGATATCTTCATCGACATCTTGGATCCGTACTCCCAGCCAACCCCGGCGGATTTCGCCATATTCCGTCAATTGATCAACCACCCGGCTGACCACATTTGACGCCATAGAAAAGCCAATGCCGATCGAGCCACCATTGGGCGACAAAATCGCAGTGTTCACGCCAACAACTTCTCCATTAAGATTGAACAAAGGCCCACCGGAATTGCCCCGATTAATCGCGGCATCTGTTTGGATATAGTCATCATAAATCCCAGACAATGCCCGGTTTCGAGCAGAAACAATTCCCGCAGAAACAGAGAACCCTTGCCCCAAGGGATTGCCCATCGCTACGACCCAATCGCCCACGCGCGCGGTGTCACTGTCGCCAAAGCTGACGAAAGGCAGCGGTGCCTCCGATTCAACCTTTAAAACTGCGATATCCGTATTCTTATCAGTACCGATGACCTCAGCGGCCAGTCTTTCACCGGAGAAAAATTCTACCTCAATCTCATCGGCCCCTTCGATCACGTGGTTATTGGTGACAATGAACCCATCGGCAGAGATCACAAATCCCGACCCTAATGCAGAAGAGCGGCTGGCCCCACCATTGCCGCCGCGGCGACGATCTTCGAATTCCCGAAAGAATTCCTCAAAAGGCGAGCCTTTTGGCACAATACCACGAGGCATTTCATCAGCACGACCGGCAATCACGGTTGTGGTGGTGATATTCACAACTGAGGGGCTAATCTCATCGGCCAGATCGGCAAATGTATTTGGCATCATTTGCGCTGCGGCGGTGAGAGCTTGTGAGATCAGCAGACAAACCGCCGCGGCAAAAACCCAAGTGGCGCGGTAAGCTGCAAAATCCTTCCGCTTAGATAAGGCAATCGAATTCATCTCTATCTCCATCTATGCCCATCTGCATCACACAAACCGGGCGCCTGTTATTTTGTATGACTTAATGTAGTTCAGCAAGTTTTCAACGCAAACACCGATGAGACCCAGTCACCTTATCGTGAGGTCAAATTTCGGCAAAAAAACACTCATTGCGCCTGAGGGGCGCCTACAGACTCAACGCCAAGAGGATGCACCCGCCAAGACAAAGCATAGCCCCCATCTGTCGGCGCGCAGAGAGCGACAGGGTGCAAAGAGCTTTCAGCAGGGTTTCAAGGGCATGAGGGGCCAGTAGATAGACCAGCCCCTCTGCAATCAAAACGGCCGCAAGGCCGATTAAGATGTTGTCAATCACTCAGAAACACGCGGCGTCGCGGACTTCATATAGGTCAAAAATTCATGGTCTGGTGGGATCACCAAAGTTGAATTTCCGCCAAGGATAGAAGCCTCATAAGCCGCAAGCGAACGATAGAAATCGAAAAACTCAGGATCTGCACCAAAGGCATTTGCCAAAATCCGGGTGCGTTCCGCATCGGCTTCCCCTTCAATGATCAAAGCATCCCGCTTGGCAGCAGACAGCGTTTCTTCATAGGTCCGGTCCGCAACCGCTGTGACGCGCTGCGCCGCTTCGCGGCCTCGGGCGCGTTCATCAGTCGCTTCGCGTTCCCGCTCGGCGATCATACGCTGCAAAGTTGCATCGAAGTTTTGCTCCGGCAAGTTGGTCTGACGCAAACGCACATCTACCACATCCAGCCCCAGATCCTTCGCACGCGTTTGAGCCTCGGCACGGATCAGCTCCATCAAGCGGGACCGTTCTGGCGACAAAATGGCATTTGACGTCACCCCATCGGCCCCGAGAACCGCCCGGATCTGACCGTCGAGAATGTCATTGAGCTGAATGCTGGCTTCGCGCTCACCTCCCGCGCCCAAGGCCTGACGGAACTGCACAATATCAGCGATACGGTACATGACAAAAGCATCCACCTCGAGGCGACGGTCATCAGCCGGGGTCACCTCGATCACCGGAGTTTCCAAAGACAAAATCCGGTCATCAAAGCGCACAACTTGGTCCAGCCATGGGATCTTAAAGCCCAGGCCAGGATCTGTTTTGACCTGTTTGATCTGGCCAAACCGCAGCACCAACACTTTTTCGCGCTCATCCACGATGAACAAGGACATCAACCCAGCAACCGCGATCACGGCGGCAATGATCACTGCAATACGAGATCTCATAGACATTAGTTTGACCCTCCTGGTGATGATTTGCGCAATTCATTTAGCGGCAAATAGGGCACAACACCCTGGCCACCCTCACCATTGTCCATGATGATCTTATCCACATCGCCCAAGACTTTTTCTAAAGTCTCAATGTAGAGGCGACGACGGGTGACCTCGGGAGCCTCTTTGTATTCGGCCAAGACTGCTGAGAATTGGCTGGCCTCCCCGAGAGCGGCGTTGACGACAGAGGCGCGATAGCCTTCTGCGGCCTCTAGCAGCTGCGCCGCAGCACCCCGCGCTTCAGCGAGACGTTGGTTGGCATAAGCATCCGCCTGACGCTCGCGCTGATCGCGCTCTTGCTCTGCGGCTTGCACATCGCGGAAGGCATCAATCACCGACACGCGCTTTTGCGCCCCGTCAGCGGCCGTCACGATCACCTGACGGCTCGGCGGATCCACTTTGTTAAAGTTGACCCGGACGACAGAAATTCCAGTCTCGCGCTCATCCAGTGTTTTTTGAATCAATTGCCGCACATTTGCTTCAATTGCAGCCCGGTCCCGGTTCAAAATAGGTGCCAATTCCGATTGCGCGATGACTTCACGCATCGCCGCTTCCGAAATTGCCCGTATAGATTGCTCCGGTTCTTTTAGGCTAAACAGAAAGTCCGACGAATTTTTGATGTTCCAAACCACTTGGAAGTCAATATCCACGATGTTTTCATCGGTGGTTAGCATCAAGCCCAAACCGCTGTCACGGCTATCATTAATGCCAAGAGATTCTGTGCGGTTGGTGGTAACGTTGAACTTCTCATAGGTCACAAAAGGCCAGGGTGCGAAATTCAGACCATTGGTGCCAATTTCATTGAATTCACCGAGGAAGAGCTCAACAGATTGCTCCTCTGGCTTGACCGTGTAGAAAGATGCGAACAGCCACATACCAACAGCGGCAAGCCCAGCCAGGACGAAGGTGCTGCGCGGGATGCCCGCGTCTCCGCCGCCCGTTCCGCTGCCGCCACCTGTACCACCGCTGCCTTTACCGCCCATCAATACGCGCAATTGTTCCTGACCTTTGCGCATCAATTCATCAATTTCCGGGATTTGCGGCCCGTCTGGACCCCGATCATTCCCGCCGCCATTGCCTTTGTTGCCTCGGTTACCGCCGCTTCCGCCGCCGCCCCAAGGTCCACCGTTATTATCCGCCATTCAGCTGTTTCCCTTCACAGTCATTCTGCGCTCCAGTTCTATCTGTGCTCTGCTTTGAAAATTTCAAGCGGTCCGCACAGGCGTTTTCATTGTCACAAGTTCTTCAGACACGGTGGGATGCACGGCACACACACGGTCGAAGTCTTCTTTCGTTGCTCCCATTTTCACGGCTATCCCCGCCAGTTGGATCATCTCCCCTGCACCATCTGCGACGATGTGACAGCCCAAAATCTTACGGGTCTTTTGGCTCACTACTAATTTCATTAGCACTTTATTCGGCGCGTTAATAAAGGAAATATTCATTGGGCGAAAGGCAGTTGCATAGACTTCAATAGGCTCTTGCGCCCGGGCTTGCTCCTCGCTCAGTCCAATGGTGCCAAATTCCGGCTGGGTGAATACGGCCGTTGGGATCAATGCGTGATCCACAGGGGTCGGATTGCCCTTCAGGGCGGTTTCAACAAAGGCCATGCCCTCACGGATCGCCACCGGCGTCAGATTGACACGGTTGGTTACATCGCCAACCGCATAAATCGAAGGTACCGAAGTCTGAGAAAATTTATCTACCTGCACCGCGCCCGCTGCATCCAAACCAATTCCCAGAGCCTCAAGCCCCAATCCGGCGCTTTTAGGGCTGCGGCCTGTGGCATACATCACAACATCAAAATCATGGCGCGCTCCTTGGGTATCTGTGACGCTGTAGCCCGAGCCTTGCTTTTCAATGCGGGTCACATTGGTGCACATATGCATCTGGACACCACGCTCTTGCATGCCTTGCACAATCACATCCCTGGCCTCTGTATCAAAGCCGCGCAATACGGCCTCGCCCCGATACCAAAGATGGGTTTGCACCCCAAGACCGTTGAGAATGCCGGCAAATTCACAAGCGATATAGCCGCCTCCCACGATCAAAATCCGCTTGGGCAAAGCCTGTAGATGAAAAATTTCGTTTGAAGTGATGGCATATTCGGCGCCAGGAACATCCGGCACTGAGGGCCAGCCGCCTGTGGCCAGCAAGATCACCTTGGCAGTCACGACCCGGCCATCGGCCAAACGCACCGCATGCGGTGCGTCGACCGTCGCGCGCATGTCAAAGGTCTCGACACCAGAGTTTTGCAACAGGCGGCGATAGATGCCTTCGAGCCGGTCAAGCTCGCCGTCTAGATTGCTCCGAAATCCAGGCCAGTTAAAACCGCCCATCTGCACGTCCCAACCATAGGCCGCAGCCTGCTCCATTGCAGGCGCGTAGGTTGAGGCAAACACCATCAGTTTTTTCGGCACGCAGCCACGGATCACGCAGGTGCCCCCATAGCGGCTCTCTTCCGCCAAACCAACTTTGGCCCCGGTATCCGAAGCTGCGACACGCGCGGCGCGCACACCGCCAGAGCCACCGCCAATTACAAAAAGATCATAATCAAAAGACATATTCGTCCCCTATTGAAGTCAGAGGTCCATCGCCTCTTGATCCGAAACCCAAGCGCTTGGCCTGTTACGGCCGAACGTGCTCTTCAATGCGCCCATCGCTCGCGCCGAGAATGACTCGATCACAGATATGAATAAATAAGCCATTTTCAACCACACCCGGCACTTGATTGAGCGCGATCGCTAAGGCCGGCGCATCCGGGATTTGTTCCAAATGCAAGTCGAGAATGAAATTCCCCTCGTCGGTCACAAAGGGGGCATCGCCCTGCATGCGCATGGTGATATCGCGATCCACCAACCCATGATCGGCTAAAAGACGCGCGATATGTTCGCGCGATGAGGCCAAGCCAAACCCCAAAACCTCCACCGGCAGCGGGAATTTACCAAGATGCGGCACTTGCTTGTCAAAATCAGCAATCACAATCATCTGATCCGAGGCGGAGGCGACGATCTTTTCTTGCAAAAGCGCCCCGCCACCGCCTTTGATGAGGTTCAACGCACGATCAAATTCATCGGTGCCATCAATGGTGATATCCAGATGTCCAGCTTGATCCAGGCTCACCACGTCCAAACCCAGCTCACGGGCCAAGTCCGCTGTACGGGTCGAGGTGGGCACGCCTTGAATCCGCAGCCCTTCGGTTTTCACCCGATCCGCCAAACATCGCACCATCCAAGCCGCCGTTGAGCCAGTGCCCAGCCCGAGTTTCATACCATCTTCGACAAATTCAACAGCGCGCTTGGCCGCGACGTATTTTGCCTGATCGGCGGAAGATAAATCGGCAAACATGTAAAGTGACTCCTGGTGATTTTCACAGCTATATAGACCGAAGTTGACACAATGCGCGAGGCCCGATTTCATCTTTCAAACTCAACACAGGCCGGGCATAGTTCCAACGTCGTGACGACAAAACGCTGCATATTCCCTTGCTCCATGAAAGGCGCAGACGTAGACCTAGGGAAAAGTGTCGCATTTCCGCCGACAAGGCCGGTCAAACCATGATCAACCCAAGCTACGCGCTCCCAAGAGGTCTGTAATGTTTCTATCTGTTTTTGACATGTTCAAAGTAGGGATTGGACCAAGCTCATCGCATACGATGGGCCCAATGGTTGCGGCAGGTATGTTTTTGGATCTGCTGCGCGCCAGCCCTTTTGAGGCCGCCGGCCTGAAGGCGCGCCTACATGGCTCTTTGGCCTTCACCGGCGTGGGACATGCAACAGATCGCGCAACGCTTCTCGGATTGGCTGGGTTTTCGCCCGAGACCTATGACGCCACCAAGGCTGAAGACACGCTAGAGGCCATGAAGCGCACCAAGGCGGTCAGCCCGGAAGGCCTTGGAACACTGTCTCTCGATCCAGCCAGTGACATCGCATTTGACTTTGGCCCATCCCTGCCAGGTCATACCAACGGTATGATCCTCATGGCGACGGATGCGCAGGGCGATGTGATCTTGCAACAGACCTATTATTCGATCGGCGGCGGCTTTGTGGTCACAGCCGAGGAGATGGCCAGCGGAGTATCGACCGGTGACATGGATCCCTACCCCCATGAGTTCAATACGACCAATGAATTGCTGGCCCTTTGCGCCGCTCAGGGAAAATCCATCGCACAGATCAAACGCGAGAATGAGTTGAGCCGCCGCAGCGCTGCCGCGCTCGACCGCGGCTTGGCCAAAATTTGGGATGTGATGAATGATTGCATCAATCGCGGGCTTGAGCGGGGCGGCATCCTGCCCGGCGGTTTGAACGTGAAACGCAGGGCGAAACCCATTCACGAAGCCTTAGTGGCCGAGCGCGGGCTCAATATGCCCGCCCCGCATACGATCAATGATTGGATGAGCGTTTATGCTATGGCGGTTAACGAAGAAAATGCCGCCGGCGGACAGGTCGTGACCGCGCCGACCAATGGCGCGGCCGGTGTGGTCCCTGCCACTTTGCGCTATTGGCTCGATCATGTGCCGGGGGCCACTGCAAGGCGCATCCCAGAATTTTTGCTCACTGCTGCCGCGATCGGCGGGCTCATCAAATTCAACGCCAGCATTTCGGGCGCAGAATGTGGCTGCCAAGCAGAGGTGGGCAGTGCTTCGGCCATGGCCGCCGCCGGTCTTTGCGCCGTCTTGGGCGGCAGCCCCGAGCAGGTGGAAAACGCCGCAGAAATAGCTTTAGAGCATCACTTGGGCATGACCTGCGACCCTGTCAAAGGCCTGGTGCAAGTGCCTTGTATCGAGCGCAATGGTCTCGGTTGTATCAAAGCGGTCTCCGCCGCCAGCCTGTCGATGCGCGGCGATGGCACGCATTTGGTATCACTAGATGCCTGCGTAGAAACAATGCGGCAAACCGGTCTGGACATGCATGAAAAATACAAGGAAACTTCGCTGGGTGGATTGGCAGTAAATGTACCCAACTGCTGAGCAATCCAAACCTCAATATGAAAGTAATCCATGGCTCAGGATAACAATCGCTTAGGTCTCTTGTTGATGATTGGCTTTTGTGTTCTGGCGCCGGCCAGTGATGCTTTGGTCAAAATTTTAGGCGATGGAATTCCATTGCTGCAAGTGGTCATTGCCCGGTTTATCACCCAGTTGTTTTTGGTGCGCCGCAACCTCTGGACCAATCGCCACGACACTTGGATGCGCGCGGATCGGCTTGGCTATGTCATTCTGCGGTCGATTTTGCATCTGGTGGCAATTTCTTTTTTCTTTCTCTCGCTGCGCTATCTGCCTCTCGCCGATGCCATTGCAATTGCCTATGTCCTGCCCTTCCTTATCTTGGGTGTCGGTTGGATGACCGGTGACCGGGCCAGCCCTTTGAGCCTCGGACTTTGCCTGCTTGGTTTCATTGGCACCTTGATGGTGGTTCAGCCCAGCTTTGCCGAGGTCGGTTGGCCTGCGCTTTTGCCACTGGTTGTCGCCGTGTTATTTACCGGCTTTATGTTCATCACCCGCAAGATATCCAAACATATCGACCCCGTTGATTTACAGGCGGCAAACGGCGTCTGCGCCATGGTGATTCTCTTACCTATTGCAGCTTTTGGCTTGGCTTTGGGCATTCCATCTCTGACCATCATCCCGGTCACCGGATTTGAATTTTCCGCATTACTGGGCCTCGGAGTTTTAGGAACTTTGGCGCATTTGAGCATGACATGGGCGCTGCGCTATGCCTCTGCCCCCACGGTGGCACCCGTGCAATATCTCGAAATTCCTTTCGGCGCACTTTATGGCCTGTTGCTCTTCGACGATCTGCCCAATGGCATGGCGGCGGCTGGGATCATCGTGACGGTTACCGCAGGATTATTGGTGCTGCGCTTTACCAAAGCCTCTGTCTAAAGCGGCTAGAACACCCGCAAGGTCGCGACGCGGCAGAATTGCCAGAAGCCCTGGCCCATCCACGGAAATTTCCAGCGCACCGCCTAAGGCAATATTCGAAGTCGCAATCTGCCCCATCGGGCTCATAGCCGCAGTTGAAAGCGGCCAGCGCACCCCGCGCAAACTCGCTTCAATGGGCACCATGGGGTAAAACCCCACAGGTGTCTCAGCCTCCAGATCCATAGAGAATTCTTGCGGCACGACGAAAACCAGCTGCGCCTCGTCAACCAAAACCACAGGCCGCGGCTCATTGAGAAGGGCGGAGAAGGCCGCCAGTTGATGATCCAACCGCCCGCCAAGAAACCCGACGCCCAAAAATACGTCAGCAGCGCAGACCGCGAGGCATTTTTGGAAATCCGTGGTCTCTTGATCTGCAATATGCGCCACAGCCTGATCGATCGGCAGGTCTTGTTGCGAGTCCATATCACCCACCACCAAGATCACTTGAGCCCCTGCGTTTTTGGCCGCCCGAAAGCCCCCATCAGCCGCCACGATCGCATCCGAAAAAACTGAAATTTCGCGGATCAATTCAGCAGTTGACGGGCCTGCACCAATTAACAAAGTTTTTGACGCGCGGCACAAATAATTGTCATCAGTCATCTATTTACTCACCCTGTTTCTTTGCGCCAAATTTCGCGCTGCCCCGCGAAACTCCGACAGGCGCGGTATTAACATTTTTGAAGGTCAGCGAGCCTATGAAGAGTCCAAACAGATCGTCATCGGATTGCTCCCATGCCCGCCAAACGTCCGGCCTCATTTCTACTCACTCCGCAGTATCGCGTCGACGAGTTATGGTTGACTGGCGCAGGTCCTGAGGTCAAGACCGAAGCCCCGCCTGCCGCGGTACCTCCGAACGAGACCCCTGCCCCCTTTGTCGATCTGCAAGGGCTAGAAGGCTTGCTGCGCAAACCCGATCCGAAAATCGTGCCCTCCTTGCCCGAAGATGCGGAGTTGATAGATCAGCTGCACAAGCTGACCGGGAAAATGCCAAAGTTCGCGCAATTTACCCCACCACCGCCCGTACCGAAACCCGAGCAGCCGGCACCCGAGCAACCTCCTCCCACCGCGGCCGAGGAGACAACGGCCGAAGAGACAAAGGTGCCAAGCGCGCCCACTATGGATCTTTGCGATCTAACCTCCGGCCGGCGTCGCAAACACGCAGCCGCAGAGTAGCATAGGCAGATCCATATGCATGGTTTTCGACAAGGCCGGGCCATCGTGACCCCGCGCGAGACATCCTGCAAATGTGTTTAAGAGTCGTCACCTGCATCGGGATCCACTTGACCGATGCCTTTAAAGACAAATTTCAGTGGAAACGCCCATGCGGTGCCGAGCACAACATATAAGATGAATTCCAAGAGCTTTGGCAGCACAGGCAGCAGCGCCACAAGGTTCACGGCCAAGACTGCATAGACCGGCAAGCCGATAACCAAGATCAGCAGCGACCAACGACGGCGGGCTTTGTAACTCAGAGCCATCAGTCTGCAAACGGATCTGTAACGAGGATGGTGTCTTCGCGCTCTGGCGAAGTCGAGACCAGCGCCACGGGGCAATCAATCAGCTCCTCAATACGCCGCACATACTTAATCGCCTGCGCAGGTAAATCCGCCCAAGAGCGCGCGCCGGCGGTACTGCCGGACCACCCTTCGATGGTTTCATAGATCGGTGTCACGCGGGCTTGCGCATCGGCGGCGGTGGGCAGGTAATCCAGCCGTTCGCCATCCAAATCATATGCCACACAAATTTTCAGCTCTTCAAACCCGTCTAACACGTCCAATTTGGTCAGTGAGATGCCATTCACACCAGAGGTCGCGCAGGTTTGCCGAACCAGACAGGCGTCAAACCAGCCGCAGCGGCGCTTGCGCCCGGTGGTGGTGCCAAATTCATGCCCACGTTCGCCAAGTTGCTGGCCATCGGCATCATCCAACTCCGTGGGAAACGGACCTTCACCGACGCGGGTGGTATAGGCTTTGGTGATTCCCAATACATAATCAATCGCACCCGGTCCAATGCCCGTGCCTGTGGCCGCTTGACCGGCAATCACATTCGAGGATGTCACGAAAGGATAGGTGCCAAAGTCAATATCCAGAAGAGCACCCTGCGCCCCCTCAAATAAGATCCGCTTCCCAGCCTTGCGTTTTTCGTTCAACACTTTCCAGACCGGCGCTGCAAAGGGCAATATCTGCACCGCAATTTCACGCAACTGCGCCAATAAGCCTGCGCGGTCTACAGGCTCAAGACCCAGACCTTTGCGCAAGGGGTTATGATGCAGCAAGGCGCGATCGACGCGCAGTTCCAGAGTGACTGTATCCGCCAAATCGGCCACACGGATCACCCGTCGACCGACTTTATCTTCATAACACGGGCCAATGCCGCGACCCGTTGTGCCGATTTTCGCAACCGATACCTGACCTTCACGCGCCCGATCCAGCTCACCATGATAGGGCATAATCAAAGGAGTATTTTCCGCGATCATTAGGTTTTCTGGCGTTATATCAACTCCCTGACCGCGAATTCCGTCAATCTCTTTGACCAGGTGCCAAGGATCCAGCACCACACCATTGCCAATGACCGATAATTTGCCGCCGCGCACGACGCCGGAGGGTAAAGCATGCAGCTTATAGACAGCCTCCCCGATCACGAGCGTATGACCGGCATTGTGACCGCCTTGGAAGCGCGCAATCACATCGGCGCGTTCGGAAAGCCAATCCACGATCTTGCCTTTGCCTTCGTCACCCCATTGGGTGCCCACCACAACAACATTGGCCATAACTTGTCCTCTTTCGATCGGATCAAAACGAGGGCCGTATAGCGGGGATCAAGGGCAAGGGAAACTGCTAACTTGCCGCGGAATGGCAAAGCTGCGTTTTGGAGCAATTTAGAGCGCAAACCCAGGCACCAACTCAGACCGCGGCCCATGAAGCGCCATATGGGGCCGATGCCTCAGTTTTGACTTGGCAAATGAGTTATCCTTGCTTAGATAGCCTCTGACCTGAATTGGAAATTCGTATGCAAAATGTCGTCTTGATCATCCACCTTCTTCTGGCCATCTCGTTGATTGGCCTGGTTCTGTTGCAACGCTCTGAAGGTGGCGGCCTTGGAATGGGCGGCGGCGGTGCTGGCGGTGGCGCAATGTCTGGTCGCGCAGCGGCCTCGGCTTTGACCAAGCTGACCTGGGGTCTGGCGATTGCCTTCATCTGCACCTCTCTGGCCTTAACTATTCTTCAAGTGCAAAAATCTTCTGGCAGCTCAGTTGTGGATCAATTGATGCCAGCCTCGGAGCAAAACACACCGGTCGATGCTGACGCGCTTTTGCCGCCTTCGGCTGAGGGTTCCGCGCCGCTTTTGCCAGTTGCAGAATAATCCACCCCTAAATATGGCAGCACCAATACATTTAACCGCTTTATCTTGATCATCAGATTGCAGAATCACCTCGGAGCTGTTACTACTTTAATCCCGTGGTGAGGCGCATGCTTCTTGCCGAAAATTCGAAACTACGGGGATCTCTTTATTTATGGCGCGTTATGTATTTATCACCGGCGGTGTTGTGTCTTCTCTTGGCAAAGGCTTGGCATCTGCGGCCCTAGGCGCCCTCCTACAGGCCCGCGGCTTTTCCGTAAGACTGCGGAAACTTGATCCCTATCTCAACGTTGATCCCGGCACGATGTCCCCCTTTGAACATGGAGAGGTCTTCGTCACCGATGATGGCGCGGAAACGGATCTGGATTTGGGCCATTACGAACGGTTCACCGGTGTGGCCGCAAGGATGACTGATTCTGTCTCTTCGGGTCGAATCTATTCAACCGTTTTGGAAAAAGAACGCCGTGGCGACTATTTGGGCAAAACCATTCAAGTTGTGCCCCATGTGACCAACGAAATTAAAGAGTTTTTGAAAGTCGGCGATGATGAGGTCGATTTTATGCTCTGCGAAATTGGCGGCACAGTGGGCGATATTGAAGGCCTGCCGTTTTTCGAAGCCATTCGCCAATTCTCCCACGACAAGCCGCGCGGGGAATGTATTTTTATGCATCTCACGCTTTTGCCTTATCTTGCCGCCAGCGGCGAGCTAAAGACAAAACCCACGCAGCACAGCGTTAAAGAATTGCAATCCATTGGGATTGCTCCAGATATTTTGGTCTGCCGGTCCGAACACCCCATTCCCGACAAAGAACGGGAAAAAATCGCCCTATTTTGCAATGTGCGCCGCGATGCGGTGGTCGCCGCATATGATCTTAATTCCATCTATGAAGCTCCCTTGGCCTATCACGCCCAGGGGCTTGACCAAGCCGTTTTGGATGCTTTCAATATCTCCCCCGCGCCACAGCCCGAGCTAAGCAAATGGGAAGATGTACAAGACCGGGCAAACAATCCAGAGGGTGCGGTGAAGGTCGCTATTGTCGGTAAATACACACAGCTAGAAGACGCCTATAAATCCATAAAAGAGGCGCTCACCCATGGCGGCATGTCCAATCGGGTGAAGGTCAATGTCGAATGGGTTGATGCCGAAGTCTTCGATCACGAAGACGCCGCGCCGCATCTCGAGGGGTTCCACGCCATATTGGTCCCTGGCGGTTTTGGCGAGCGCGGCACGGAAGGCAAAATCAAAGCGGCGCAATTCGCGCGTGAGCGTCAAGTACCCTATCTCGGTATCTGCCTTGGTATGCAAATGGCGGTGATAGAAGCCGCCCGTAACCTATCCAACGTGGCAAATGCCGGATCAGAAGAATTTGACCATGAGGCCGGCGAAAAGCGTTTTACCCCTGTGGTCTATCACCTGAAAGAATGGGTGCAGGGCAATCACCGGGTGCGGCGCAACGAAGATGACGATAAGGGCGGCACCATGCGCCTTGGTGCCTATAATGCCACTTTGAACCCAGAGTCATTGGTGGCGAAAATCTATGGCAGCACCGCCATCGAAGAGCGCCATCGTCACCGCTATGAAGTCGACATCCAATTTCGCCAGCAGCTCGAAGAGAAAGGGCTGATCTTCTCAGGCATGTCCCCTGACGGACGCTTGCCAGAGATTGTTGAGGTTAAAGACCACCCCTGGTTTATTGGTGTTCAATTTCATCCAGAATTGAAATCCAAACCATTCGCACCGCATCCTTTGTTCCGCGATTTTGTCCGCGCTGCCAAAGAAATGAGCCGTTTGGTCTAACAAACAATGGAGGGCCCTATGGCCAAAGGATATTGGATCGCCCACAATCAGATCAGTGATGCTGAGGCCTATGAGGCCTATAAGATCGCTGCTGCGCCCGCTCTGCGTGCCTATGAGGGCAAGTTTCTTGTGCGCGCGGGTGCCGCTGAATTTCCCGAAGGCCAGATGCGCCCCCGAACCATTGTGATTGAATTTCCAAGCCTTCAAGCGGCGCAAGATTGTTACAACAGTTCGGCATATCAAGCGGCAAAAGCCCTGCGCACTCCCGTCTCCATTGGGGATCTGGTAATTGTCGAAGGATATGACGGCTAATCAGCGCCGCAGTCCCAACTCTTGAGGCCCCTTATGTTTGCATCTTTGTTTTCGTCAAAATCCTCGGACAAGGCTCGGGATATCACCGCCCCTGAAGCCATGGCCGCCCTGATGGTGCGAATTGCCAAATCGGATGATGAATATTCCGCCACAGAAATCGCAAGGATTGATGCCGTACTTGGCCTGCTTTATCAATTGACCGCGGATCAAGCTGCCGACCTGCGCCAGACTGCCGAGGCGCTTGAGGCCGAAGCACCCGACACTGTGCGCTTCACCCGCGCAATTAAAGAAGAAGTCCCCTATGAGGAGCGCTTCAATGTCGTGCGGGCGCTGTGGCAAGTTGTTCTGGCCGACGGGGCCCGCGATGCGGAAGAAGACGCGCTGATGCGCCTTTTGGCAAGTCTGCTTGGTGTGAATGACCGCGACAGCGCGATTGCCCGCAAACAGGCCTAGTCCCATGATCGCGCATCTGCCGATGTATGACGTGCCAGCCAATCGCGCCGCACACCGGCGTCTTTGGCAGGCGCTACAAGACCACCTGCCCGATGCGCCGAATTTAAACCCGCCAAGCGCGGATTTGATGGACGATTGGCTCAGCCCAAATCTCTACCTGTCCCAGACCTGCGGCCTGCCCTATCGCGCGGCGCTGCACGGCCAGGTGCAGCTGATTGCCACGCCAGACAATCACAGTCCAAATTGCCCGCCAGGTTATTACTGCTCGGTGCTCCTGGCCCGTCAGGGCGCTGCTCCAGACCTTGCGGCCAATGATTTTACCTTGGCTTACAATGAGCGGCTGTCGCAATCGGGCTGGGCCGCTCCACAGTCGATCGGCCTCACAGGCGCAAAACGGCTGCAAACCGGTGGGCATGCTGCATCTGCCCGCGCTGTTTTGGAAGGACGGGCTGATCTGGCTGCTGTGGATGCGCTGACCTGGCATTTTCTGAAACGCGATTGGGACAAGGCGGATGGGCTGGAAATCTGCGCCACCACTCCTGCGACGCCAGCACTGCCCTATATCACCGCTTTGGGCCAAAACGCCGCCGCCCTCCGCGAGGCTCTGCGACAGGCGATTCTTTCGATTAGCCCCAAAGACCGAGAAACACTTCAAATATTTGGTCTCACTGAGATCAGCGCAGAGGCTTATTTAAAACTACCGCTGCCTCCGTCCCCTTAATTTGACCAGATGCCGCTTTTGGATTGCGAGACGCGCCCTTCCTCGCCTAGTATCTGCTCTTGAAAGGCGGGGGTTTTCGTGAGTGACCAAAATATACCTGTGATTGAAATAAGAGATCTCCATAAAGCCTATGGCGATCTTGAAGTTCTAAAAGGCATCGACATCACCGCAAAGCGTGGTGATGTGGTAGCGCTGATTGGCTCGTCTGGATCTGGGAAATCCACCTTGCTGCGCTGCTGCAATATGCTGGAGATCAGCCAAGAAGGCACGATTATTTTCCAAGGTGAGGCCGTTCTCTGGAGCTCTGCGGACCACAACCGTCGTCCGGCAGATCCCACGCAAGTCACTCGGCTGCGTACCAACCTGTCGATGGTCTTCCAACAGTTCAACCTCTGGGCGCATATGACTATCTTGCAAAATGTCATGGAAGCTCCGGTAACTGTTCTCAAGCAGGACAAAGTCGAAGTAGAAGCCCGTGCCCGCAAGCTTCTCGACAAAGTGGGTATCGGCGAAAAATGCGATGTCTACCCGGCCCAGCTGTCTGGCGGGCAACAGCAAAGGGCGGCCATCGCCCGCGCTTTGGCCATGGAACCCGAAGCTCTTTTGTTTGATGAACCCACTTCCGCCCTTGATCCCGAATTGGAGCAAGAGGTGATCGGCGTCATCAAGGATCTGGCCGCGGAAGGGCGCACCATGCTCATCGTCACCCATGACATGGCCATGGCGCGCGATGTGGCCAATCACGTTATTTTCTTGCACCAAGGGGTAATTGAGGAACAAGGTCCCCCCGAGACCCTCTTCGGTGCACCGAAATCACAACGGCTTCAGCAGTTTCTTTCTGCCGTCGCTTAACAACACTCAGCCACATATCTTAGGGAGATACATATGAACAAGCTGATCTTGACCACCGCCACTTTGGCACTGACCGCTGGCATGTCTTTTGCCGATACAATCCGGATGGGCACCGAAGGTGCTTACCCCCCCTATAACTTCATCAACGATGCTGGCGAAGTTGACGGTTTCGAGCGTGAATTGGGCGATGAGCTCTGCACACGCGCTAAGCTGACCTGCGAATGGGTTGTTAACGACTGGGACAGCATCATACCAAACCTTGTGTCCGGCAACTACGACACCATCATTGCTGGCATGTCGATCACAGCAGAGCGTGATGAGGTGATAGACTTCACGCAGAACTACACCCAACCTGATCCTTCCGCCTATATGGCGCTCTCAGCTGATGTGGATCTTTCTGGCGCTGTGATCGCCGCGCAAACCAACACCATTCAAGCCAGCTTTGTGGCCGCCTCTGGCGCCACGCTTGTGGAATTTTCAACACCTGAAGAGACCGTTGCGGCCGTGAAAAACGGTGAAGCCGATGCAGTCCTGGCTGATAAATCCTATCTCGCCCCCGTGGTAGAGGGCGATGCCGAGCTGGTGCTTTTGGAGCAACAAGAGTTGATCGGTGGCGGCGTTGGCATGGGGCTCCGCGAGTCCGATGCAGAGCTGCGCGGCAAATTTGACGCAGCCATTGGCTCTATGAAATCGGATGGCTCATTGAACGCCCTGATCGCCAAATGGGGCGTTGGCGAACAATTCTAACTGGCGAAGTTTTGGGGCGGGGTTCATCCTCGCCCCCATTGCGCCGTAACGCCGCCGCATGAGACGGTGCTGCGGCTTTAGAAAAACAATCACCGAAACAGGCCAGCCGATGCCATACTGAAGGTCCCAGTCCGATATTTAGCTATTGCTCAGATCCAAGCCTCCTTACCAGCCTGCCTTGGCTCAGCTGCTATCTGACCACGGGCAAGCACCTGTTGTTTTACCAATCCTTCGCAACTGTGCTCATCCTTTTGGCTGTCACTGCACCCACGGCGCTTGTGTTCGGCTTTGGCGGCGCCACCTTGGCCCGCGCCCGGCTCTTGCCATTACGACTGATCGGCAAAACCTACATCTCCGCTGTGCGCGGCGTGCCCGACATCGCTTTTTTCCTATTTTTCGTGATCGCTTTAGATCAGGGTTTCGAATGGCTGCGCCACCAAGCCTTTTGCCCCGATTGGACCGCGCCTATTCGCCAAGGCAATGATTTTGTCGTCTGCGCTGCTGCCAAGCTGCCCTTGGGCACTTCTCCGCAATATGTGCATGAGATTTACGGGTTTTTTACCGCGGTGCTGACCTTCGCAATCGTCTTTGGAGCCTTTGCCGCCAATGTTCTTTACGGCGCAATGCGCGCTGTGCCCCAAGCCCAGATAGAAACAGCACAGGCCTATGGTATGCGGCCCGCACAGATATTTTGGCGCATTCTAGTGCCGCAAATGTGGGTCTATGCCCTGCCAGGGCTGTCTAATCTTTGGATGGTCTTGATCAAAGCCACACCTTTGTTGTTTTTGCTAGGCGTAGAAGATGTCGTCTACTGGGCGCGTGAATTGGGCGGCACAAAACAGGCGAAATTCTCGGCCTATCCCCATGGCGATTGGCGTATGCAGTATTTTCTGTTTCTATTGGCCTTTTACCTCGTCTTTACCAAAGTCTCTGAAATTGTGCTCGAGCGCGTGATGAAGCGCCTCACCCATGGGCAAGGCACATTGGGAGCACGCCCATGAGCTGCCAGCAAACCATTTTGGACTATGGGCTGCGCTCTTTAGGCTATGGCGAACGCCTGCTGCCCAAGTCTGATTTCACCCTCTGCCAACATTTCACCTTGATAGGGTCGGGCCTCATTTGGAACATCTACTTCGGAGCTTTGGCACTTTTGATAGGGTTTTTCATTGCCAATGCGATGGCGCTCGCCAGGGCCAGCCCCCGCGCGATTCTGCGCCGGCCGGCCGAATGGTTTATTCTGATTTTCCGGGGATCTCCGTTATTTATCCAATTTTTCTTGGCCTATTTTATCTTTCTACGCCTCAAGCAGCAAGGCCTTCTGCCTTGGCTGACTGCGGCACAATTTGGGGCGCTCTTGGTACTGATCCTCAACACCACCGCCTATTCTGCCGAAATATTTTACGGCGCGTTGCGCTCAGTGCCTAACGGGGAGGTCGAGGCCGCCGATGCCTATGGCCTGACGGGCTGGTCACGCTTTCGCCGCGTGATCTGGCCCACCAGCCTGCGTCTGGCTTGGCCGGCCTATACCAATGAGGCAATCTTTCTGTTTCATGCGACGACCTTGGTATTCTTCTCAGGCTTTCCAGCCTGGCAACAGCGCGGAGATGCTCTCTATTACGCCAGCTATTTCGCAGATAAGACCTTCAACCCTTTCATCGCCTATCCCATTTTGGCCTTTTACTTCATCCTGCTCACTTTGGTGATCATCGGCATTTTTGGCCTTGTCAACGCGCGTCTCAATCGACATCTTCCAAGCCAAGCGCGCCCGAAACTGCGCTATAGACCACAGGTCATAAGATGAGTGAATCCCTTCGTGTCGCAGCTGTTGATCTCAATGGTCAATTGCGCGGCAAACGCGTCCCGAAAGACAAAAGCGGCAAGCAAATGCGTATGCCGCTTTCTGTCCTCAATATTGATGTGTTCGGCGCAGATATCGAACATTCGCCGCTTGTGTTTGACTCCGGCGATCAAGATGGCGTCATGGTGCCGGCGGGCCGTGATCTTATCCCTCTGCCTTGGGTGGCAGGCGAGGCAGAATTGGACCTGCGGGTGATGCACAAGGAAGACGGCTCCCCATTTGAAGGCGACCCGCGCATCGCTTTAAGCAATGTTTTGGACCGTTACGCCCGTCAAGGCTGGCAGGTCATTGCTGCCTGTGAGCTTGAATTTTTCTTACTCGAAGATGGCGGCAATCTCGTTCCCCCCGTGAACCCCAAAACCGGCCGCAGGTTGACCGGAACAGAAATTCTGTCTCTGCGGGAATTGGATGGATTCGATCTTTTCTTCAACGATATCACCAATGGGGCGAAGCTAATGGGGCTCGGTGATTTAACCATCACTACCGAAGCCGGCGTTGGGCAGTTCGAAGTCACGATGACCCATGGCCCAGCGCTTCACATCGCCGATCATGTCATTTTGCTTAAAGAATTGATCAAGGGCACCGCACGCAATCACGGCATGGCTGCAACCTTCATGGCCAAACCCTTTTCTCAAGAAAGTGGCAACGGGCTGCATACACATTTCTCAGTTATCAATCAGGCGGGTGAGAATATCTTCTGTAACCAAACAATGTTGCAGTCCGCAGTCGCAGGCTGCCTCGAAGCCTTCGAGGCTAGCACGCTGTTGTTCGCCCCCTACACAAATAGTTTTGAGCGTTTCATAGCTGGCGCCCATGCTCCGACCGCCGCCACCTGGGGCTATGAAAACCGCACCGTAGCAATACGCATTCCCAGTGGCCCAGAAGCGGCTAGGCGGATTGAACATCGCGTCGCAGGCGGTGACGCCAACCCTTATTTGTTGTTCGCCGCCATTTTCGGCGCCGCTTTGGAGGGTATTGAACGCAAAGCCGTTCCGCCTGCTCCGATTGAGGGCAATGCCTATGAGCACCCCGCACATCTGCCTGGGCTGCTGCCTGATCTTTCAGCGGCGATTAAGGGGCTTGAGGCGCCGCTCCTTAAACAATTCATGCCCCCTCTCATTTTGGAAAATCTCGCGGCCACAAAATCACAAGAGCGCGATCTGTTTAACAAACTTTCGGATCATGATGCCCTTATGGCCCTTATTGATGCGGCCTAAACAAGTCTTTTCAAACCTGCGGAACCTGCATAGGGTACGCGCATTCTACAAGAGGTTCCAATGCTGATCGGCATTTTACAATGTGGCCATGCGCCGGATGAGGTACGTGCCCAGCACGGCGATTTTGACGCTATGTTTGCCGCTTTGTTTCAAAGCTATGATTTCACTTTCCAAACCTGGAACGTGGTGGATGGAGATTTTCCCACCACCATTGACGCGGCAGATGGCTGGTTGATTTCCGGCTCCAAACATGGCGCCTATGAGGATCATGCTTTCATCCCCCCTTTGAGCGATTTAATTCGCGAAATCTACGCCAGCGCGCGCCCCATGGTCGGTATTTGCTTTGGCCACCAGATCATTGCGCAAGCGCTGGGGGGGCATGTGGAAAAGTTTGAAGGAGGCTGGGCTATTGGCCGACATGATTACAGCTTTAATGGCCACAGTTCGGTGACGTTGAATGCTTGGCACCAAGATCAGGTCACGGCCCTACCTCCAGAAGCACAGGTCATCGGCAGCAGCCCGTTTTGTCAATTTGCGGCGCTCCTCTACGGAGAAAAAGCCTTCACGGTGCAACCCCACCCTGAGTTTAGCAATCCAGTTTTTAATGATTATGTAAAATCGCGACGCTCAAGCCCAGCCTATCCCGCCGCCGTTATGCAACGCGCAGATCAATTGCGCGATGTGCCGATCCAGAATTCCGCAATTGCTGCGGATATAGCCGCCTTCCTCAAAGGTGAATATAGAGCGGAGATATCGTCATGAGTTGGAAAGACAGCCTACCGGACAGTGCCAAAGCCTATATTGGCGAGCGGCAATTGGATGAGGTTGAATGCATAATCTCCGATTTTCCAGGCGTGGCGCGCGGCAAAGCTGTTCCGGCATCAAAATTTGCCAAACAAGAGCATTTCTACCTGCCCAACTCTATTTACCTGCAAACTCTCACGGGCGAATGGGCGGAAGCTGCGGGCGACGAAGGTTGGGTGGAGCCTGATATGACGCTGCGGCCCGATCTCGACACCGCCACCGCAGCGCCCTGGGCCACCGATGCCACCTTACAGGTCATTCATGATGCCTATGATCGCGATGGTGCGCCGATACCAACCGCGCCGCGTAATGTCCTCAAGCGGGTGGTGGAATTGTTTCGCGACAAAGGGCTTGAGCCTGTGGTTGCCCCAGAGATGGAATTTTTCCTTGTCGCCCGCAATACAGATCCGGCCCAACCGATTGTGCCCATGATGGGGCGCTCAGGACGGCCAGCGGCGGCGCATCAAGCCTATTCGCTGTCGGCTGTTGATGAATATGGCCCAGTTATCGACGATATTTATGACTTTGCCGAGGCCCAAGGTTTCGAAATTGATGGCATTACCCAAGAGGGTGGCGCAGGTCAGGTTGAGATTAATTTGCGCCATGGCGATCCGGTAAAACTCGCCGATGAAGTGTTCTTCTTCAAACGTCTGATCCGCGAAGCGGCCCTAAAGCACGATTGTTTTGCTACATTCATGGCTAAACCCATCGCCGATGAACCCGGCTCAGCCATGCATATTCATCACTCGTTTTTGGATGCAGAGGGAGAAAATATTTTTGTGGGCCCACAGGGCGGTGAAACCGATGTATTTTACCATATGATCGCCGGGCTGCAAAATCATCTGCCGTCGGTCATTGCCATACTGGCACCCTATGTGAACAGCTATCGGCGCTACGTCAAAGATCACGCAGCCCCGATCAATCTCGAATGGGCCCGGGACAATCGCACCACCGGAATTCGCATCCCCCTGTCGTCACCCGAGGCTCGCAGGATCGAAAACCGCCTGGCCGGAATGGATTGCAATCCCTACCTTGGCATTGCCGGCTCCCTGGCCTGTTGCTATCTGGGGCTTGAAGATCAGGAGCGCCCAGACAAGCAATACCGTGGTGATGCCTATGACAGCGAAGAGGCGATCCCCTATGACCTCTTCACTGCTATGGATATTTTTGATGATGCTAAGCGCCTGCATGAGGTGCTTGATCCCGAATTTGCCCGCGTCTATTCGATCGTCAAGCGCACGGAATATAGCGAGTTTTTGCAAGTCATATCCACTTGGGAGCGCGAGCATCTGTTATTGAATGTCTGATTTTCTCTATGTCAACGATCAAGCAGGAAACTATCCCGCCAGCTGGTATGCCCAAAGCATCCAAGAACATCCGGTGCGCCCGGCACTGACGGAAGTGATATCCTGTGACATCTGCGTTATTGGTGCAGGTTTCACCGGATTGTCTTGCGCGCTGCATTTGGCGCAAAAGGGCTATAATGTGATCGTGCTAGATGCCCATCGGGTCGGCTTTGGCGCCTCGGGCCGCAACGGCGGGCAGGTCGGTTCGGGATATAACCTTGACCAACAGGCGCTTGAAAAGATATTGGGCCATGATGCCGCCCACCAGCTTTGGGATATGGCGCAGGCCGCCAAATCTTTGACGCAAGACTTAGTGGCGCAACATGCGCCAGAGGCTGACTATCAATCTGGGGTCGCCGAAGCAGATTTCAGTGCGAGAGACCGAGCCAGCAGCCACGCAAAGGCGGATTATCTGGCCCGGCATTATGGCTATGAAGAGATAGAGTGCCTCAGCAAGATTGATATCGCAGATCTCATAAAATCTCCGCGCTATGCAGGCGGGATCATAGATTGGGGCGCAGGGCATCTGCATCCGCTGCGCTACGCGCTGGGTCTGGCCAATGCAGCTGAAGCTGCCGGAGCGCGCATTTTTGAGCAAAGCGCTGCGGTTTCGGTGCAAGACGGCCCGCCGAGCTTCGTGCACACTGCCAAGGGCCAACTGCGCGCCGACTATGTCATCCATGCCACCAACGGCTATCACAGCAGCCTCAACCCCAGCCAAGCTGCCAAAGTCATGCCGATCAATAACTTTCTGGTGGCCACTGCACCACTGGACCGGCCGCAAGAGGTTTTGCGCAAGCCCATCGCTGTGGCAGATAATCGGTTCGTGCTCAATTACTACCGCCTCAGCCATGACAATCGGCTGATTTTTGGCGGTGGCGAAAGCTATGGCGCAAGGTTTCCCAAAGATATTTTTGCCAAGGTCCGCAAGCCCCTGTGTGAAATTTTTCCGCAGCTGGCCGATGTGCCGCTGACCCATGCTTGGGGCGGAACGCTGGGGATCACGACACGGCGTCTGCCCCTCTTTGCCCGTGTTGGGCCGCAACAGCTCACCGCCTCGGGATATTCCGGGCATGGGGTGGCGCTGGCTGGATTCGCCGGGCAGGTCTTGGCAGAAACAATTGCAGGAGATGCCGAGCGCTTTGACCTTTTGTCTCAGCTTCCGACCCCCTCCTTTCCGGGTGGGCAAAGCCTG
>NYTV01000120.1 GCA_002683685.1 Paracoccaceae bacterium
GGCGCGGATTTTAATCTGCGGTTCGTTATATCTGGCGGGACATGTAATGCGCAAGAATGACCCCGACGCCTAACCTCGCCTAGCCTCGCCCCCATTCCTCCGCCTGCATTTCAGCCAAGCGCGACGCGGTGCGTTCAAATTCAAAACTGCCAGTGCCACTGGGATAAAGGGCCTTTGGCGCGGCCGCTGCGGAGGCGACAAACCCAATTTGCGCCTCATAGACCGCATCTATCAGCGTGACAAAGCGTTTGGCCTCACTGGCATTTGCACGCCCGAGCATCGGGATATCATCCAGCATCAAAACCTTGGCCTTTTGAACCAGGGCGAGATAATCCGCCGCACCCAAAGCAGCGCCGCAAAGCTCTGCAAAAGACATTCGGGTAATTGCATTGCGAAATTCTGGAATTATCACCCGGCGGGATTTCACCTCAAGGGTGAAGGGCTGCCCCGGCCCACCTGCTAAATCCAACCAGATTTGATCCATACAAGCCCGCGCTGCTGGGCCAAGAGGCGTGAAATACCGACCCTGCCCCGCCATCCGGTCTTGACGGTAATCCTTTGGGGACGACAGCTCATGCACCAGCATTTTTTGCTGTAACAGAGCGATGAAAGGTAAAAATAGCTGCCGATTTAACCCATTTTTGTAAAGATCTTCCGGATGACGGTTTGACGTGGCGACAATGACAATACCCGCCGCAAATAGCGCCTCAAACAAGCGCCCCACCAGCATCGCATCGGTGATATCGGTGATTTGCATTTCATCAAACGCCAAACAGCGAATGCCCCTGGCCATCTGTTCGGCGACAGGTTGAATGGCATCCACCGCACCTTGCGCCTTGGCCCGAGCGATGCCTTCGTGAACCTCTTGCATAAAGCCATGAAAATGCACGCGCCGCACGGATGGACCAAGACTGCGGGCAAACATATCCATCAGCATTGACTTGCCACGCCCCACGCCGCCCCAAAGGTAAATCCCATCGGGCGCCGGCGTGGCCTTTCGAAACCACCCCCGTTTGCGCGGGCGGCTTAAGTCCAGCCGCAACCGCTCCAGGGCGCAAAGCGCGGCTTCCTGCGCCGGGTCAGGCTGCAACTCACCGCAGGCGACGGCATTTTGATAGATATCAAGCAAATTCATATCCCTCCAATAGCTGCGCGCCGCGCTGGGTGCAATCGCGCGCCCGTCTCTGGAGCTCTTGCAGATCCTATTTTTGGCAGTACGGTCTGAGCATGAGAACTACGGCCCTCGTCACCCCTGTTTTAATCGCCGGCTGCATCATCGTGATGTTGAGCTTTGCGGTGCGGGCCTCCTTTGGTATTTTCCAAATTCCAGTTGCGGAACAGTTCGGCTGGCTGCGCACAGAATTCTCTTTGGCCATAGCCATTCAAAACCTGTGTTGGGGTATCGGCCAGCCCATTTTCGGGGCAATCGCAGAAAAGGTGACAGATCGCAAAGCCATTACGCTCGGCGGCCTAGTCTATGCGCTTGGACTGGTTCTATCGTCCTATGCAGTCACCCCCAGCGCGATGCAGACATATGGGATATTGATCGGCTTTGGCATCGCCGGCACAGGCTTTGGTGTGATTTTGGCCGTGGTCGGTCGTGCGGCCTCTGACGAGCATAGATCCATGGCGCTGGCCATCGCCACCGCAGCGGGCTCCGCCGGGCAGGTCATCGGTGCTCCCCTGGCAGAGTCCCTGCTGGGGTTCATGTCCTGGCAGCATGTTTTCATCACCTTCGCGGCCGTCATCATTGGCTCGCTGATCTTCCTGCCGATGATGAAGACCGAGCGCGTGGCCAGTAAGTCTGAGCTGGAGGAGAGCATCGGTGAGGTGTTGATCAAGGCGTTCAAGGATCCAAGCTACACATTGATTTTTTTAGGGTTCTTTTCCTGTGGCTATCAATTGGCCTTCATAACCGCACATTTTCCGGCCTTCGTCACTGAGCTCTGCGGCCCCATCCTACCCGGTGGTGCGCTCTATTCCTTGGGCATCACCACCACCTCTCGCCTTGGCGCGCTGGCGATTTCTTTGATTGGACTGGCCAATATCGCCGGCACGCTTGCGGCAGGCTTCCTCGGTAACCGCTATTCAAAAAAATACCTCCTTGCAGGTATCTATTTCTCCCGGACCATTGTTGCGGCGCTTTTTATTGCCCTGCCGATTACGCCCATCTCTGTGATTATATTTTCAGTAGTCATGGGCTCTTTATGGCTGGCCACAGTCCCCCTAACCTCAGGTTTGATCGCGCATATTTATGGGTTGCGCTATATGGGCACGCTCTACGGCATTGTCTTTTTCTCCCACCAGCTCGGCAGTTTCCTCGGAGTTTGGCTGGGCGGCAAGATGTATGACATCTATGGCACCTATACGGTGGTTTGGTGGTTCGGGGTCGGAGTGGGCCTGTTCAGCGCCATAGTACACCTGCCCATCAAAGAGCGCAGTTTGCCTTTCAAGTCTGCCAAACGGGCCATGTCAGCGTTAAGATGAGGACAAGCGGATCTGAGATGGCGGCAAATTTGCTGTAATTTCAGCCAGCGCTGATACGGCAATAAGCGAGGCATTGCGCAGCGAGGGCACCAAGCCAATTGGCCCGTGAATTTGACCACATTCTGTCTCGCTCAAACCGGCATGTTTGAGCCGCTCGACCCGCATAGCCTGCGTTCTGCGACTGCCCAAAGCTCCAATAAAAAAAGGACATTGTTGCGCAGCATGCATCAAAATAGCCTGTTCCCATTCGTGATCATGAAAGACGAGTAGGACCGCCGAATAAGCATCTATCGGCAAATTAATCGTGGCGCTCGGTGTGGTCATAGACTGCTGTGTTGTGGGTTTGAGCACTTTCAAACTGGCAAGATCCTCAAGATCAGGGGAAGCAAGATGTAGCTCAAAATCCATTTGCGCAGCCAGCTGCGCAGTAGTGCGAAAAATTGCGCCCCGCCCAGCGAGGATTAACGCAGGTTTGGGCACATATTCAATCTGCACAGGCCCGCCCGGCCCCTCAAAAGCTAGCACCATTTTCTGGCGGTTCAGCAGGCGGGCCAAAGCCGCTTCAAGCACGGCTAAATCTGGTGCCGGATCTATCACCAGCTCCAAAGCGCCACCGCAGGGCAGTTTAAGATCCAAATAGGGCGAACCGGCTCCATAGCGCAGATGTTTCACCTGGCCGGTGTCAATTGCAGCCATGCCATGGTGGATGATATCGCGATCAATACAGCCATTGGACAGGTAGCCAATCATGTCTCCCCTGCCGCTGATGACCGCTAAAGAGCCAAGTTCCCGCGCAGCGCCGCCTTCAATATTCAGGCTGGTCACCAGTGCACAGGGCTCACCTGAGTGCATCAATTCAAGAGTGGCTGCTAGAATATCCTGTGCGTGTTCGGCATAAAGGATCTGCCCGTCAGCCGGCATTCTGGTCTCCGACTTGTTCTGCAAAACTGCTAAAAAACTTCGCGGCAAGTTTTTTCGCTGTGCCCTGGATCAATCGGCTCCCCAATTGCGCCAACTTCCCACCGATTTCAGCCTTGGCGGTGTAGCGCAGCAGCGTACCTTCCGGGTGGGCTTCTAAATGCACTTCTGCCCCCCTTTGGCATAGCCGGCCGCGCCGCCGTTGCCGGCCCCCGCAAGCGAAAACCGAGCAGGCGGCGCGTCGGGACTTAGGGTCACATTACCGCTAAATTTGGCTTTCACCGGACCGACTTTCAGCACGACCTTGGCCTCCAATTCCGTTTCGGAATGTTTGACCAACTCCTCGCAGCCGGGAATACATTGCTTGAGTATATCCACGTCATGCAACGCTGCATAAACCACGTCCTGTGGCGCATGAATGATGATATCGTCTTTTAGTTCCATGACTGTCACCCCATTGTTAACCGCACATCAATATCATCAAGCGCAGCCCTTGTTTCTCCCGATGCAAGGTTTTTTTAACCTTTGGTGTGCGCGTTGTGAACGAAATTGTCAAACCGCGTTGCCCCATGGCGGGCAAAACAGGTACCTTCAGGCGCGGCGCGCCCATCGAACCGACAGACGCGCCAAGCGAGGTTTCAGCAATTGCCCTGTTAGAATGGGGCGCAAAACTCAGATGAATTGCAAATGTAAATTCACAGCAATGGCCATCAACAAGAGCCCCGAAACCCAAGCCATGATAAGCCGCGCACAGATATTTTCATTGCTAGATTTGGTCACGGTGCGCCCCAGCAATGTCATGACGATATCCGACGGAATAGCCGTCAACGGCGCAAGAGTCCCTAAGATCAACAACTGTGCCTGTACGCTGGCCTCTCCCGCGCCTGCAGAGACAAATGGCGGGAGGAACAAAGCAAAGAACAATACGGTTTTGGGGTTCAATAGTTCCACCCAGTCTCCCTGCCAGACAATGGAGGAAAACGACAGGTTTTCCACAGCATGGACTTTTAGAATAACCTTCGAGCTCTTACTGGCATTCAGTATCACACCAGCCCCAAGCCAAATGAGATAGGCGGATCCTGCGTAGCGCAATGTGATCACAATCCACTCATAGCGTTCAAATATTGCGGCAAGGCCGAGCGCTGTGGCCACAGCCAAAAGAATTCCCTAATGACAGAGGTGATCTGTCCGATCAATTTTCAGATATTGGATGCCCCAGAGAAAATGTTCAGTGCAAACTGCCCAATGTTCAACGTGATCATGATTGGCTTATGCAAATGCAGTTGGCACTAATTATAGATCTATGATCTGGGCATAGAAAACTCTAGCATATACCTGACAACATATGCGTAAACGGTTTCATGAAAGACAAATCCATATGAAAAAACTGGGGCTGGATGCTACGGATATTCGCATATTAAGTGCAGTTCAACAGCACGGCCACCTAAGTAAGACGCGTCTCGCAGAGCTTGTTAACCTCTCGCCGACCCCGTGCTGGGCGCGGCTTGATCGTTTGAAGTCTACGGGTATTGTTCGCAGCTATCATGCGGATCTTGCCCTGGAACGCATCATAGATTTCACTCAGGTTGTCGTGACTGTCGCTATGAGCTCACACCGAAAGATCGAATTTGAACGCTTTGAGACACACATTCGCAACCTAGATGAAGTCACCCATTGCATCGCGACCGGCGGCGGAATGGACTATGTGATGACAGTGATAACGCCCAGTTTGGCCGTGTTTCAAAGCCTCATGGATGAGATGCTATCAGCCGATCTGCCGATTGAGCGCTATATGACTTACATCGCGACTCGCCAAGTCAAAAGCAGCCACCCTAATCTCACGAAACTCATCACCACATCTTAGACTCAAGGGCAAAGGACCAAATGGTCTAAGCTGGGCCTGCAAAACGGTCCAATCGGCCTCATTTTTGCTGTTTATCGGACCAAGATCGCGACGATATCAAATTAAACCTCATGCGGAATTCACTTTTCTTTGGCCGCGCGGCCAGTTGCTCAGAGGGCGCAATATGACACAGGCAGATGATTTTGGCTTCGGCACTCAGATCCGTAAATCCCCTTATTTTGACGCCACCGTCCAATGGGGTGCGCAGGGTTTTTCGGTCTATAACCACATGTATATCCCGCGCGATTTTGGCGACCCTGAACAAAACTTCTGGAACCTTGTAGAGCGCGCGATCCTTTGCGATGTTGCCGTGGAACGACAGGTTGAAATCACAGGACCGGATGCCGCTCAATTCACACAGATGCTGACCTGCCGCGATCTTTCCAAAATGGCAGTTGGCCAGTGCAAATATATCCTGATCACCAATGCGGATGGCGGTATCTTGAACGACCCGATACTGCTGCGTTTGGCGGAAAATCATTTTTGGATCTCCCTAGCAGACAGCGATATTTTACTCTGGGCGCAGGGTGTGGCCGTGCATTCCGGTCTCAATGTACAGATCAAAGAACCTGATGTTTCACCACTGCAACTACAGGGTCCGAACTCCGGCCTCATAATGCAAGCGCTCTTCGGCGACAGCATTGCGGATCTGAAATATTACTGGCTGCGCGAGGTGGAATTGGATGGAATCCCACTTGTGGTTTCGCGCACCGGCTGGTCCAGCGAATTGGGCTATGAGATTTATCTGCGCGATGGCTCAAAAGGTGATCAGCTGTGGGAATTGATCATGGCTGCCGGCGCACCACATGGGCTGAAACCCGGTCATACCTCTTCGATCAGGCGGATCGAAGGCGGGATGCTCTCCTACCATGCGGATGCAGATATTGACACAAATCCCTTCGAGCTGGGGCTTGATCGTCTAGTAAACCTCGACATGGAGGCAGAATTCATCGGCAAGGCCGCGCTGCGCAAGATCAAACAAGAAGGCCCGACACGCAAACAGATCGGGCTGGTTCTCGACTGCGCCCCGCTCACCGGACCAAACACAACATTCTGGGTCATTCAACAAGAGGGTGCCACGATTGGGAAAGTAACCTCTGCGGTCTATTCTCCGCGTTTGGAGCAAAACATTGCACTTGCAATGGTTGCCGCCGATGCAGCTACTTTAGGAACAGAAGTGGAAGTGTTGACCAAAACGGGCGTGGTAAAGGCCACCATGGTTGAGCGCCCATTCTTTGATCCAAAAAAACAGATCGCAGCTGCGTGATATGCCAACGGAGCCCTAACCATTTACGAAAAGCTTCCAATAACCCCACTTTCCTTGCCATAACTAGATAGCCCTATGTCTGATCTTTCCATTGAGCTGCATTGGCAGCGCACCACCCCTGTATTCGCCACGGGCAGCTATTCCAATTCTCACATCGTGCAAATGAACCGATTGCATGAAATTGACGTGGACTCCGCTCCAGATTGGGGCGGTGATCCGGCGCATACCAATCCGGAGCAGGCTTTGGCCTCTGCCCTGTCCAGTTGCCATATGATGACCTTTCTCGCCCTGGCCGCCAAAGCTGGATGGCCGGTGGCCAGCTATCACGACTATGCAGAGGCGCATCTGGGGAAAAATCCCAAAGGTCAGATGTCCGTGACCCGCATTGATCTACATCCCGTCGTGCGCTTTGATACTGGTTTTAACGTAGAGGATAAAAATTTAACAGAGATGCAGAACCGGGCGCATCGTTACTGTTTTATCGCAAATACCTTAGCGGACAGTGTCAAAATCAATATCCGCTAAGTCTTGGCAGAAGAGCCGATATAGGCTTTGGCCACTTCCAGAAAAATAATGGGGGGCTTTGATCATCCTCAAAGCCCCTCAAATTGTTTAGCCGAACATATCCGCAGTGATGCCGGCATACCAACCTTCGGATTCTTCATAGGTTGCTTTGCGCACATCGGCGGTCTCGCCTGTGGCCGAGATGAACCCATCAACCTTTGCGATCTTCTCGTCAGTAGCCTCATAGGTTGCGCCGACTTTTACACCGTCATTCGTGTCAATCAGCGACCAACATGTGTTGGAGAATTTCGCTGGGAAAACACGAGATCCTGTCAATGCTCCGCGCACGGCATTGGCGCAAACCTTAGCTTGGCTATTTGCTGAGAACCCAGACTTTGGCATATCCCCTTGTTGAGAAGCGTCGCCCAGGATATAGACATCCGCATCCGCTTTGGTGGACATGTCAATCGCATTAACGGGCGCAAACTTGCCATCGGTGACACCAGCAAGCTCGGCAATACGGCCCGCTTTCATAGCAGGGATCACGTTACAGACGTCAACCTTGGAAACTTCACCATCAATTGTGACCGTCATGGCACCAGGATCCACCGAGACATTGCCGCCACCAAAATCATCGCCGATCCAATCAATCATCCCGTTGTAATGTTTGCCCCAACCTTCTTGGAACAACCCTTGCTTTGAGAATTTCGGTTTCGGATCTGCCACAATGATTTTTGCAGTTGGGTTATTGGCTTTCAGATAATGCGCCACCATCGAGACCCGCTCATAGGGTCCAGGCGGGCAGCGATAGGGGTTTGGTGGCGCGACCATCGCGAATGTACCGCCCTGCGGCATAGCGGCGATTTGCGCCTTGAGCAATTCTGTCTGCGAGCCACCTTTGTAGGCATGTGGCATAGCGTTTTGCGACGACAGATCCCAGCCGGCAACAGCACCTTCCACAAAATCAATCCCAGGAGACAAAATGAGCTTGTCATAGGGGACAGATGCACCACCGGCCAATGTCACCGTCTTTGCATCACGGTCGACCCCAACAGCCCAATCATGCACGACGTTCACACCGCCGGCGGCCATGTTGCCATAAGAATGTCCGAGATCATCAATTGCTTTGATCCCACCTAGGTAAAGGTTCGAAAAGAAACAGGTGTAGTACATGCGCGAAGGTTCGATCAAAGTGACATCAACTGCCCCTTTGCTGTCTTTCGCGATGTAGCGCGCCGCGGTCGCCCCGCCGGCCCCACCACCAACAACCACAACCCGCGGCTTCCCATGACCGCCGGCAAAAGCCATTGGCGCAGCCAAAGCAGTTGCCGCGGCGGCACCACTGCCCATAAATACACGTCTAGTCAGTTTCATTTTTTCCTCCCAAAAAATTTGGCCTTTTATTCCAAGCCATTAAAATAAGACGCAAGTGCTGCGATCTCTTCATCCGATAGACGCCCGGCCATCATTTGCATGACAGGGTGTTCTCTAACTTTTTGTTTGTAGGCATGCATGGCGATGACAAAATCTTCTGTGGGCCAGGCCGTTATTCCGGGGATACCATCATTGGACCCGCTGCTTTGATGGCAGGTCAAACATTCACTGGAGAGATATTCGCCATATTCTGCATCTCCCACGGTGGCCAGAACCACAGGATCAAGCTGGATGCCTGCCCCCTGCCCTGTCTCTGGCACATTTTGCGCGGATGTCGAACCCTTCGAAAATGCACGCAGATAGGCTATCAAATTTGCCCGGTCATCTGGATCCTTAAGGCCTCGGTAACTCATCCGAGTCTTTGCAACCAAAGATTTTGGCGACTCAAGAAAGCGGTCCAAAGTCTCTTCGGTCCAAACCAGCCCATCTTGCCCGGCTTGGATCATGCTTTTTGAGTATTTCGCCCCCGCCAGCTCGCCGGCCGTGCGGCCAATAATATCATTCAGTTGCGGGCCCACACGATTTTTTGCCCGGTCTCCAACTTGGTGGCAAGATTGGCACTTCTTGAACACAGCAGCACCCAAAGCGGGATCGCCCGCGCCGCTGGCCTGAGCCATTCCGGCAAAAAAGAAAGCTGCAAGCGCAAAAATTGTTTCACGATTGAATTGCAGAGACCCGTCCTCCATTATTTACTGATCTATAGAAAACAAGAAACGCAACAATAATGCAATCATAAATGCGTATGTATGAATGTGATGTTGTTACGGCTGTGCGCTTTGATCGGTAAACCACATCATTCTTTGTAAAATTCTGCAAAATTTACAAACTTGTCAATTGCCGCGTTTTGTAGCTTCCTAAGCTGGAGTAACCCACATAGGTTGCAATCAAACAGATCAGATTGGACCGAGATGACCGATAACATCCGCGGCATCGCACTGAAAGTGACAGCGGTTTCGATATTTACCTTTATGATGGCGCTGATCAAAGCCACATCCCAAGAGGTGCCAACCGGGCAGCAGGTCTTCTTTCGGGCATTCTTCACACTCTTGGTGGTGATTGGATGGCTCTCGATACGCGGGGATTTTCCAAAGGCGCTGCGCACGTCGAATATTTTGGACCACACATGGCGCGGTCTGGCAGGCGCTTTCTCGATGTCTTTACGATTTTTCGCCCTCGGGGTGCTGAGTTTTCCAGAGGTCGCCGCCCTGGGCTTTACCACACCTTTGATTCTGACAGTTTTAGCGGCATTGATTTTGGGCGAAACCGTGCGGGCCTTTCGCCTCACAACCGTGGCTTTGGGCTTTATTGGTGTACTTATCGTCCTTTGGCCGACCTTAAATATGGACGGTGAACGCAGCACAATAGAAGTCATCGGCGCCACTGCAATCTTGGGATCAGCAGCTTTGGCTGCCTTGGCGCAAATTTTCGTCCGGCGAATGGTAGCCACAGAGGGGACGGCACAAATTGTCTTTTATTTTTCGTTGCTCATCACCGTGTTGTCCCTGTTCACACTGCCTTTCGGTTGGGTCAAACCCTCCTTCGAAGCGACCGCGATGCTGGTCACCGCCGGTGTGATCGGCGGAATTGGGCAGATTTGCCTCACCGCTGCCTATCGCAATGCACCAGCTTCAGTGGTGGCCCCGTTTGACTATACGTCAATGTTGCTGGCCTTGGCATTGGCCTACTTTTGGTTCGGTGAGATCCCAACCGCTTGGACGATAACCGGCGCCTTGGTCATCATCACCTCCGGCGTGGTGATCCTTTGGCGCGAGCAGCGCTTGGGCCGCAACCGAAACCGCGCACAATCTCCGATTTAGGCCTATCCGCAGCCTCATCTCCGATTAAAAAAAAATGTTTAGCATACCACGGTATACCATCGACCTTTGAATCATTATTCGCTAAGAGAAGGCAAATCTAGCCGCAAGGAATACACTATGCCCGATATTATTTATACAAAAGTTGATGAAGCGCCGGAGCTGGCCTCCGCATCCTTCCTCCCGATTCTGCAAAAATTTGCCGCAGCCGCCGGCGTAACCGTTGGCACCAAGGACATCAGTTTGGCCGGGCGAATCATAGCGGCCTTTCCAGACCACCTCACCGAGGATCAGCGTCAGACTGATGATCTGGCTGAGCTGGGACGCTTGGTGAAAACGGCCGAAGCCAATGTCATCAAACTGCCAAATATCTCTGCCTCCGTGCCGCAGCTGGTTGCTGCCATTAAGGAATTACAAGCCCAAGGCTACGCCCTGCCCGACTATCCTGAAGCGCCGCAGACAAACGCCGAAAAGGCGGTACGCGCCAAATATGATGCCCTCAAAGGCTCCGCGGTGAACCCGGTTCTGCGCGAAGGCAATTCAGATCGCCGTGCGGCCAAAGCCGTTAAGAATTTTGCACAAAACAACCCACATCGCATGGGCGATTGGTCCGCCGACAGCAAAACGCGCGTGTCCTCCATGAAGGGCAACGACTTCTTTTCCAATGAAAAATCGGCCACCCTACCGGCCGATACCACTGCAAAAATCCTCTTGGAAACCGCCGATGGCGAAATCATCCTGAAGGATGATATCCACTACACTGCCGGAACCGTGGTCGATGCCACCTTCATGAGTGCCGCGGCGCTCAAAGAATTTTTAGCTGCTGAGATTGAAAGCACGAAATCTGAGGGCACTTTGTTCTCAGTGCATCTGAAATCAACAATGATGAAGGTCTCTGATCCAATCATTTTCGGACATGCCGTCAAGGCTTTCCTCGCCCCTGTGTTCGAAGCCCATGGCCCAGCGCTCGCTCAGCTCGGCGTGAACGCCAATTTCGGCTTGGGTGATTTGCTCGAACGCGTCAAGGACAACACAGAAATTCTCGCCGATATCAACAGCTGCATCGCCGCACACCCGCCAATGTACATGGTCGACAGCGACAAGGGCATCAGCAATCTGCATGTTTCCTCCGATGTGATTATCGACGCCTCCATGCCGGCGCTTATCCGCGCAGGCGGCAAAGGCTGGGGCCCAGATGGCCAGGAGGCAGACACAAATTGCGTCATCCCCGACAATTCCTATGCCCCAGTCTACGATGAGACCATCACCTTCTTTAAGCAAAACGGCAAGTTGAACCCAGCAACCGCTGGCACTGTGCAAAATGTCGGCCTAATGGCTCAAAAAGCCGAAGAATACGGCTCACACCCCACAACCTTTGAAATCCCGCAGGCCGGAACGGTCAAAATGATCCTGGCGGATGGAACGGTATTGCACGAACATATCGTCGA
>NYTV01000121.1 GCA_002683685.1 Paracoccaceae bacterium
AAAAAGCGCTGCTCAACCTGTGCCTCTGTCTGGCCGAAAATTTCCATTTCATCATCAATCGATGGTAAGGAGATATCCGCCCGCTGCCAAAACCCTGCGATGATTTTGTGAGCTGTCGCGTGATCTTCCCAAAGATGTGGCCGATAGTTGCTGTCAAAAATAACCTGAACCTGCGCCGTTTGCAGCCACTCCAATAGGGCCAAACGTAAGTTTTGGGGTAAAATTGCAAGCGTGATGCCGGACAGATACAGGCCGTCAAATTGCTCCAAAAAGCGAAAATCTGCATCTGAAAACATCTGCCGGGCGGCGGAGTCACTGCGCCAATAGGTGAAACTGCGCTCGCCATCAGGCGCGGTATTAATGGCATATAACCCCGGTGTCTTATCTGCGATGCGACGAATATTTGCGTGACCGAGATCATTGGCAGCGATAAACTCAACAATGCGGTTTGAAAACATATCCTGCCCAAGGCAAGTGACATATTCGACAGCTATCTCCGGCAAGCTGCGTTTGAGATAAATGGCCGTGTTAAGCGTGTCCCCAGCCACAGCGAGATGCGCCTGATCACCGTCCATCGATAATTCGATCATGGCCTCGCCAATGCAGGCAATACGCTTCATTTTTGCTCCTTGCGCCAAATAATCAACCCAGCGCTCATGATCACAATCGCGCCCAAAATTGTGCCTGAATCTGGAACCGTCCCAAACAAAAGATAACCCCAGATCGCAACAAAGACCAAAAAGGAATAGGTAAATGGCATCAGCTGATTTGCCGTGCCGAAGCGATGCGCATTGGTCAACAGCTGGTGTCCGGCCCAGCCCAGGACGCCAAGGCTGACCAAAATCAGCATGCCCCAAAGCGTTTCAGGCTGTGTCCATGTCCAAATTGCAAAAGGTGCCATAAGCGCTGTGCCAATAAAGCCCATGTAGAACTGCATGGTCTCCACCGCCACAATTCCCGACAATCGGCGCGTCATAATCGAATAGAGAGCCAAGGCAACCGCATTATACATGATCATCAGCATGGCCGGATGAAAGGCTGTCCCAAAGGGGCGCACGACGATCAATACGCCGATAAATCCCAACAAAATAACGCCCCAGCGCCAAGGCTCTACCCGCTCGCGCAGAACTGATACCGATAGGAAACACACCACCACCGGGCTGGAAAACATTATGGCAGAAACCACGGTCAGAGGCAAAAATTGCAAGGCATAAAAATTTGACAGAGTGGCAGAAACCAAGAGCAAGGCGCGACTGATCACTTGCCAGACATGCCCTGTCTGGAACCGCTCAAGCATAAAGCCATCTTTGGCAATCACACCAATAGATATCACGAAATGCCCCGCATAGCGCATAAAGGCCAGTTGAAAAGCCGAAAATCCGGCCACCGCCAACCATTTCGCACCCGTATCCACCCATGAAAATAACAGCCATGCGGCCAGCATCAAGACAATGCCAAGGCGCGGCAGGTCCGCCATGGATTTTGCGACAACTGCCATAGTTATGCTTGAAACCGCTTAACGTAGTAATCAATCATTTGGCTAACCATATCCTCAGCCTGACCCGTGTCACGCGCTTCATTGAGCGCAGCCAACGGGCCTTTGGACATAAGGCTGTCAACACCGGCCTCTTCGGCCATTCGTGCGTAATATCCAACATCTTTGGCAGCATTTTTGACGGCAAAGGCCAATTGCGACGGATCACCATCCACCCCATAGGCTTTGACAAATCCCATCATACCTGAGTGGAGCGGTCCTGCGGCCATGACATCATAGAGCTGCTGTCGCTCCACCCCTGCCACATCCGCCATGGCAAAGGCTTCGGCCATAGCATTGGCAATCGTCATGCCGAAAAAGTTATTGATCAATTTGATTGTGTGACCGGATCCGACGGCGCCTAAATAAAACACATTTTCGCCCTGATCTTGTAAAACCGGCGCGACCGCGTCAAAGGCGGCCTTATCACCAGAAGCCATGATATTGAGCAAACCATCTTTGGCATGGGCAGGCGTGCGGCCCAATGGTGCATCGAGGAAATGCCCCCCGGCGGCGGCAACCTCAAGCGCAAGAGCGCGGCTGCTGCCCGGCAAAGAGGTGCCAAAATCCACCACCACAGCCCCCGGATGCAGCCCAGCAATCACCCCATTCTCCCCGCGCATCCGGCTCTCAACATGCTCAGATGTTCCCATGCATAACATGACGATATCACTGGCCTCAGCCACTGCCTTCGCGGTGCTGGCCTCTTGCGCACCGCGGGCGATGGCGATGTCCAGCTGACGGCGGTCCGTATTGCCCAAAACGGTCAACCCATAGCCGAGATCTTGCAGCCGCCCCACCATTGCGCCCCCCATAAGACCTAGTCCGATAAATCCAATTCTTGCCTTACTCATAGTCGTCCCTTTTTCAATTTTAATCCGTCAGAGCGTTAGAACTGCACAGTGATCATGTCAGATTGTCCGGCCAATTCAGCCTCTAAGCCCACAGCCACTTCCAGGGTTTTCGTAGCATCTGCCACATCAATCATTGGCTTTGCCCCGTCGATAACGTCCAAGAAATGATCCAACTGTGCGTCCAATGGCACTTTGATATTTTTCTCAGCAGATACCGAAATTTTGCTTACCGCCTGCCCCCAATCTTGGCCCTGCCATAGGGTCATAGAGGGAAAGCTCAAAGCTCCTTTGGTTCCGGTGATCCACATCATATCTTGATGGGTTGCGCCTATATTGGGGTTTTCGCCTGTACCGGCCTCAAAACCCCAAGGGCTGGGTGTTACATCGGAAAAGGCAACCGTTCCGACCGCACCGGTTTCAAACCCAATTGCAATCGCACCAGTCTCGATCCGCGTCGCGCCACGTTGCGACCGGCCCCGCAGCGCCGTAGTTTGGGCAATTTCCCCAACCGCAAACCGCAGGATATCGATGTCATGCACCAAATTGATCATAACGGGGCTGCCATCCTGGCTCCGCCAATTGCCCTGAAAATAGGCATCAGGCTTTCGCATGGCCCAGATGACCTGCACTGTCACCACATCACCAATCTGTCCAGAGGCCAAACAGGACTTCAACTGCTGAACCACGCGATGATACCGGCGATGATGGCCCACAAGCGACGCAATCTTGTGATCTTCTAAGACCTTCGCCAGCTCGCGCGCTTGCTGGAGACTCCCGGCCACAGGTTTCTCGATCAGCATCGGCCAACCCCGCGCAGCCGCTTCCATACCGTGGGCTGCATGCAAATGGGTCGGGGTGGCGATGATCACCCCATCCACTGCGGCAGTTACTTCCGCCATGGAGGCAAAGCGCGGAGCATCAATCTCCAGCGACATATCCGGATCCGCCAATCCGACAAGGCTGCACTCAGGATGCGCTTTGACCGCCTCCAAATGGCGGATGCCAATCAATCCGCCGCCAACCACTAAAATCTGTTTCACATGACCGCCCCTATTTGCCATGGAACAAACTCATAATCACCGAGCCCCTGCGCCTCAGATTTGGTGACCTCACCGGAGGCTACACGCAAAAACATCTCGTAGATTTCACGCCCCTTTTCTGCAACACTGACCCCTTTGGACAGGATTTCACCGGCATCTATGTCCATATCTTCAGTCATGCGCTTGGCCATCTCACTGTTGGTCGCCACCTTAAGTGTGGGGGCGGGTTTCGATCCAAACGCAGAGCCGCGCCCCGTGGTGAAACACACCAAATTGCAGCCACCTGCAATCTGACCCGTGACAGAGGCAGGATCATAGCCAGGGCTGTCCATAAAGGTGAACCCGCTGCTGCGCACCGGTTCGGCATATTTATACACCCCGGTGAGAGGTGACGTTCCGCCTTTTGCAGCAGCTCCAAGCGATTTTTCCAAAATCGTCGTCAATCCACCGGCCTTATTGCCAGGGCTTGGATTGTTATCCATGGAGCCATTGTTGCGAGCGGTGTAATCTTCCCACCATTTGATCAGCCCAACCAAGCGCTCACCCACCTCCGGGGTCGCTGCGCGGCGTGTCAGCAGATGCTCAGCGCCATAGATTTCGGGGGTTTCAGCCAAGACGCCCGTGGCCCCTTGGGCGGTTAACAGATCGCAGGCATATCCGAGCGCCGGATTGGCGGTCACACCTGACCAAGCATCCGATCCACCGCATTGCAGCGCAACCATCAAGTGAGAGGCGGGGCATTTTTCACGGCGTGCTTGATTTGCAATTGGCAACATGGCTTTGATTTTAGCGATACCCAGCTCAACGGTCTGCCGCAGGCCTGCAACTTTTTGAATGTTCATGGTGTGAAAGGTCTCGCTTTGCTTCAGCCCATAGGCCTCAAGCAACCAATCAATTTGGTTCATCTCACAGCCCAAACCCACCATGAGAACCCCTGCATGGTTGGGATGTTTGGCATAGCCCCACATCACCCGTTGTAAAGCTTCAAACCCATCCCCTGAATCGGCCATACCGCATCCCGTGCCATGCACAAAAGCGGCAACACCGTCCACATTTGGATACTCCGCCAGCACATCAGCCGTGAAATGGTCTGCGATCATCCGCGCGGCAGTCGCTGAACAATTGACCGAGGTGACGATGGCGATGTAATTGCGCGTGCCGACCGAGCCGTTTTCACGTCGATACCCCATGAAATGATCTTGGGTTGCGGCCGGTGCCACCGATCTCAAATCTGTGGAGAACTCATAGTCTGTATCGGTGTTACGAAAGGACACATTGTGGGTATGCACGTGATCACCTGGCAAGATTTCGCATGAAGCATAGCCGATGATTTGGGCATATTTGCGCACAGGATCCCCTACTGCCATTGCTTGCGTGGCGACCTTATGGCCGGAGGGTATCTCTGAACGGATGGCAATCCGCTCAATTTCAATGCCTGAGGATAAACTGCGGGTCGCCGTCACTACCGTATCGGCTCGGTCCAATCGTACAAAATCCATCTCAATCCTTACACTTACAACCTCGTTGCACCTGTGGTCTGCGGACACGCTGAAACTGCAGAATTTGACGACACATCTGACGCCTGAGGGCTACAGCAGGAGCGTGACGATATTCGGCCAAATCAACATGACTGCGAGTGCCAAAAGCTGCACGCATATAAAAGGTAAAAAGCCTTTAAAAATATCAGTCAAAGAGATGTGAGCCGGCGCAACTGATTTGAGATAGAACGCCGCGGGCCCAAAGGGCGGTGATAGAAAACTCACTTGCATATTCATGCAGAAGAGCACCCCAAACCAAACAGAAAGGTAACGTGGTTCCAATTGACCGATCAGGCCAATCTCTTCAATCGGCAAGCGCTGCACAATCGGCAAGAATACTGGAATGATCAAAAGAACTATCCCAACCCAATCCATAAAAGCACCCATGAAAAGTAAGATTAGCATCATCATAAGCAGGATGCCCATGGCTGGCATATCAAGCCCAACAATGAGATCGGCAACATATTGCGGACCGCCCGCAATGGTATAAGCCCCTGCCAGCGCCGCAGCGCCAATGGTCACCCAGATGATCGTGCCCGTGGATTTAAGGGTCCGCATTAAGCTTTCCCATACGAGTTCAAAGCTGGCCTCACCGCGAAAAACAGAGATAATGAGCACGGCTACCACGCCCATACCCGCAGCTTCGGTAATACCGGAAATCCCACCATAAATAGAGCCCAGCACCACGCCAATTACGATAATAGGTGCGACAAGGCCTTTGCCCATGCTCCAACCTACACGCGCACGCTCAGAACCAAACACAAAGAAGATCAATCCAAGACAAATGGCTGTCAGACCAGCAAACCAAGGGATGTAATCAGGCGTGCCATAGGTAATTGCATCCACGCCCTCTTCATAAACATTCTGGCCTGCCAAAGTGAAAAACGCTACGCGCAAGAACAAAGCAAAGGCAAATCCTGCTGTTACGATCGATAGGAAGGCGCCAAAAAGCGCCCATTTTTCCGCTCCCTGCGGGTCCCCAGGTTTCGGCTCTGGCAAGGGTGCTTGCTCAGGATTCATTTGCGTACGGATGATGATATAAAGTATGAACATCATAGCAAGCATGAATCCTGGTACGAATGCGCCGGTGAACAGAGCCTTGATCGACGTTTCTGTAATCAGACCGTAAATGATCAACACGATAGACGGTGGAATCATAGTTCCCAGTGAACCCGAAGCACAAATAGTCCCAATTGCGAGGTTTTGATTATAGCCCAAACGCAGCATCTGCGGCAAAGCAATCAAGCCCAACAAAACGACTTCGCCGCCAATTATCCCAGACATGGCTGCCATAATCACCGCCATCACAGACGTGACAATTGCAATTCCGCCACGCACACCTGAGAGCCAGACATTCAAGGAAGCATACATGCTCTTAGCGATGCCCGAGCGTTCCAACAACGCTGCCATAAAAATGAAAAGCGGAATTGATATTAAGACGTAATCCGTAAGAAGCCCGTAAATTTTCTGGGCAAGGATATTAAGCGGTCCTGTGCCAAATTTTCGCGTCAGCAGCCCATCGCCAAAGCTCAAAGGGTCTGCAATCAAAGCGGGCTCGAACTTCATAACTAAAACCGCAACTGCCATCACCGCTGAAGCAAGCCCCAGTGGCATGCCAATAGCCAAAAGCACCAACAACCCAACGAGTAAGACGAGTGAAATTGTACCAATATCCATCAGACGTCTCCCACAGATTTTTTAAGGCGTTCTATTTCATCTTGGTCGATATCATCCGCGGCCGTATGAATCACTGGCTCTATGTTCCAGTCTTTTATCAGATTTAAAATTGCCTGAATTGCAACCATAGTCACCACGGCTAAAACCAACGGCTTGATAGTCGCAGGGATCGGGGGGTCAAAGACAGTGCCAAAAGTTTCCCAGCGCAAGAGTTTGGCTTTAGCCTCTCCATAACCACCATACACAAGGAAAAAGGCGAAAACGACGATCAAAGCCGTTGATATGATGTCACAGGCTTTTTGAAAGCCGCGTGGCATCATGTCATAAAGAAGGTAGATGCGAATATGGCTTCGTTGCTGCATGGCGTACAAGCCAGCAAGTATAAAGATAAATCCAGCCAGCCATAACGATAACTCGTTGGCCCATAAGGTTGGTCGCTCAAATACGTAGCGCGAAATAACTTCATACATCATAACCGCTACAAGCAGAGCAATCAGCATCATAGTGACCCGACCCACAAACATCGCCACACCATCTAATGGACCAGTGTCATCGATTTCCATAGGCGCGACATGGACACTCCAAATACCGGCGAGAGCAATAAGCGGTAGCGCGAAAAGGATTGCATAGTCTAGTATCATAATCTGCCGGTAGCGGGCGGCCAGAGCGTCTGTATATCCACCAAATGCCATGATATAAGTTGCACCACTCCAAACAATCCAAGCGGCGCAGGCGATAAACGCTAAAGGTAGTATCCATTGGATGATGCCATGAGGTGAGGTTCGCATAAAGACACTTCCTAAAAAAGGTAAAAAGGTAAAAATCGACAGGCCCAAAGGAAATGGGCCTGTCGCTTTAGTGTAGGCTCTTTAGTTGGAAACCAAACCAAGTTCTGTGAGGTAGCCAATGTGACTTGCCACAAGCGCTTTGGCTTCTGGAGTTGTCGCAAATTCAGGCCACGTGGCTTGAGCAGCATCGCGGAACATTTGTAGATCCTCTTCTGACCACTGCCACAGAGTCACACCTTCGCTGCGCAGCTGCGCTGCCGCTGCCGCATTCGCTTTTTCGAAAGTCAACGCTGTGCGAAGCGCCAATGCTTCCATGGCCACGGACATGATGGTGCGGTGTGCTTCTGGCATCCCATCCCAAACCGCTTTGTTACAAGCTAGGTGATCGGAAGGCATGGAGTGGAAGCCTGGGAAGTTGGCATGTTTTACCAGATCATACAGACCCAGACCCACGTTATTGGCCAGGCCAGATGCATCCGCACCATCGATGATACCGGTTTCCAGTGCCGTAAAGATCTCTGTGAAATCCATCACAATCGGCTTGGCACCGAGTTTTTCAAAGATCTTTGTTTCCATACCAGGAGGCGAGCGGAATTTGAAATCTTTCAAAGCGCCAGGACCATCCAAAGGCCTGGACGAAGCAAGGCTTTCTTGGCCGTAAACCCACCAACCCACAAGCTGCATGTCATATTTGTTATACAGGGCCTGCGCGTCTGCCAGACCGCCGCCGTAGTATAGCCAGCTCAACTGCTGGTATGGTGTGGAATAGCCGCCCATGATATCGCCAACAAATTGAAACGCTGGGTTTTTACCAGTTTGGTATCCACCACCAGTCATGTCACAGTCCAAAATGCCTGTTGCAGCCGCATCGAATGTCTCAACGGATTTCACAACCGAAGAGGAGTAGAACATTTCAATTTCAATTGCTCCACCGGACATGCTCTCCACGTCCGCGATATATTGTGCAGCAAGCTTACCGGAAACTGTTTCAGGGGCATAGTGCGTTTGGATGCGTAATTTAGTCTCTGCATGGCCTCCAGCAAATGCCGCTGACGCGCCCATAGACGCAATTATAGCAACTGACGCTGCTGTTTTCATAAATTTCATAGTGTCCTCCCAGACCTTTAGTGTTTTTTTTGAACGCTTTAACACGTTTTTGAAGATATTGAGCTTTGAGGTTAGGGTGACGAATCGAGATCATCAAGCGAAAAATGGAATTTTCTTAATTTTCGAGATTTTTACTTAATATCGAAATATTGCTCGTAATTTTGCGATCATGTGCTAAAATGCACCCATGGAGAGTGAAAACAAGATCTACCGAGAGCTGAAAAAGCGCCTAACAACCGATACCTATGACCATAGGCAAAAACTCCGCGCCGAAGTGCTGCGTGAAGAATTTGGGTGCTCGGCCAGCACGGTTCGTGAGATCCTGTTTCGTTTGTCCAGCGATGGTTTGGTGCATTTCATGGACCAACGGGGGTTCCGCGTGCCGGAATTATCACCCACCAAGCTCATCGAATTGACACATTTGCGTATATTACTCGAGAGCGAGGGCGCGGTCTTGTCCATTCGCCAAGGCGGCGTCGCTTGGGAGGCCAGCCTGACCGCGGCGCATCATAAGTTAAGCCACCTCGAAAAGCGTATCCACGCGCGTGAAGATCCGACGGATCTGGTGGATCTTTGGTTTACCTCTGAAAAAGAGTTTCACCAAACTTTAATTTCCGCTTGCGGCTCAACCACCCTGAAGGCCATGCACAGCCTCATCTACGCACAATTCCGGCAGCAATTGATGAAGGCAGACCGTAAATTTGACTTCATATCAAACAATATTCAGCAACACAGTGACATATTAGAAGCCGCCTTGGCGGCAAACGAAGCCTTGACCCGCAAACGGGTTCATGACCATTTGGCACGACATTTGACCGGCCAAACCGCCACATTAGCCTCAGAAAGTAACGCAGAATGACCCATCATCTTCTACAAATCGGGGGCATAACCCCACAGATGCACGAGCGACTAGAAGCGGCATTCACGATCCACCAAATGGACGATTTTGATCCAACGGCCATCACTCATGTCATCACAAATGGTCATGATGGCGTGAACCCGGAGCTCATGGCCTCGCTCAGCAATCTCAAAGTCATCAGTGGGTACGGTGTCGGTTATGACGCGATTAACGTTACCAAAGCGGTGCGCCGCAATATCCTTGTCGCTCATACGCCAAATGTGTTGAACCAAGAGGTCGCCACCACGGCGCTCTTACTCCTGCTGGCCTGCTATCGCGAGTTGCTACGTGACGATGCCTACGTCCGATCCGGCGATTGGAGCGCCAAGGGCAACGCCCCGCTAACCCGCTCGATGGACAAAAAGACCGTAGGAATTTTGGGACTTGGCCGCATTGGCCAGGCCATTGCCGACAAGCTCGCACCTTGGGATACAACGGTTGTCTATCACTCTCGCACGAAAAAAGATTTGCCCTATCGTTACTTTGACAACCTTACTGAAATGGCACGCAGCTGCGACGCGCTCATCTGCATCACACCCGGCGGCCCCTCCACCCATAAAATCGTGAATGCCGAGGTCTTGGAGGCATTGGGGCCAAATGGCACGTTGATCAATGTCAGCCGCGGATCTGTCGTCGATGAGGCCGCTTTGATTGAGGCACTGCAAAGCGGTGCGCTCGGCTGGGCAGGGCTTGATGTCTTTGAAGCTGAACCGGAGGTGCCGCAGGCGCTGCGCGATCTGCCCAATACCGTGCTTTTGCCGCATGTAGGCAGCGCCACGGTCGAAACTCGGGCGGCTATGGGCGCGCTCACGGTCGACAATCTGCTCCAACATCTCAAGGACGGCACCGTGATTACACCCGTGCCGGAATGTGCGCATCTATAAAAGACCTCTGCATCGCGTCAGTTCGATACGAAATGAGGGCTGCGCCACCGGGCAAAATGGTATGGCTTGGCGGCTGGGGCTATAAAGAGGTCTCATAAAATGATTGCGGCCTGCATCTGTTCAGGCCGCAATCAATATCA
>NYTV01000060.1 GCA_002683685.1 Paracoccaceae bacterium
GATTATGAGGATGGGGGAGGGTCCGTCGAGACTCTGAGAAGAGGAAGAATCGTAAGGGCGTTTCTGGATGTTGATTTTCGACTTGAAGCCGTCCGAACCTATACCGAACCCTGGCTGAAATTTAGATCAATACGAATTCAGCAAGCCGAAGATTCATAACAAGGTTCGCCAACTGAACACCGAACTTAGGTCGAACCGACCGCGCTGAAATCGAGGGGGCCGGTTGCCGTGAGAGACGTATACGCCATACAGGGATGTTTGCAACAACACCGCGAGGGATGAAAATCCGGGAGCGCGGCATTATTTTAGTGTGACTGTTTCTTTATATCCTGAACAAACTGGCGCGGCGACAGGCCATTGCTCCATTGCTTGAATGCACTACAGAACGTTGCCGCATCGCTATAACCCACTAACTCAGAAATTTCCTTGACCATCAGCTGGCTGTTGGTCAAATAGTCCTTTGCCACCTCATAACGAATTTCTCTCTGCAACTGTTGATAGGATGTTCCCATATCTTTGAGTCGACGGCGCAAAGTACGTTCAGTCATGTTGAGGTGCGCCGCTATTGAGGGAAAGTCATGCAAATAACCGGGCCGCATTCTGAACTCGTGGCGAATTCGACCGATGATATCGTTCTCGCCGGCCAGTTTAGACAACAAGGCCGCGCAATTTTCACGACAAATTTCAAAGGTCTCCGGCTGACTGTAGGGCAGTGGGAAGTCGATAATATCGGCCGGTACCGCATAAAAATTTGAGCTGGCATTAAACTTTACGTCGCAGCCAAAATGGTTGATATAGTCCTGGCGGCGGCCCTGGCCATCGTGCACCAGGCCTACATGATCGAAGGGCACTGTGCTCTGCACTATTGTCTCCGCGGCATAAACTGCGGCGCTTAAATCGCGGTCCGCATAGAAAACGCGGAGTTTCTTGGGCAGATTCAAGTTGCTGGGGCTCAAGCCATAGAAGGCCAGTTGCCCGTCGACCTCGAAAGAGCGGCTACTAAGGCTGTATGCCAGGCGACCATATTTCAACCCAAAGTTAAGTACGCTGCGCAAGTCGGGCGCTACCATCAATGCCATGCCATAGATGCCGTAGGCCTGGGGCGGGTAGACCTTTGCCAGCTTAAGACCGACCAGCGGATCCTTAACCAGTTCGACCAGATTGCCGAAAAAATTCAGTTCTTGGTGAAGGTTAAACGCCTTGCTATCAATTTTTTGTCGCAAAATTGCATGACCGGTCAACTCCTCGGGAACATCAATCCCTAGTTTTGGCATCATCGCCAAAACCATCCTGATACCCTGAATGTGATGTTTGATCGTATGCATTTGACGTCAATGGCCCCCATTTTTTCAGGCATTGCGCCCCAAACGCTGCTCAGCCAAGGCAGGGAATATTGGCCCTCTCGACACGGGCTCTCAAATCAGTAAATCACGGAGTGGCCGGTAATCCAAGTTATTAGTCCGAATGTAGAATTCCATATGTAGCTTGAATTGCTACAGTAGCCTGCACTGCTAGCCATTATTTTATGACGAGAGGCTTTGAGTGACTGACTTACAGCAGAGACAGCAGCTCGAAGATATCGAGGCCATCAAGCGTCTGAAGCACTTCAACTACTGCTATTGCGTTGATCTCGCTGTCAGTGGTGATAACGCCGCCGCCGCTGTGCCTTAGGATGCATGGTGTTTACCCATCAATTAGCCGCCGGAATTAGCCTATGCCAGATGTAGCTGTGATGGGTGTGGGAATGACCCGCTTTGGAAAATTCCCCGGTAAGTCGACTAAAGACCTGGTGCGAGAGGCGGTCGGTGATGTGCTAAACGATGCTGGTGTTGCCAGCGACGAGATTGAGGCGGCCTATGTTGGTAACGCCGCCGCCGGTGCCATGACCGAGCAACACATGGTTCGTGGCCAGGTGGTCCTGGATCCTCTCGGGATTAACGAAATACCGATCTACAATGTAGAGAATGCCTGTGCCAGTAGCTCTTATGCCTTTAATCTCGCCTGGCAGGCAGTCGCCAGTGGTGCCCACGAGTGTGTGCTGGCGCTAGGCTATGAAAAGCTCTACGACAGCGATAAGACCAAGCCATTCAGGGTGCTGGAGACGGCCATGGATGTCGAAGACCATGTTGAACACTTTCGTCGAGCCGAGCAAAAGCTGGGCACCAGCGAGGAAATTCTGCCGGAGGGAGAGCATCAGCGTAGCCGCCTGCTTGATGTGTACTCGTTTATCGTTCGCCACTACATGCAGAGCTATGGCTTAAGCCAGCGGCATCTGGCCCAGTTGGCAGTGAAAGCGCACAAGCACGGAGCCAACAATCCCAAGGCCCAGTATCAGAGCGCAGCTACTCTGGAACAGGTCATGAGTTCGGGAGATGTCAGTTTCCCTTTCACGCGCATGATGTGTGCGCCGATTGGTGACGGTGCCGCCGCAGCAATCCTCTGTTCTCCCGCCTTTGCCAAACGCGCAACAAAAAAGACTATCTGGGTGCGCGCTTCAGTGGTCGGCAGTGGCAGAGTCAGTACCGATTTCTCCGACAATGTTACGCGCCGGGTTGGCAAGCAGTTATTCGAATCCGGCGCGGTGGGTCCTGAGGATATCGATATCGCCGAGGTGCACGATACCACCTCGGCCACTGAAATCATGGACCTGATCGATCTGGGCTTGTGCCCGGGTGACGCAGCGGCTGAGCGAATCGAGTCTGGCTATTACGACATCGGCGGTCCTTTGCCGACTAACTTATCCGGTGGCCTGATTTCTAAAGGGCACCCGATCGGCGCTACTGGTCTGGGCCAGATTTACGACATGGTCAAGCAACTGCGAGGAGAGGCGGGTAGAAGTCAGGCGGACAACCCCATGGTTGGCTTGACCCACAACGGCGGCGGCGTTCTCGGATTGGATAATGCGGCACTCGCGCTGCATGTTTTTTCACGATGACGGCTTTAATTTACGTTAAAAGGATGATGGTAGATGAGTAAGTTTGCTCCACCGGCCAAGGATGTCGATGACCTCTATTTTAATCAGGAGATTGAACCTCTCCTCAACACCCCACAGATGGCCAAAATTCAGCTGGAAAAACTCAAGCCGACGCTGCAGTTTTTCTATGACCATGTGCCTTTTGATCGCGAGCGCATGGACGATGCAGGTTTCAAACCCCAGGATATAGAGTCTTTCGATGACCTGGCCCGGGCGCTGCCGATCTGTGGTCAGGCCGACTATCGAGAGGTTTTTGAGCGTTTTGATAACGACATGCTAAAAGCCTACGACCACCTCTATGGTGAGTTGCGCATGCAACAGCTACATCTGATCACCACCACCTCGGGCACCACCGGTATTCCAACTCCCTATCCGGTGTTTCACGACTCGGTAGAGGCAATGGGCGAAGTACTCGGTCGCATGGGTTGGCGCGGTGGCCTGCGCGCGGGGGATCGCCTTGCCATTGGCTATGGCTTAAGTATGCACGCCGCTGGTACACCGATACTCTATTACTACAAGAAAATCCCCGGCGTCACCATCATCCCGATAGGAGCAGAGGCCGGCGCCGAACGCTTTCTAACGTTGCTTAAGTTATTCCAGGTCAACGCCATAACCTGCACGCCGTCATTGGCCTTGTACCTGGCAGAAAAATCAGAGGAGTATCTGGGCGAACCGATTTCCAGCCTCGGTATTGAAAAGCTGTTGTTGGGCGCCGAACCTGGCGCTGGCATTCCGGAAATTCGCAACCGCCTTGAGAGTGAATACGGCGCCAGCGTCATTGATGTTGGGGCCGGCTACGGCGTTTCCTGTGAATGTCCGGAATACCAGGGCATGCACTGGGTTGGCGATGACCACTGTTACTATGAACTGGTTGATCCGGAAACCTTCGAACCCGTTCCCATGACCAATGGCGCTACCGGTCTGGCTGTATTCACACCACTGGAGCCGGAAGCGACGATTTACTTTTCCAATCTTCGCTACACCCTCAACGATATTCACCAGGTGTTTACCGACGACTGCCCCTGCGGCCGCAGTGGCTTTCGCTATAAAATTGTTGGCCGCGCAGATGACATGCTGAAAGTGAAAGGCGTTCCGGTCTACCCCGCTGCCATCCAAGGTGTGATCAATGGATTTGTGCCGGAGCTGACCGGCTCCTTCCGCATTGCATTGGATCGGGAGCCGCCCTTGGTGATTGCTCCGCTTAAATTGAAGGTTGAATACGGTGAAGGGGTAACGGAACAAGAGTTGCCCGCGCTGGAAGAAAAAATCATTCAGAAAATGAAAGCACTGCTCAAGGTGAGCCCGGCCATCAGTTGGCTCAAGCCCAATAGCCTGGAGCGTGCACTGAAAAAGACCCAGCTGTTAGAGAAAAACTACTAATCATGCTCAATGTATTGAAACTGTCCGCAACGGGAGGCTGAACTATGTCTAATACACCAAGAGTTCTCATTTATGGATTCAGTGGGTACACCGGAAAGATCGCCGGTGAAAGCCTGGCAAGGCGAGGGATTCCTTTTTATGCCGGAGGCCGAAATAAAGAGCGGCTTCAAGGCGCTATAGAGGTCGTCAGAGATCGACTGGGCCGCGACTTCCAAGCCGAAGTTGCCGTCGGCTCCACAGTGGAAGAATTGTCAAAAATATTCCAGAGCGTGGATGTCGTCATTAACGTCGCCGGCCCGTTCATGCAGGTTTCTTGGCCGGTGGTTGAAGCTTGCCTTCAGGGCGAATGTCATTACATCGATGTGACCGGCGAACAGGATTTTACCCTCGCACTGCGGGATAAATACGGCGCTGCATTTGCAGAAAAGGGCCTGTTGCTGGCTCCTGCGACCGCATGGATGTCGGCAGCGGGGGCACTGGCCGCCGAGGTATGCCTGGAAACTCCGGGAATCGATTCGCTCGATATCGTCTATAACGTCGAGCACGGTCTTCCATCCGTAGCCTCTACGCAATCGTTTTTGCGTATGTCCTGCAACGATACCTCTCAGTACTACCTTGAATTGAACGAATTCAAGGTGTGGCCGAATGACCAATTCTACGCTGTATCCATGCCCTTCAAGCACCGTCAGGTACGTGCGCATCCCTGGGGCGGCTCGGCCGAGCCGATCTGGTATGAGCAGGATGAGCGGGTGGTGAACTGTAGTGCAATGGTTGCTATCGGTGAGCATCTGGTTGATGGCACTCTGGAGGCTATTCACGAGTTTAATGAGCGCTCAGCAGGAAAGACGCAAGCGGAGAAAGAAGACATTACCAACGATATTGCTGACCGCATGAATGTCGCTGAGCCCGACGTCGACCATATTGATGTACAGCGCAGTATGGTGGTTTGCTACGGCCGCGGCCGCAATGTCGGCACTGAATTCGTCCTGCATCTGGCCGCTCCCTATTCCTGGACAGGTGATCTCTGCGCAGAAGCGGCTGAGCGGATTCTCAATGGTCAGCTAAAGCGCACCGGATTCCAGTCTGCGGCTACTGCTTTTGGTCACCGCGAGCTGTTGAAAGTTTGGTTCGATGCTGGCATCTGTAGCATGCCCGAATAAGCCTGAAAACAATGATGACCGAGCTTGGCCTGAGTGCCGATGAACTGCTTACCACCACTCGTTCAGTGCGCAAGCGCCTGGACTTTGATCGCCCCGTTGAACCTCACCTGATAAAGGAGCGCCTGCAAATTGCTCTGCAGGCGCCCACCCGTTCCAACGGCCAGTCCCGGCACAAGCTACCAAGATCAACGGGATCCTTCCGATCATAGGTGAGTGTCAATAGGCAGGCACGTCTTTCACAGCGCCTGGGGCAGCCACGTTTGTAGATTAAATGCTTTGATTTTGTCTCTGGCAACGTCACTCAGGGGGTAGCTCAGCACATCAAAATATTCAGTAAGATCCCGCTCAGAAAACCAGGACATCCTAACCGCAAAACCATCGATGTCTCCCTCGAGATATGTATCTACGGGAAAGTTGCCATCGTAATAACTTCGCATCACCTGTTTGATCGGGGTCCACCCAAAGTTAATAATCAACTGCCTGTATAACTCCAGCCGCTCAAAGACATCTGCTTGCTCCCACCCATTGTCCCTGAGACTTGTTATATCTCTTATCCAGTGAAAGTCCTCGTAGCCCAGCGTGTCATACTCACCGCCGTCATTAAGGTAAAAGTTTAGAGTGTATAGGGACCATAGGTTCACTAGGACCTCTACCGTATCCGGTCCCGTCCAATCCGCAGTTTGAAACTGATGACCAAGTTCATGCGCGAATAGCCACCAGTCATCCAACCCCGTGGATGTTCTCAGCGCAGAGGGCATTACCGAATCAGGATAATGTATTCTCTGTGAATTGGCGTTAGCGTATCCCCAGCCGACCTGTGGGGTAAAAAGCCAATGGGAATTGAACATGCGCTCGACAGGTTCCTGAGCTAACTCTGCATGACTGTCGTAGAACCCATCCCAGAAGTTCATAACTGAGTCCGGTATGGAATCGGCGGCATTACTTGCGGGCACCACCATACTTATTTTGCCGGGGGTCTCTAGGATGGCTTGCGGCGCTCCAAGTGAGAGAGCGTAAAAAAACTCGTCAATGCTGGTCAGACCCCGGGAGTAGATTGCCATAGGAACCCCCCCCTTGATATTCAGCTCAATCTCTGGATTCTCAAAGTCATCTGGTATCCAGAGGTAAAGCGTTCCCCCAAGCCCAGAACTGATGGTGGTTGAGGGTTTTTGCAGAAGCACCACCTGCTGAACCACGGGCGCACGCTCCCAAACATCGGCGGCAGCATAGCCATCAAGGGTGGTAGTGAGGGGATCGCCGATTATGATGGCGAGGTTATCATCCAGCAGCTCTTCGGATATCTCAACAGTAACAACTTTCCCATCTGGTGCGTACATGCCTGTGGGTCGGCGCCGCTTCCATTTGGAATCTATCGTCACTGCAGCATCTATTGATTCAGCGTAAGCAGAGACAATCCCCGGGAAAGCGCTTGCCCATGGGTGACCCTCTGGCCATTCAGGGCCGCTTAAAGTGGATAAGACTCTTGCCGATAGCTCTGCGTTGGCTTCGTCTCTCTTCGCCGGCAAGGGTGGTGTTTCAATGATCAACCTACTAAGAGCAGCGTTTAAGTCCCGGTTACGCTCAAAGTTATGAGCTGACGAAAATAGAGGTGGCAACCGCTTAACTTGTCGATTAGTCAAGAGGCTTCCATTTACATAGGTACACCATGCGACCTCAGGTAGTAACGAGTCGTCATATCCAGTGACGGCGTCAGTCATGTCTGGATCGAGTGAGGGTAGAAAACTAATACCGGTGCCGGCCAGCAACCGGTTGCCTGGAAACTCCGTGTGACCCGTGAGTCCCTGAAGCCACCATTCCCAGTGCAGACGAGTGCCGGACAAAATCAAACCACCACCGGCTTCTACAAATTCGCGTACAGCCACGAGATCTTCAGAGCTAAGGTAAAGGGTTCCCCATTCGTTGACCTGAACAACCAAAACATCAAAATTTCGGATTGCTTCAGCGCTCCAATCCACTTTTTCTAGTAAGCCGTCAGGGAAACTACGATCCGCAGTGGTAATCTCTAATGAGGATCCGTTGCGCATAGCGGCCGCAACGCGGTCATTGGCTGCAAGCACTGTCGGATTTGCTTTTCCTGCGGCCCAGACAACGGCGTTTTTCAACAGCTGGGCGATATCGGGGTTGCCAAGCAGCGTCGAGCGTTGCTGGGACCCCAAAAATTCTTGGCCCGAGAAAACCACAATCCGTCCATTGTCCAAGCTTGTCGCCGCGGCGTAGATACTCTCATCACTTGCCAAAAATGGAGCGGTGCCAGGGCCTAACCCAACGCTGAGTTCACCATTGCCATGATCACCCTCCATCAGCATCTCCGAAATAGGAGGGGTCGTCACTCCTTCAATCAGCTGAGCAATAGTTTGTTTGGCGATAGTTTGCTCATCGATGGCGCTGTTACAACGTGGTGAGAGACCTGCTTTTTGCTCTCCCCGAGTAGTTACGCTATCGAACAGCTGCAGGAATCGATCTGCAGCCGCTGCGTTTAACGTGGCAGGAGAGAAAGCAAGTAGGCAGACAAAGATAGTGCGGGAGCAGAATGGCAGGCGCGTTCCCATGATTAGCGGCCTCTCCACAAAGGGCTTATTGCAAGAGTATCGCTACGTGCAGCCGTTGTCCAAATGGCCGGCCGGTTTTTA
>NYTV01000122.1 GCA_002683685.1 Paracoccaceae bacterium
AGGCCATCTGCCCTGCGTTGAACGACCGGTGCAATTTGCCAAACTGTTGGGCGATTTTTTGCGTGCAACCGGACATAGCTAAGCAATTTAGGATCCCTGGCATGAACAAACCTCTGGCCTTTACCTTCATCATTGTCACCCTGACAATTGATGCCATGGGCATCGGCCTGATCATTCCTGTTATGCCGGATCTGCTGCAAAACATTGAAGGGGGAGATCTCGGCCATGCGGCCATTTGGGGGGGGATTTTGTCCATGATCTTCGCCTTGATGCAATTTCTTTTTGGTCCGACCATCGGCTCGCTCAGTGACAGATTCGGCCGCCGGCCGGTGCTGTTGGTCTCATTGCTGGTCATTGCCGTCGATTATGTCGTTATGGGGATGGCCCATTCGATCTGGCTTCTGGTCCTGACCCGCGTCATTGGCGGCATCGCCGCCGCCACCCAAGCCACCGCCGCAGCTTTCATCTCGGACATCTCCACCGCCGACAATCGCTCCGCCAACTTCGGTATTTTGGGCGCCTCCTTCGGTGTTGGCTTCGTGCTAGGACCATTGATCGGCGGTCTTTTGGGCGAATACGGATTCCGCGTCCCGTTTTTCGCTGCCGCCGGGCTCGCCTGCCTCAACCTCGTGTTGGGCTATTTTGTGTTGCCAGAAACCGTCAGCAAAATCCTGCGTCGCAGATTTGATCCGGCCCGAGCCAATCCTTTGGGCGCGCTGGTGCAGATCCGTAAAATTCCCGGCTTGGCTCGATTCTTACTGGTATTTTTTCTTTATGAGTTTGCATTTTATTCCTACCCCGCAATTTGGGTGTATTACGCCAAAGCACAGTTCAATTGGGACCCCGGAATGGTCGGCCTGTCCTTGGCCTCTTTCGGCATATCGGTTGCCATCGTTGAGGGTTTGTTGATTCGCCGAATCCTGCCCTGGCTCGGCGAAAGGCGCACCATCATCATTGGCTTTATGTTCAATATCGCCATGTTTGCCGCTTTGGGTTTTCTCACCTCAGGGTTCTGGGCGCTTATCATCGCGCCCTTTTCCGCGCTTGGCTCGATCGTGGTCCCGGCCATGCGTGGCATCATGGCCAATAAGGCGGCCGCCAACCAGCAAGGAGAAGTTCAGGGAATCATCGCCTCAACCCAATCTCTGGCGGTCATTTTCGCCCCATTGGTGCTGACCTATGTCTTTTACATCGCCACACGTCCAAACGGGCCAGTCTTTCTGCCGGGCGCGCCGTTTCTTTTGGCCGCAGCCGTGGTGGCACTCACGCTCATCCTCTTTGCAACCCGGCCACGCGGAAGCATCTCTGGACAAAATTCACCCCCTTAAATGTCGCAAAACCTCTTGCAGCTTTAGCAACAGGCCTTAGCCTCGGGGTACTATTTCAATGGAGCCAAAATGACCCGTATCAAAGCCGCCGTCGCCCGTGCCTTTGGCCAGCCTCTTTCCATCGAAGAGGTCGAACTGGCGCGGCCCAAATCTGGTGAAGTTGAGGTGACCCTCGACGCCTGCGCCATTTGCCACTCGGACATCACCTATTTGGACGGCGGCTGGGGTGGTTCGCTGCCTGCGGTCTATGGCCATGAGGCGGCGGGACGCATATCGCGCCTTGGCGATGGGGTCACGGGGCTGAGGCCAGGCGATGCGGTTGTGGTCACCTTAATTCGCTCTTGTGGCACTTGCCCCTCCTGCTGCACAGGCCGGCCCACAGGTTGTGAAACCGCCTATGACGGAGACAAGGGCCCGCTGTCCATGCCGGATGGCAGCAAGTTACATCAAGCCATGGCAAGCGGTGCCTTTGCCGAGCGCGTCGTTGTTGCGCAAACTCAGGTCGTGAAAATTGGCGATGATATCCCAATGGATGTGGCCTCTCTCATCGCCTGCGGTGTGATCACAGGCGTGGGCGCGGTGGTCAATGCCGCTCAAATGCGCGCCGGCCAAGATGCGGTCGTGATCGGCGCGGGCGGCGTTGGCCTAAACGCCATCCAGGGCGCGCGGATCGTGGGCGCCCGGCGGATTGTCGCTGTGGATATGCTGCCTGAGAAGCTCGATATAGCAATGGAATTTGGCGCAACCCACGGGGTTTTGGCCACGGGCGATGCGCCTTGGGTTGAAGCGCAAGAGGCGCTGGGCCGCGGCGCAGATGCGGTTTTTGTGACAGTGGGTGCCGCTGGTGCCTATACCACCGCACCCAATTATCTCGCCAGCGGCGGCAAGGTCATCATGGTGGGCATGCCCGCCACAGGCGCCGCCTCCTCCTTTGAGGCCGGAAATCTTGCAGCGGCCTCGCAGGCGATGATCGGCTCCAAAATGGGGGATGTGGTGATCCAACGCGATGTCCCGTGGATCGTGGACCTCTACCGTCAAGGCCGCCTAAAGCTTGACGAGTTGATCTCAGCCCATTGGCGTCTTGAGCAAATCAATGAGGCCATAGCAGATACAAAAACTGGATCTGCAAAGCGGAATGTGATCCTGTTCAAATAGACCGACACAGCGCTCAAACCTGCCACAGGGCGGCGCAGATAGATAGTGGAACATTGATATGAAACTGCAAGATCTTGAAGTGATCGTCACCGCCCCACCTGCCCCGGGCTGGGGAGGGCGTTATTGGATCTTTGTAAAGCTCACCACTGACACGGGGGTGACCGGTATCGGGGAGTGCTATGCCAGCAGCCTGGGACCGACCACGATGACCCATGTCATTCATGATGTCTTTGAGCGGCATATGCAGGGGCAAAACCCAGAAGATGTCGAACTGATGTTTCGCCGTGCCTATTCAAGCGGCTTTACCCAAAGGCCCGATTTGACAGTCATGGGCGCATTTTCAGGGCTCGAGATTGCCTGTTGGGATATTCTGGGCAAGGATCGCGACCGTCCGGTCTGGGCGCTTTTGGGCGGTAAAATGAATGAACGCATTCGGGCCTATTCTTACCTCTACCCACTCCCGCACCACGACATGAACAATTTTTGGGGCAATGCCGATCAAACGGCGGATGCTGCGACGGCGGCCCTGGCCAAAGGTTACACGGCGGTGAAATTCGACCCCGCCGGCCCCTATACTTTGCGCGGTGGCCATATGCCGGCTATGTCTGATATCAACCAATCTGTTGCTTTTTGCAGTGCCATCCGCGAGGCCGTGAGCGACAAAGCCGATTTATTGTTTGGCACACACGGTCAGTTTTCAACCGCAGGGGCCATTCGGTTGGGCGCGGCGCTGGAGCGGTTTTCACCGCTTTGGTTTGAAGAACCCATCCCACCCGACAATATCGCTGAGATGGCCAAGGTGGCCCGCGCCGTCACCACGCCGATCGCCACAGGGGAGCGCTTGACCACCAAAGCTGAATTTGCAGAGGTCTTGCGTCAAGGGGCCGCTACGATCTTACAGCCTGCTTTGGGACGGTCGGGCGGCATTTGGGAAACCAAGAAAATCGCTGCGATTGCGGAGGTCTATAATGCGCAAATGGCGCCACATCTCTATGCCGGTCCTGTGGAATGGGCCGCCAATATCCATCTGTCAGTGTCGATTCCCAACACATTAATTGCCGAAACCATTGAAACCCCCTTCCATGAAGATTTGATCAAAGGTTCGATCCAAGTTGAAAATGGGTTCATCACAGCGCCCAGCGCTCCGGGTCTTGGCATTGAGTTTGACGAGGCCCTCGCCCGGGCTCACCCCTACCACGATGACGGGCAACACCTACATCTGCAGATGCAAGAGGCGCCCTGTAATTACCAAAATGGCAATCTATTCCTCGGAGGTGCGCCGCCAAAACCCCTGGACTAACGCGGGGCGCAGGCCACCTCGCCCAGCGGGCTAACTGCTCATTTTCAAGCCTTCGGGGTCGTAAAGCGGTGCGGATTGCACCTCGGCACATAGCCCATGGCCATGGAACGACCGATATGATTGGCAAAGCCGCCGGACGAGATATAGCCAACGGCCGCACCCTTATGCAGGATCGCCTCATCATTGGACACATCGATCCCCTTAAGCTCAAGTGTCGAGGTGACCAAGCGCTTGGCCGGTTGTTTCCTCGCTAAAGCGACAGATTTTTCGATGAACTCTTTGTTCCAATTGATGGACCCATTAAGACCGGCTTCAGCGACGGTAAATCGGGCCTGAAATAGAGGCCCCAAGCGCTGCAGTACCATTTCCCGCCTCATTGTTTGCCGCGCCCGTACTCCGGTGGTTGATTTTCGTTACACCATATCCGCTCCGCTTTGCTGATCGACGCTATCCTAGGCAAATGTGTCCTACCGCAGCAGCACCATTGACGACGAAACCATGTCAAAAACCCAAGGTTTTGCTCCGATATCGGCGGCGCCGATATGTCTTTGCAATCTGCAGCTCATAGACTACCAATGTGGTAAGGAGACAAAGTATGACCCAAGTGATTACAACATCTGTCAAAGACTTGGTGGCCGCAGCCAACGCAGAAGTCACCACCCTTACTGTAGAAAAGGCCCAGGCACTGATTGACAGCCCAGACCATGTGATTGTGGATCTGCGTGACATCCGCGAGCTGCAACGCACAGGTAAGATTCCAGGCGCTTTTTCCTGCCCACGCGGGATGCTAGAGTTTTGGATTGATCCAGCCAGCCCCTACCATAAAGAGATTTTCAACCAAGATAAGACCTATATATTCTACTGTGCCAGCGCCTGGCGTTCAGCCCTAAGTGCCAAAATGGCGCAAGATATGGGACTGGCACCGGTGGCCCATATTTCTGGCGGCTTTACCGCGTGGCTCAAAGCCGATGGACCCGTTGAGGCGCTACCGCAAAAGTAACTTACCCGCACCTTTGACAACGATTTTTAGATTTAACCCATAATCGGTGACATTATGTATCTTGAAATGCATTAAATAAATCGTATAACGAAAAAAAGTTTCCGATAATAGAAAAATGTTCATAAACGGGGAATCTTATGAGCGACACACCCAAACGCACCGCGTTATATGATCTTCACTGCGCCTTGGGCGGCAAAATGGTTGATTTCGCTGGATGGGAAATGCCCGTGCAGTATCCTGTAGGAATTATGGGTGAACATCAGCACTGCCGCAACAAAGCCGCCTTATTTGACGTGAGCCACATGGGGCAAGTCCTGTTGCATGGCCCCAATGCAGCGGAAAAATTGGAAGCCTTAGTTCCAGCCGCTTTGAGCACATTGCCCGAAGGCAAAGCACGCTACACATTCTTCACCAATGAGACTGGCGGCATTATAGATGACCTGATCGTTTCCAATGCGGGCGATTATTTGTTCTTGGTGGTCAATGCCTCTATGCGCGCTCAAGATATCCCGCACATGAAAGCCCATCTTAAAGACATTGAGGTTACAGAAATTTTCAACCGTTCCCTCATTGCGGTGCAAGGCCCCTCAGCGCAGGATGTGGTGGCCAGGCATTGTCCGCAGGTGGCTGAATTGAACTTTATGCAAACTTGTGAGGCGCTGATCGATGACACGCTCTGCCGAATTTCGCGCTTGGGCTACACCGGCGAAGATGGCTATGAAATTTCTATCCCAGAAGCCGATGCCGAGCGGATTACACGGTTGATGCTGGATCATCCTGACTGCGCGCCCGCCGGGCTTGGAGCCCGCGACAGCTTGCGCCTTGAGGCAGGATTATGCCTTTACGGCAACGACATAACCCCGGAGACATCTCCGATTGAAGCCGGTCTGAGCTGGGCCATTCAAAAACGTCGCCGCAAACAAGGTGGATTTCCCGGTGCGGCGCGTATCATGGCAGAGTTGGAACATGGCGCGGCGCGCAAATTGGTTGGCATCATGCCGCAGGGCCGCGCCCCAGCTCGCGCCGGGGTTGAAATTCATGACCTCAACGGTAATGCCATAGGGGAAATCACTTCGGGTGGTTTCAGCCCAACCGTCCAACGGCCGGTTGCTATGGGCTATGTTCAGGCCGATCACAGCACGCCCGGACAAGAGCTGCACTTGATCATCCGCGGCAAACCGCAGCCCGCCAAGGTCTGCGCCCTGCCCTTCGTTCCTCAAAACTACAAACGCTAAACAGGAGACCCCAATGACGACTTACTATTCTGAAGAACACGAATGGATCACGGTTGAAGGCGACACCGCCACCATCGGCATCACGGCCCATGCCGCTCAGCAATTGGGCGATATCGTCTTTGTAGACCAAAAAGAAGATGGCGATGAATTTGAAAGCGGCGATGAAATCGGTGTGATTGAATCGGTGAAAGCGGCCTCTGAAATTTTTGCCCCCGTGGATGGGGAGATCATTGAAGCCAACGAGCTATTGCAAAGCAACCCGGCCGCCCTAAACGAAAATCCTGAAGCCGATGCTTGGATTTACAAAATAAAACTCTCCGACCCTTCCCAGCTCGAAGGGCTGATGGATTTGGCCGGTTACAAGACCTTCATCGCTTAACCACAGACTTAAAAGCGGAGCTACGCGCATGCCCTTTGAACTGACCACTTATGAAGCCTATGATTTCGCCAACCGTCGACACATCGGCCCATCCCCCTCCGAGATGGAAGAAATGCTGCGCACCATTGGCTTTGACAGTCTTGATGCGTTGATTGATGCGACCGTGCCAAAGGCCATCCGCCAAAAGGCTGCGCTCGATTTTGGCCCAGCCATGTCAGAGCGCGATGCGCTGCATCATATGAAACAAGTGGCCAGTAAGAACCAAGTCCTGACCTCGCTGATTGGTCAGGGCTATCATGGCACCACCACGCCAGCGCCGATCCTGCGCAATATCTTGGAAAATCCTGCTTGGTACACCGCCTACACGCCCTATCAGCCAGAAATTTCGCAAGGGCGGCTTGAAGCTTTGCTGAATTACCAAACCATGGTCAGCGATCTCACCGGGCTGGATATTGCCAACGCCTCTTTGCTCGATGAAAGCACAGCGGCCGCAGAGGCGATGACCATGGCGATGCGCTCTGCCAAGTCAAAATCACAAACCTTCTTTGTTGATGAGAATTGCCACCCGCAAAATATAGCTGTGATTCAAACCCGTGCGGAGCCATTGGGGATCGAAGTTGTTGTGGGTTGCCCAGATGACTTGGATGCCAGCGCAGTATTTGGCGCCATATTCCAATATCCCGGCACCTATGGCCATGTGCGCGATTTTACATCGCAAATTTCGGCCCTACATGCGCACAAAGCCTTAGCCATTATTGCGGCCGATCCGCTGTCTTTGGCATTGCTCAAAAGCCCCGGCGAGATGGGCGCGGATATCGCCATTGGCTCCACGCAGCGCTTTGGCGTGCCCATGGGCTATGGTGGACCGCATGCGGCCTATATGGCCACGCGGGATGCATTCAAACGCTCGATGCCCGGCCGGATCATCGGCGTCTCAGTCGACAGCCGCGGCAATAAAGCGCTGCGCCTGGCGCTGCAAACCCGCGAGCAGCACATTCGCCGCGAAAAAGCCAATTCAAATGTGTGTACCGCCCAGGCGCTTTTGGCTGTGATTGCCTCCATGTATGCGGTCTATCATGGGCCGGACGGTATCAAAGCCATTGCACAATCCGTACACCGAAAAACCAGCCGCCTGGCCAAAGGGCTGGAGGCCATGGGCTTTGATGTACAACCTGAGGTCTTCTTTGACACGATCACCGTGAAGGTTGGCAATCTTCAGGGGGTCATCCTTCAGGCCGCAGTCGCCAATGGCATCAACCTGCGCAAAATTGACTCGGACCGTGTCGGTATCAGCCTTGATGAGCAAACCCGCCCAGAAACCATTGAGGCCGTTTGGCGCGCCTTTGGCGGCGATATGAAAGATGACAGCAAGGCCAATCGCGCCTACCGTCTGCCCGCATCCATGCTGCGCGACAGCGCCTATCTCACCCATCCCATTTTTCACCTCAACCGCGCCGAGGCCGAAATTACGCGCTATATGCGCCGCCTTGCTGACCGCGATTTGGCGCTGGACCGGGCTATGATCCCACTGGGCAGCTGCACGATGAAGCTGAATGCCACCATTGAGATGATCCCGGTGACTTGGCCAGAATTTGCCAATCTACACCCGTTCGTGCCGGTCGATCAAGCGCGCGGCTATCATGAGATGTTTGCAGATCTAAATGCCAAGCTGTGCGACATCACTGGCTATGACGCCATCAGCCAGCAGCCCAATTCAGGCGCGCAGGGTGAATATGCCGGCCTGTTGACAATCCGCAAATACCACGCGGCCAATGGGCAAGCGCATCGCAATGTGTGCTTGATCCCCACATCCGCCCATGGAACCAACCCGGCCTCCGCACAAATGGTTGGCTATAAGGTTGTTGTGGTTGGATCGGATGCCGATGGCAATATCGACGTCGCCGATTTCCGTGCCAAGGCCGAGCTGCACAAAGATGCCTTGGCCGCCTGTATGATCACCTATCCCTCGACCCATGGGGTCTTTGAGGAAACTGTCCAAGAAGTGTGTAAAATTACCCATGACTGCGGCGGTCAGGTCTATATTGATGGGGCCAACATGAATGCCATGGTCGGCCTGTCGCGTCCTGGCGATATTGGCGGCGATGTCTCACACCTCAATCTGCATAAGACCTTCTGCATTCCCCATGGCGGCGGCGGGCCGGGCATGGGCCCCATTGGGGTAAAAGCCCATTTGGCCGCGCATTTACCCGGTCACCCAGAACATGGCGGCGACGTCGGGCCCGTGTCCGCTGCGCCGTTTGGATCTCCCTCCATTCTGCCGGTGAGCTGGGCCTATATCCTGCTAATGGGCGGTGAGGGTCTCACCCAAGCGACGAAAGTGGCTATTTTGAACGCCAATTACATAGCTGCGCGTCTCAGCGGCGCCTATGATATTCTCTATACCTCCCAAATCGGGCGGGTGGCGCATGAATGTATCATCGACACAAGACCACTCAACGAGGCGGCAGATGTCACTGTAGATGATTGCGCCAAACGCCTAATGGATAGTGGTTTTCATGCACCCACCATGAGCTGGCCGGTCGCAGGCACTTTGATGGTCGAACCGACGGAATCCGAGCCCAAGGCTGAGTTGGATCGCTTCTGTGACGCCATGCTCTCGATCAGAACGGAAGCACAGGAGATTATTGATGGCACAATGGATCGCGTCAATAACCCACTGAAAAACGCACCCCATACGGTTACGGATTTGATCGAAACCTGGGACCGGCCCTATAGCCGCGAGCAGGCTTGCTATCCCGCGGGCGCTATGCGGGGCGACAAATATTGGGTGCCTGTGAACCGTGTGGACAATGTGCATGGTGATCGCCACCTGATCTGCACCTGCCCGCCTTTGGAGGCCTATGAAGAGGCCTGATAGCGGGCTGGGTCAAATGCAGATAAATCAGCATTATTGGGTTGATTGCTAACCATATCAGCAATCAACCGACCCGTTTTTGGTCCCGCGGTCAGGCCTATATGCTGGTGACCGAAAGCCATGTGGCCATTGTCGATTGCAGTGGCTGGCCCAATGAGCGGCAGGCTGTCCGTAGTGGCCGGCCTGCGCCCCATCCATTCGCTCATGTGCTCATAGGTCAAGTCGGGAAACAGTGCAGCAATCTGGCGTTTGACGAGGTCTAAGGGCCCATCCTGCGCCGGCGCCTCAGTGCTGGCGAATTCCACCACACCCGCGCATCGGATCCGTCTTTCCATCGGGGTCACAACAAATTTGCCGGCGGCAACCATCATGGGCGCTTTGGGCATGGCGCTGGGGTTATGCAGCTCAATGTGATAACCGCGCTCGCTCTCCAGCGCCAGACGCTTGATCCCAAGCTTTTTGGCCATCTTGCCCGACCAAGCCCCCATGGCCAAAACAATATGATCGCCAGTCACCAGGCCCTGATCGGTAATCAATGCCTTATAGACGCCATCTAGCAGCTCAATATCATCTATTTGTGCTGCGAGCACCGTACCGCCTTCCGCTTGAAAATGAGATAAAAGCGCTGCCAGATAGGCACCCGGATCTGAAATACGGCCACTGTTTTTATAACACACAACCTTGGCAAATTGAGTGCTATAGAGCGGATCCCTTGCGGCATATCCGGCCCCACCTAGCTCCTCAATCTCATAGCCATGCGACCGGCGCAGTGCCCGGCCCGGCTCATCCGCGAGATAGCTGGCCTGTGTGGCATAGCCAAAGCAGAAATCTTCGTCACTGATAAACCGCTCTGCTTCGGTCCCTTTGGCCAGTGATTGATGCTGGGCGTGGCTGTCGGACAAAAGATAAGACAGAGACCGGGCAGAATGTGCGACATGATCTGCGCGCGCAAAGCTGAGATATTTCATCAAAAAGGGCAACAGACGCGGCAGATAGCGCCATTGCAAAAATAAGGGCTCATCGCGGCTGAGCAACATTTTTGGCAGTTTCCAAGCCAATCCAGGCACAGGCACAGGCAAGATAGCGCCCGCCGCCAAAACGCCAGCATTTCCATAACTGGTGCGCAACGCCTCATCCATGCGGTCCACAAGCGTGACCTGATGGCCCGCCCGCTGCAGCCAAATAGAAGAAGAAACTCCAACGATACCGGCGCCAGCAATCACAACATGAGCCATGTTATTTACCTTCATTCCTTAAGGGCCGAACGCCGCAAGACACCCCACAGCAAACATCTCACCAGGATGAAAACCCTATTGAATCATAGTAACAAAAATATTCATATAGTATTTTACTAAAAGCTTAATCAGATAGTCAACGTGGTCCGAAGTGTGGTCAGTTTTTTTTAACGCATCACTGTGGGGAATTGATCGCTGCGCATTTGATCTCACTATAAATCTTATGCTCTTCCAGCTCTTTCGCCTAGCAGCCATACCCCCCTAAAACCTATCCAGTTACCGTTTTTGCAAAATCAAGGTACTAACATTTTTCTGAAACCCAAATGGATACTTTGTTGCACATAGACGAAATATGATCATGGTAGTGGTTACACGGAAAGCTGAAAAAATGTAAAAGGGAGATAATTATGCAAACTACTTTTCCTAAATTAGGGCTAGCACTTGCAGTAGTAGTCACTGCTCATGCATCTGTCGCAGAGGAAGTTCGTGTCTATAATTGGTCGGATTATATAGACGAAGCATTACTAAATAAATTTGAGCAACAAACTGGGATCAAACTTATATATGATGTGTTTGACTCTAATGAAGTCTTAGAGACCAAAATGCTTGCAGGGGGCTCTGGTTATGACGTTGTTGTGCCCTCCGGGACCTTCCTACAGCGTCAAATAATTGCGGGTGCATTCCAAAAACTAGATTATGGGCAGTTGTCCAACAAAAATAATCTCTGGGATGTTATTGAGAAACGCACAGCTCAATACGACCCAAGCAACGCTTATTCCATAAACTATATGTGGGGAACTACCGGACTTGGAGTCAACACAGGGACGGTTTCAGATCTCTTAGGAGACAATGTGGCAATTGACTCGTTAGCCTTGGTTTTCGAGCCTAGCAACATGGAAAAGCTCGCAGAATGTGGTGTCTATTTCCTAGATGCACCCTCTGAGATGATACCTGCAGCATTAAAGTACTTGGGCGAAGATCCAGATAGTCAAGATCCGGATGTAATCGCACTTACAGAACCTTTGTTCGCTGCAATAAGACCATACATTTCCAAATTCCACAGCTCAGAGTACATCAATGCCCTCGCCAATGGTGATATTTGCGTGGCTTTTGGTTGGTCGGGAGACATACTTCAGGCACGGGACCGTGCCGCAGAAGCAGAAAATGATGTAGAAATAGCTTATAACGCTCCGTCAGAAGGTGCCCTAATGTGGTTCGACCAGATGGCTATTCCAGTCGATGCTCCTAATCCAACTGGAGCGCATAAGTTTCTGAACTTTATTCTGGATGCGCAAAATATGGCGGATGCATCAAATTATGTATATTACGCAAATGGCAATCTTGCCTCGCAGTCCATGTTAGTGGAAGATGTGATAGGAGATCCAGCAATATACCCGGATCCCGAAACCTTAAAGAACCTTTATACTACAACGCCATATGGCGCAAAAGTGCAACGTGTAGTAACGCGTCTATGGACAAAAATTAAGTCTGGAACTTAATAAACTCCTTTTTACCTGCGTCTCTGTTTAGACGCAGGTATTATTGAAAGTAGTCAATAATGATTAAGCAGCAGGCCCACACAATCTTTGAACCGTGGCTTAATCCAACGGAAAAGCCCATCATCCAATTCAAGAACGTCACTAAACGTTTTGGAGACTACACAGCAATTGAAAACCTTTCATTAGACATTTACTCAAAAGAGTTTTTCGCACTTCTCGGGCCATCAGGTTGTGGAAAAACTACTCTAATGAGACTGCTCGCAGGGTTCGAGGCTCCGTCTGAAGGCAAAATAATTCTGGACAACATTGATATCGTAAACGTCCCACCAAACATGCGAGAAGTAAACATGATGTTTCAGTCGTATGCGCTGTTTCCACACCTAAATGTATACGACAATATCGCATTTGGGCTACGCAGATCCACAATGAACAAAGCTGACATTCCTGACCGCGTCGAGGAGATGCTACGGTTGACACAATTGGTTCCTCTAGCAAAGCGGAAACCCCACCAGATTTCTGGCGGACAGCGCCAACGTGTTGCTCTCGCCAGGTCATTGGCAAAAGCCCCGAAACTACTACTTTTGGATGAACCACTGGGAGCATTGGACAAAAAGCTACGTCACGAAACTCAATTCGAATTAATGGATATCCAGGAAAAAACCGGAACGACTTTTGTCATTGTGACGCATGATCAAGAGGAAGCGATGACTGTTGCTAGCCGGGTAGCCGTTATGGATGAAGGTAAAATAGTACAGGTTGCCACACCCGATCGCATCTATGAGACCCCAAATTCAATCTACGTCGCAGACTTTATTGGCGATGTAAATTTTATAAAAGGAAAGTCTCAAATACTAGAAGATAACAAAATCTTAGTAAATTGGGCCGAAGGTCAACAGCCAATCATCGGAACATCAGAGGACAGAATTGACAATGGAGCAGATATCACCTTCGCCATTCGACCTGAAAAAGTTACCATTTCTTTTGAAGAACCGCTCGATATAGCAAATGTGTTCAAGGGTAAAATTTTGGACATTGCATACTTGGGCAACATTTCAACATATCATTTGGAATTGCCTACAGGACAAAATTTTAAGGCTCAAGCAACTAACACTCATAGGATTGAACGGCGCACTTATACTTGGAACGATGAAGTGTGGTTGTCTTGGACGGATACTGCCGGCGTAATTTTGTCTGAATAGGATTCCAGAATGAATTTATCCCGCAAATTACTAATATTAGTTCCTTACTCGTGGTTGGTGGTGCTTTTCTTAATTCCATTTGGAATAGTTCTTAAAATTTCATTGTCAGACATAGCGTTGTCGATACCACCTTACACACCAAAGCTAGAAATTTTCTCAAGTTCAGCTGAGTGGCTTCAATATTTTATGGCGCTGGATCTTGAGAACTTTATTTTCCTGTCAGAAGATAGGCTTTATTATGTGGCATACCTTTCCAGTTTAAAAATTGCCTCAATATCGACACTAATAACGCTGTTAATTGGTTATCCAATTGCCTATGGAATGGCCAAATCACCTGAACATTGGCGCCCAACTCTCATAATGATGGTCATCTTACCCTTCTGGACCAGTTTTCTGATACGGATATACGCCTGGATGGGTCTGTTAAGCAATGAAGGTTTACTTAACCAATTCTTAATATGGACCGGCATTATTGACGGGCCCTTAATCATACTGAACACAAATTGGGCGGTCTACATCGGCATTGTTTATGCATACTTACCATTTATGATACTTCCGATATATGCGTCCCTTGAAAAAATGGATGTTTCTTTGGTTGAAGCAGCTGAAGACCTTGGTTGTTCTGCAACATCTGCATTTTGGTTAATAACTGCTCCTTTATCAAAACCCGGAATAATTGCTGGCTGTTTTCTAGTCTTCATTCCAGCATTGGGCGAATTTGTTATTCCCTCTTTATTAGGAGGTTCAGATACAATGATGATCGGCAAAGTCCTCTGGGAAGAGTTTTTTTCTAATCGCGATTGGCCGGTAGCCTCTTCTGTGGCAATCATTTTGCTCCTGCTACTCATCATTCCAATAATTTTGTTCCAGCGAAATGAACATAAACAAAGGGAGGTTGAGAGATGAACCAGAGCCGTTTTTCATGGTTTAATGCCACATCTTTAACGTTCGGGTTCGCCTTTCTCTACCTGCCAATGCTTATCCTCGTGATTTACAGTTTTAATGAATCTCGCCTAGTGACTGTCTGGGCTGGTTTTTCTACAAAATGGTACGGAAAATTGTTGCAAAATGATGCATTTCTTGATGCAGCGTGGGTAACTTTAAACGTAGGGATTTGGTCCTCAACGATTGCAACAGTTCTTGGCACCATGGCTGCTTACGTAATGGTGCGATCAGGACGATTTTTGGGGCGCGAATTATTTTCAGGAATGATTTATGCTCCTCTCGTGATGCCGGAAGTAATAACAGGGTTAGCTCTATTATTGTTTTTCCTCGCGATAGGCTTAGATCGGGGAATGGTAACAATTATTCTTGCACATACAACCTTTTCCATGTGTTACGTGTCCGTAGTGGTGACTTCACGCCTAATTACTTTTGATCAATCGCTGGAGGACGCTGCTTTAGATTTAGGGTGTACCCCATTTGACGCCTTTCGCAGTGTGACCTTGCCAATCATTGCACCCGCAGTGATCTCAGGGTGGCTTTTGGCTTTTACATTGTCATTGGATGACTTGGTTATTGCCTCTTTCACCTCGGGCCCATCGTCTACCACATTACCTATAAAAGTTTACAGCGCAGTGAGGATGGGAGTCAGTCCAGAAATAAATGCATTATCAACTTTAATGATAGGCGTAGTTACGGCAGGGGTCGTGGCCTTCTCACTAGCGTCACGTAAAATTATGATTAATCGCAAAAGCGACTTCTAAAAAATTCAAAAATTAAATTTCCGTCGAAAACGTACTACGAAGATTATACTATACCAATGGTGCCCGTTGCGAAATGTATTGATGCTGTGCAATTGACTAGAAACCGCTCTACAATATGGTTACAAAACGATAAAAAAACCTCCTGTCAGAACTAGAGTTTAATTTACCAGTCTAAATCTCTGTCATATGTTGCGGGCGGTAAAATTAATGCCGATGGCGCGAACTTACGAGCACACATAAGCCAAGAGCGTTAGTCCTATCGCAACCAAAATAAAGTGATGGCGGGGAAAGCCACGAGCAAAATCACCCGTGCAATGTCAGAGGCCACGAAATACATCACCACCTTATAGGTCTGCACCAAGGGCGTGCTGCGATCCATCGCATTGATGACGAAAAGGTTCATGCCGACGGGAGGGGTAATGAGTCCAACTTCCACTACGATCAACACCAATATTCCAAACCAAATGGCGATGTGCTCTTGGCTCATGCCAAAGTCAAGTTCCACAATGACCGGAAAGAAGATCGGAATGGTCAATAAAATCATCGACAAGCTGTCCATCAAACAGCCAAACACCAGGTAGAACAGCAAAATCAGACTCAGGACCACCCAGGGGCTAAAGCCTTGGCTCACCACAAAGTTCGAAATCTCTTGTGGCACTTGTGTCAGAGCCAGAAATCCGTTGTAAAAAGCCGCACCAAGAATGATGAAAAAAATCATTGCACTGGATTTCGCGGTGACAAGGAAGCTCTCAATCAAGGTGGTCCGGGTCAGACCTTTGTTAATCCAGGCGATGAAACCAGTGCCCGCCGCGCCAACTGCCGCCCCTTCCGTGGGTGTAAACCAGCCCTGGTAGATACCGCCGACGACCAAGGCAAATACCATCAACACCGGCCAAACTTTGATCAAGGCCGCAAAGCGTTCGGCATAGGGCACCGGCGCTTTCACACCCGCCGCTTCCGGGTGCAGTCGGACATAGATAGAAATGGCGATCACATAGCCAAGTGCTGCCAAAATTCCCGGAATGAAGGCTGCAAGAAACAGTTTGGCAATGTTTTGCTCGGTTAAAATCGCATAGATGACTAAGACAATTGAAGGCGGAATCAAAATGCCTAAGGTGCCACCCGCTGCCAAAGTGGCGGTGGAAAAGCCACCAGAATATCCGTATTTACGCAATTCAGGCAAAGCGACCCTCCCCATGGTCGCTGCAGTGGCCAGTGATGAGCCGCAAATCGAGCCGAACCCGGCGCAAGCCCCAATAGCCGCGATCGCAATGCCCCCCTTGCGATGGCCTAAAAAGCTCTCA
>NYTV01000123.1 GCA_002683685.1 Paracoccaceae bacterium
ACCACCACCGCAGGTAAGGCTGGATCCAGCACATCCCAAGCGCGTTTCATCGAGTCTTCGGTTCCGGATCCCATTTCTTCTTCGCCCAAGCCGGTGACAACGATGGGCAATTCATGTGGGGGCAGTCCGTCAGTGTAATGAAGAACTGAGGTGACAGGCAGGTTTTCACAACCAACCGGGCCATCGATGATGACTTGCAAGCCTTTGGTGGCGCAGAATGCATAAACAGCGCCCCAATAGCCTCCTGCACGGTCATGATCTTGCACCAGCATTAAATCATCTCCGCCGCTTTTGCCGCACGGGCTTTTTTCTCAAGCTTTTTGAGATTTACTGCGCGGAAATTTGGTTGCAGGTTGGGTTTATCTGCCCAAATTCCACCGGTATCGCCATGGCCAACACCCTCAAAGAAGGAACGCATGTGATCCATACGGGCCTTGTTTCCCATGGCGGCGTTTATCACCTGTGCCAATGAACCCGCGCCTGCGGCCCCCATCAAAGGTCGCGCAGAAATCAAGTTTGTGAAATATAGTGAGGGTATGCCCAGTTCCTTACCCTTCTGGACAACCGGAGTTGTGCCAATGGCCAAATCTGGACGAATGGCTTCCATGGCGGCGCAATCATCTTCCAACGAGGCGCGGAATTTGACTGTCGCCCCGTGGGATTCGAGCCATTCGGCATCCTGTAGAGACCAAGGTGTTTTCGGGCAGGCCGTGCCGACATAGGGAACATCCGCGCCGCTTTCGATCAGCAGGCGGGCCACCAACAGCTCACTGCCCTCATAGCCTGATAAGGTTATTGTGCCTTTGATCGGCGCTTGTTTTAGGGCTTGACGAATTTGAGGCACAAATTGGTTTTGTGCCACTGCGATGACATCCGCTGGAAGCGTGAAAGCCTCACCAATTGCGGCTAGCCAAGCGGCTGTGCCCTCCGCGCCAACAGGTGCGGATCCGATAATCGGGCGTCCGGCTGCCTCAAACTCACGGATACTGGCGGTGTAAAATGGATGAATAGCGGCCACCGCACCGCAGTCTAAAGCCGAATAGAGTTCGCGCCATTCGCGACATGGAACAACAGTGCCTGCGGCCAGACCAAGCGGTGCCAGCATTTGTCCAATGACCATCGGATCAGCCGGGAACATTTCACCCAGCAGGCTGACCGTGGGACGGTCCGATTTGCCCATGGCGGGCATCGGTACCGGGCCCGCAGCAATCTCTTTACGGGCATAGTTTAGCATAGCCCCAGACAGCACATCCTTGGCCTCAGCATGGGTTGGAATGCCGAAGCCTGGCACATCAATGCCAACAATGCGCACGCCATTGATTTGTTCTGGCAAGAGCCGCAGGGGTACACCAGAGGCCGTCGGCACACATAAATTTGTGACAATAATCGCATCAAGCTTTTCGGGATCTGCGATGTCATGCACCGCCTCGCGAATATCTTCAAACAGCTTGCCTGTGACCAAAGTTTCTGAATTGAACGGCACATAGCCCACCGAGCGCCGCGCCCCATAGAAATGCGACACGAATGTTAACCCATAAACGCAACAGGCTGATCCGCTTAATATTGTTGACGTGCGTTTCATGCGTAAGCCAACCCGCAGCGACCCAAAGGCAGGGCACATGCTTTGCGGTTTCTCATGAGGTCCCTGCGGGTAATCTTTGGCGTATTGATCCAAGATTTCTGACTTGCCGGCCGCACGCGCTGCCGCTTGAAGCGTGTCTATTCCGGCGGAGCAACCGCCCTCGATCGCCACAGCTTTTGAGGCTTCGTTGGCCTCAATGACTTGCAATGTGCCGGAGGCATCGAAACTGACGTCAAAGCCTTGGCGATCGGCCTCAGACATCATCATACACCACTTCTAAACTTGCGCGTGGCGCTGCTTTCTTTCCACGCATATCCATGTCGGTTGCGGGAACCAATTGGTAATCGCCGCCCGTGTCTTTGGCGTCAAACAAGCTCAAGAGACCATCTTGATCCAGAGGGGTTGGGCGCACAGGTGGCGCAAGGCCGACAGCCTCTCCCAACTGGCCAAACAACCCACCCCATTGCGACTCGGAGGTGCCGACAATTTGATAGTTTGCCGATTTTTTGCGCAGGTCATCATCTTGTGGGATCGCCGCCAGAATGGGGATATCAACAGCCTCGGCAAAAGCCGCCGCTTCGCCACTGCCATCATCTTTGTTGATGACCAACCCAGCAACACCCACGTTTCCGCCAAGCTTGCGGAAATATTCGACGGCAGAGCACACATTATTGGCCACATAGAGAGATTGTAGATCGTTGGAGGCCACAAGAATGACCTTTTGTGCCATATCGCGAGCAATCGGCAGGCCGAAGCCACCGCAAACAACGTCGCCTAGAAAATCGAGCAGAACATAGTCGAAGTCCCAATCGTGGAACCCCAATTTTTCCAGCAATTCGAATCCGTGAATGATCCCGCGGCCACCGCATCCGCGCCCCACTTCTGGGCCGCCGAGCTCCATAGCAAACACGCCACCTCGTTTGAAACACACGTCGCCAATTTTCACTTCTTCGCCAGCGATTTTCTTTTGACCGGAGGTTTCAATGATCGTCGGGCAGGCCTTGCCGCCGAAGAGTAAGGAGGTTGTGTCTGATTTCGGATCGCAGCCGATCAGCAAGACCCGCTTGCCTTGTTCGGCCATCATATGGCTCAAATTGGCTAGGGTGAAAGATTTGCCAATGCCGCCTTTTCCATAGATGGCAATAATTTGAGTTTTGCTGGTGGGTTCGCCCTGAGGCACCTCAAGAGAAATGTCTTCATGGGCCTCATCGCGCAGCCGTTGATTGAAATCTTTTAGATTTGGTACTTCATCTTTCACGACGAGTTCTCCCAATTAAGCATCATTTTTAAACATGACGAATTCCGAAAGGCTGCTTTATAGGCCTCGGGCGCATCGGCTGCTGCTGATGAATGTGTGATCAACCCGCCAAGGCTTAGAGCTCCGCTCTCTACCAAGGCACGCGTTGCGGTTAGGTCATCGCGGCTCCATTCAGCGGCGACGCGAAATTTGGCTTCTTTTATAAAGGCAGGCGGAAAGGCAAAGCTTATGGGGTCGGTATAAAAGCCAGCCAGGACAATCTCGCCACCTTTAGACAGGCGGCCAATCAATTGAGCCAGGACATCTGTGGACCCGGAGGCATCATAAATGGATTTATAATCTGTTTTGGGATCATCTTCTGGCGCCACGACCCGATAGCCCTTCGCGCCCAAACGGCGCTCCGGATCAATTTCCCAAACTGTTGGTGGCGGTGCGCCGGCGGCTACGGTGAGGCGGGCCAATAACCGCCCCAAAACGCCATGGCCTACGATTAAGTCTGGCACGGTCTTCCCGGGTCCAGCCATGGCGTGACGGGCTGTGGCCGCTAGGGCTAATAAGGCTCCCTCGGGGCCCATGGCCGCGTCTAACTTTGTCACGCGATCTTCATTACTGACCAGATAACGTGCGGCACCACCAAAAAGCCCAAACGCGCCGCTATAGCAATTAGCACCGGGGACAAAGACCGTATCGCCGGCCTTGAAGGCGCTGGACTGCGGCGCTTCAACCACCTCACCGGTAGCTTCATATCCCGGCACGAGCGGGTAACCCATGCCTGGGAACGGTGGCATTTGCCCGGACCAAAATAGTTTTTCAGTGCCTGTCGAAATGCCGGAATGTTTGATTTGCACAACCAAGTCTTTCGCCTGTGGCGCAGCCACAGTGAGCGTATCGAGACGTATATCTCTGGGCCCATTCAAGACGACAGCAGTTGTTTGCACAGCAAAACTCCCTTTGATTTCATGACGACGCAGGTGGCTGTCTGAAATTTTATATACTGTACTTTAAAAGTGACACATTTAACTGTCAACTAATATTGACAATTATAGAAAGGCAAGCTTACGGGCCTCCAAACAGCGCGTGACAAAGGCACGGGCCGGCTTCGGAGTCTTGATGATCTCAAAGCCAGCTTGGCGGCACAGCGCGGAAATTTCCTGAATTGAACGCGTTTTGCCAGTGCGCATCGCCAATGTGTAAAGGGCGAAATAGACATCGCCCGCCGGTTCCGGCCGGGTGCCACCCGACATGGGCTCAGAAACAATCAACCGGCCCCCTACGGGCAGGCTGGCCCAGCATTTTGCCAAGAGCATCGCCACCGTCTCATCGGTATGGTCGTATAGAACCCGGATCAAGCTGATCGAATCGGCACCTTTGGGAATTGAGTCTGTTTTGAATGATCCACAGGCAATTTGTGCCCGGTCATCCATGCCCGCGGCTGCGAATCTTGGAGCGGCGCTGGGTGCGACCTGCTCTAGGTCGAATAACATCAATTTCACATGCGGATGCGCACGACCGACATGCTCGAGAAAAGCGCCAGAGCCGCCGCCGACGTCAAGCAATGTACCGACCGTGGACAGATCGAGGCTGCGTAGGGTGTCTTCTGCGACCAATTCTTGACTGCGGGCCATTAAGTCTGAATAGGTTTTGGCCGCTTGTGGTTCCATTTCGCCGCCAAAAACATAGGGCCAGAACTCGGCCAGCTCTGTTTGTGTGTCACCTCTAAAAAATGCCGCAGGATCACGAAGATCGCGATAGAGGACATCGTGATGCCTAATCATATCACTTAAGCCTGGAACCCCGAGCAAAGCTGCACTGGTTTTGCTGAGAGCGAAGCGCCCGCCACGCTGTGTGCGCAGCAGCTTCAAGGCCACAGCGGCTCGCAACAATATTGTCATCCGGTCCTGAGGCACTTTGCAGGTCTCGGCGAGCTCTTCAAGTTTTTTTGGACCCTTAAACAGAAGGTTGAAGATATCGAATTGTACCAGCGCCATGAGGATTTGTGAGTGGCAAAACCCTACCAAAAGGTCAAACAGCGCCGCGCCTTCACGTCGAACCATCCGCCGGGTTAAGAAACTATGTGCCGCCCATTTTTGAAACTTGCGCGAGGCAATCAGACGGTTTGACCATCCGAATATTCCATACCACGCGCCGGCCTCATATTCTTTGGCCATTACTCACCAGGGTGAAGATTTGAGTGTTTGCTGCGCCATTTCACCGGCGTTAGCATTTCCGCTTGGGCATTGACCATTTTGGCCAGTATGGCCTCGCCAGGGCAGCGTGGGATAGAAGAGATAGCGCCGCCTAAAATATTTTTCATATGCGAAATCGCGCCCTCTATGCCATATTCCGTAACCGCGTTTGGCCGCCCATGCAGGTCGTCCTGCCCGGCGGGTTTGCCCAATTCGGCCTCATTATACAGAGCATCGCTCAGGTCATCGGCCACTTGAAAGGCCTCGCCAATACGCGATCCCAGTTCATCCCATTGCGCCCCATCTTGGCCAGCCGCAATCGCGCCCATTTGCGTTGCGGCGACGAAAAGGGCACCCGTTTTTGCCCTATGATAGGCGCGCAAATCTATTTTCTGTTCACTTTCCCAGCCTTGCCCGGCGCATATGCCGTTGGGCATTCCTGTCTGCTCAGCCAGGATGTTCATCAATCCAATAGCGCGCTGTGGATCTATGGACGCGTGACGTGTGAGAATTTGAAACGCCATGACAATAAGACTATCACCCGTCAAAACCGCAAGCGGTTCGCTATAAGCACGGTGCACAGAGGGCTTGCCCCGCCGTGTGTCGGCATTATCAAAACAGGGCAGATCATCATGCACTAAAGAGGCGCAGTGAATACATTCTAAAGCAGCCGCTGCTGCATTGGTCAATTCAGGGCGATCATCACCGCAAGCCGTGGCGACACTCATTAAAATAGTTGGACGAATACGCGCGCCGCCGGGACTGACCGCATAGTGTAATGCAGAGGCAAGTTTTGCGGGAGAGGGGGCAGTTTGCCCCAAGTTTATAGCGTCAGATATCGCCGCTTCAATTCGGGTTTTAAAGCCCATGATCCTGTCCTCACATTCAAAAGCCATTCAAACATGTAATCTCTTGATGACATATGTAATGTAAACTAGAATGTACACATCGGGTAGATCTGTCAATCGAAAGCTGTGAAGGAGGCCTGTGAGATGCAGCACGTCGCCATAATCGGAGCCGGCATAGGGGGTCTCGCGGCCGCAATGCGCCTGGCCCATGGCGGGGTTAAGGTGACAGTCCTAGAGCGTCAGGCGACACCTGGAGGTAAAATGCGCAGCTTGCCCTCCGCCGCAGGTATGATCGACGCAGGCCCGACAGTGTTCACGATGAAACCCGTGTTTGAGGCGCTCTTTCGTGAGGTTGGCTGCCAATTGGCTGATTATGCCACGCTGATACAGGAAGGTATCTTGGCGCGGCATTTCTGGCGTGATGGCACACGCTTGGATCTCATGCGCGATCCGCAAGCCAGTTTGGAAAATGTGCGCCATAGTTTTGGAACGACAGCGGCGGATGAGTTTTACAAGTTTTCTCGTGACGCGCAGCGCCTATTTGACACGCTCAATGAGCCGATGATGCAATCCGCAACGCCGGCCTTGCGTCGGATGATTCCGGTGATGCTAAAATCTCCCAGAACAGTTATGACGATGGATCCCTTGCGGTCTCTGGCCCAGTCCCTCGGGCGTCGGTTTTCTGAGCCGCGACTGGCACAGCTCTTTGCCCGCTATGCCACCTATGTGGGTGGCCTGCCGCAGGCCTCGCCAGCCTTGCTTGCTCTGATTTGGCATGTGGAAAGCCTGGGCGTTTGGCATGTCAAAGGCGGTATGAGCCAATTGGCCTATGGTATGGAGGCCTGCGCTAAGAACTTAGGCGCTGAATTTCGTTATGATAGCTATGTCACAGGGTTTGAACGCGGCAAATCTGGCAAATATCAGCTCGAATGTAATGACCGTTTTCTGTCTTGTGATGCGGTTTTGTTCAATGGCGATCCAAATGCCCTGGCCCGCGGGTTCTTGGGGCCAGCGGCCAGCGCCGCCACCGCCCCTCAGGCCAGTATGCCGCGCAGTCTTTCGGCCCATGTCATGAGCTTTGCTGCTAAGGTTGAAGGCCTACCGCTCGCGGCGCATAATGTGCTTTTCGCGGCAGATCCAGAGCAAGAGTATGGGCCATTGGCGCGGGATGCGCCGCAACATGATCCAACGCTTTATATCTGTGCCCAAGATCGGTTTGGGTCCAACACCCCCAGTGGGCAAGAGCGATTTGAAATAATTCTAAACCAGCCTCCCTGCGGTCAAACGGCAGTCCCCTCACAGAAGGTTCGCGAACAATGTCAGACAATATTTCTAGATCACCTCACGCGTCACGGGCTAAGTTTCACACCGCGCCCAACATCCAGAACGTTGACGATGACCGAGGATTTCGCGCAGATGTTTCCAGGGTCGGACGGATCCCTCTACGGGCGATCCCCGCACGGAATGATGGCGGCCTTCGGACGTCCAACCGCCAGAACCAAAACCAAGGGGCTGTATCTGGTGGGCGGCGGGGCGCATCCGGGGGCGGGCGTGCCGATGGCGACACTCTCCGCCAAGCATGCGGCCGCAACGATCTTGAGCGACCTCACTTTAACATAGAGGTGCCGCCAGGTGGCTATGCCTGGTGGTATATTGATGGCGTCAGCGATGATGGTACGCGCGCCGTTTCTGTAATCGGCTTTATTGGGTCGGTCTTCTCGCCATGGTACGCCTGGTCGGGCCGTGGGGATCCTAGCAATCATTGCTGTATCAATGTTGCGACCTATGGGCGCGGGGGCCGCTTTGCCATGACTGACCGTGGCCATACCGCGTTGCGACAAACTTCAGATATGCTCACCGTAGGGCCGTCATCCCTGCATTGGACTGGAACGCAATTGGTGATTAACGTGGATGAAATATCTTCACTGCCGGCTATTTCTAGAATGCGGGGACAGATCACTTTAACCCCGCCGGCGCTCACGAAAGTTGAATTGCCGCTCACAGCTGACGGCGCACATGTCTGGCGTCCTTTTGCTCCGATTGCCCGCATTTCTGTCGATCTGGAGGTGGAGGGCTGGCAGTTTGATGGGCATGGATATTTTGACAGTAATTTTGGCACGCGCGCCCTGGAGGAGGATTTTAGCTCTTGGACCTGGGCTCGCTATCCGACCCAATCAGGGGCAACATGCTTCTATGATGCTGTACGCCGCGATGGCACGCGCTTGGATGCTGCCATTGGATTTACCTCAGAGGGGCAGGCTGCACATGTTTCGGCGCCAGGATCTGCGCGCTTCAACAGAACCCTTTGGGCGCTGGCCCGCACCACCCGTGCTGATCCAGGTTGTCGGCCAAAACAGGTTAAAGCCATGCTTGATGCGCCATTTTATTCACGTTCCGTTGTTGAAACCATGCTAGACGGTGAGCGGGTGCAGGGGGTGCATGAAGCGCTCGATTTAGATCGCTTTGCATCACCTGTGGTCAAATCTATGTTGGCGTGCCGCGTGCCGCGTCGGGCTCGGTGGACATTCTAACTATTTTGCGAGCATGACGCCACTGGCCTGGGCCTGGTCTTTGCGTTTCAGTTCAGCCATGGCGGCCATAAAAGCGCCGGTATGCCCTTGACCCCATGACATAGCATGGCGTTGGTTGACAGCCACGGCATCAACCAGAAACTGAACCTCGGGCAGCGGTCGCGCGTAAAGCACCGGAGACCTTGGCATGACCAAACTTGCGGTCGTTCTGAGGGATGATTTTGCCAGAAGCACCATCTTTTGGACCCTATTTGTGCGCCCTCGGTGGGTGATGGAATCATAGTGATTGCGGGTCACGGCCTGTCCAATGGCGGCATAAATGTAACGGGCAGCATAGATGCCAGTACGCGCATTCAACGGTAAGGCAGCAACGCCAACCTCAGATCTTGCATAAAGGGCATGGGCCTCGGACAAAAGTTTTTTAACCATCCGGCGCAGCTCGGGGCTCGCCTGTGTCGCGCTTAAAACACTCTGTGGGTCCAGACCCTCGGCATGGATCCAGTCAAGTGGCAGGTAAATGCGGCCGGCGCGTGCGTCCTCGCCGACATCCCGCGCGATATTTGTCAGCTGCATCGCCACACCTAAATCACATGCCCGCGCCAAAGCGTCGGCATCGCGCACGCGCATCAGCACACACATCATTGCACCCACGGCAGAGGCCACGCGGGCGCAATAGCTGCGCAGGTCCGAAAGGCTGGTATAGCGGTGCTCCATTGCGTCCCATGCCAATCCTTCTAACAAGGCTTCGGGCAGGGCGGCTGGCATGTCGAAGTCCTCGACGACTGAGGCGAAGGCCCGATCCTCTGGCGCATTGCGTGGCTGTCCGGCATAGACCAGTGCCAACCGCTCTTGCAGTTTAATCACCGCGCGGGCCTTGTTCTGCCCCTCATCTACTTCGTCATCAGCCAATCGGCAAAAGGCATAGAGTGCCAAGGCGGGATCTCGCACGGAGGCGGGTAATAATTTAGAAGCGGCATGAAAAGACAGCGATCCAGTGCGGATCACATTGCGGCAATGCTGTAGGTCATCAGGGCGTATCATTCAGCTGCCATCCGGGTTTTGCCCTGCGCAACGGGCGCATCGGGCACAAGTTTTGCCAATACCTCGGCGCTGGAAATGACGCCGGGAAGCCCAGCGCCTGGATGGGTTCCAGCTCCGACGAGATAGAGACCGCGCGCCTCTTCGCTCACGTTATGGGGCCGGAACCAAGCGCTTTGGAGGATACGCGGCTCAATGGAAAACCCTGCGCCATGTGGACTAAGGTAGCGGTCCATAAAGGTTTCGGGGGTGAAGATTGTTTCGGTCGAGATGCAGGTTTCGAATCCTGGCAGTAATTTCTCCACCTCAGCGGCGACCTTAGCGCGATATACCGGCATCTCCTTTTGCCAATCGACTTTGTTCTTCCAGCCCAAATGTGGGACAGGTGATAATACATAAAATGTATCATCCCCTTTGGGCGCAACACTTGGGTCGGTCACGGATGGCCGGTGGATATAAAGACTCATATCGTCGGACAAGCGGCCTTTGAGAAAGATATCTTGCAGCAAACCTTTGTAGCGTGGTCCGTTGGCAATCGTATGATGCCCCACATCTGCCCATCGCCCAGCGGTTCCCCGAGTCCCAAAATACCAAACAAACAAGCCCATTGACCAGCGCTTGCGCGCAAGTTTCTGTGGTGTCCAGCGTCGGCGGTTGTGTTTGCGCAAGAGGTGGTCATAGGTATGACCGGCATCTGCGTTGCTCACAATTAATGGCGCTTCCAACTTTTGGCCGTCGGTCAAAATAACCGCGCGCGCAGCCCCGTTTTCAATAAGAATCTCATCTGCGACTGTGTCTTGGCGAATCTGTCCACCTTGGGCGCGGACCACCGCGGCCATGGCATCCGCAATCTGTTGCACCCCGCCCATTGCGTAATGCACACCATAGGTTTTTTCCAAATGTGCCACCAAAGCGTAAATTGAGGTGACATGCATCGGGTCGCCACCGATGAACAAGGGGTGAAATGAGAGGGCCATTCTAAGTCGCTCGTCCTTGACGCGCCGCGCGGCCAGGCCATAAATTGAACGATCCGCCCGCAACTTGGCAAATGTTGGTAAAACTTTTAGGGTCTCCCAAAGCCGGTGCATGGGCTCGGCCACCATGCCCTCATATCCAATGACATAGCGTTTTTGCGAGTCTTTTAAAAAGCGCTTGTAACCGGACAGATCCGCAGGGTTCAGCCTTTGGACTTCTGATTGCATCTTCTCATCATCGCCACTGGCGCGAAAATGTGACCCATCTGGCCAGCGAATTTCATAAAACGGCTCGAGGGGCCGCAGATCCACATCTGCATGAAGATCTCGATCACAGGCCGCCCATAGGGACTCAAAAACTTTTGGCATGGTCACAATCGTTGGTCCCAAATCAAATCGGTGACCGTCTTGTGTGATGGAGGAGCCACGGCCGCCCACCCGATCAAGTTTGTCCAATACGGTAACAGCATAGCCCTTTGCGCCCAGCCGCATCGCTGCTGCCAGCCCACCTAGGCCGGCACCAATGATAACCGCGCGGTTATCTTGGCTGCTGTGATCCGGGTTGGCCATAAATTTCTCACCTGCCATCTGTCTAGAATTATTTACAATCATAGGCCTTAAGATCTTCCCAATGCAAGGATAATGTGTCAACATAATCTGACACATTTACCAGGTGCACAGGGCATGACGCAGATCGTCACAATCAGTTTCTATCGTTTTGGGTCGCTTCGCTCCCGAGTTTGGGCCTTCGCCATGATGGGATTGGCGCGAAGACAGATGTCGCGCATACCGGATATCGGATTTTGGAAATTATTTGGATCGGGCTCCAATGAGGGCTTTACGCCCAAGCCCAATGTGTCTGTTTACGCCGTGCTGGCAACTTGGCCAGATCGGCAAACCGCAGAGCGCAGTTTGCAACAGAGCCCCATCTTTGCACGCTATCGTCAGCAGTCTACCGAAAATTGGACCATCTTTATGAAAGCGGATGCAGCGCGGGGCCGGTGGTCGGGCCAAACTCCATTTTCCACAACGAGTCAAAGTCAGAATGGTCCGCTTGCGGTGATGACCCGCGCCACGCTGCGGCCGCGAAACCTGGCTCGATTTTGGCGCCGTGTTCCGAATATCTCGCAGGTGATTGGCCAAGATCCCAATGTTATTTTCAAGATTGGAATTGGTGAAGTGCCCTGGCTGCAACAGGTGACCTTTTCCATCTGGCCAAGCTTGGAACATATGAACAATTTTGCACGCAAGGGGCATCATGCGCGCGCCATTCAAGCGGTGCGGATGGAGGGCTGGTTCAAAGAAGAACTCTACGCCCGATTTACCCTGATTGCGGATACAGGCACTTGGGAGGGCGACTCTCCTTTAAAAAAACTGGATATCTCATGAAGCAGCCTTTTCCTTTTTCAGCCATTGTTGGACAGGATGATATGAAACTGGCCATGGTGTTAACCGCGATTGATCCTTCGATAGCAGGGGTTCTTGTTTTTGGCGAGCGCGGCACCGGCAAATCCACTGCGGTGCGGGCTTTGGCCGGTCTTTTGCCGCCGATCACCGCTGTAAAAGCCTGTCCAGTGAACAGCGCTGACGTCAAAGATTGTCCTGCGTGGTGCGATATTTCGGACGCCAGTGTCCAAAGCATTGCCACGCCCGTGGTCGATCTTCCTTTGGGCGCCTCAGAGGATCGCGTCACCGGAGCGCTAGATATTGAAAAAGCACTCACTAAGGGTGAGAAAGCCTTCCAGCCAGGCCTATTTGCAAAGGCGAACCGGGGGTATCTCTACATAGATGAGGTGAACCTGCTGGAAGATCACATCGTGGATCTTTTGTTGGATGTGGCGCAATCGGGCGAAAATGTTGTGGAACGCGAGGGGCTTTCCATCCGCCATGCCGCGCGTTTCGTGCTGGTTGGATCTGGCAACCCGGAAGAGGGTGAATTGCGACCGCAATTGATGGATCGCTTTGGACTGTCGGTCGATGTCCTGTCCTCCGCGAATATTGATGAACGCATTGAAGTTATAAAGCGCCGCGACGCATATGAGAATGATCATGAAGCTTTTATCGCTCATTGGCAGTCAGAAGATGCCACTTTAAGAGCGCGCATCGTGGCCGCGCGCGCAGCCTTGGCCGACCTACAAACTCCCGGTAGCGCTCTGCGCCGCGTCGCGGAGCTCTGCATCGCCTTGGGTTCTGATGGATTGCGCGGAGAGCTGACATTGTTGAAAGCTGCGCGGGCCTTTGCTGCATTTGCAGGTGATGCGACCGTGACAGATGACCATATCCGCAAAACCGCCGTGCTGGCCTTGCGCCATAGGCTGCGCCGGGATCCCTTGGATGACTCTGGCTCAAGCAGCCGGGTGGCGCGGACAATCTCAGAAATTCTAGGCAATTGATATGACCCTTTGGGAGAGGGCGCAGCTGGCGATTACGCTTCTTGCGATAGATCCCCAAAGGCTTGGGGGCTTGGTTATTCGTGCGCGCGCCGGACCTGCTCAGGCGGCAATGCTTGCCGCTGTTCAAGTGCTCACTATGCCCAAGGTTAAGTTGCAGCACCACATGACGCCCGAGGTTCTCAACGGCGATATTGATTTAAGTGCCTCCTTGGCGGGGCGCCGATTGGTGACGCGCAAAAGTATTTTTGACTGCGCCCCGTCCTTGTTCGTTTTGCCCATGGCCGAGCGCTGCGCGCCGCAGTTTTCCGCGCGGATATGTCAAGCTTTGGAGGCTGATCTGGAGCATGCTTTAATCGCTTTGGATGAAGCTGCGGAGGAGGGGGAAGGTCTTCCTGCCGCGCTGACAGACCGCTTATCCTTTCATGTCACCCTCGATGATTTGTCTCTGCAAGATTTATCACCCATTACATTGCCCCGTGCAATCGATGACATCCGCGCGGCGGTCCGTGGTGTGATATTGCCGGCGGAGATGGTGGAGGAGGCCGTTACACTGGCTGCATCACTTGGCATTTCGAGTCTGCGTGCTCCGCTTTTGCTTGGATGTGCGGCTCAGGCTCATGCTGCCCTACATGGCCGAAGTGAGGTGACGGATGAAGATTTCAAACTGGCCGTGATGCTGGTTTACCCACATCGGGCCACGCGCTTGCCTGAGGATCTGGAGCCCGAGGTGCAACCTGACGGGGCAAATCCACCTGAGGCGGCTCAAGAGCCAACCCAAGCCAAACCGCCCAATGATTTAATGATCGAAGCCGTGAAGGCTGTTCTGCCGGCTGGCGTTTTAACCCAGTTACAAAGCACGGCGAAGCAACCGGCCTTTGGCTCGGGATCTGGAACGCGCCGCAAGGGAAATCACCGTGGGCGGCCGCTACCGGCCAGGATGGGCCCAAAAAACAGTGGGGCCCGGGTTGATCTTGTGGCAAGCTTGCGGGCCGCAATTCCTTGGCAAACTCTGCGCAAGGCTGGAAATACCAAGGCGATGGGACCGATCTTTAAGGCTTCCGATTTACGTCATAAACGTTACGAAACCCAATCAGATCGCCTTTTAATTTTCACCGTAGATGCCTCAGGTTCCGCAGCCGTTGCCCGCTTGGCGGAAGCCAAGGGCGCGGTCGAATTACTGCTTGGCGAGGCCTATGCCCGACGGGATCATGTTGCGCTTTACGCCTTCCGAGGAACGGGATCTGAGGCATTATTGCCGCCAACAAGATCACTCGTGCAAACGAAAAAGCGGCTCGCCGCGCTTCCCGGTGGCGGGGCCACGCCATTGGCCGCCGGGCTGGTCGCTGCGTTTAACCTAGCGGTGCAGGAACGGCGCAACGGGCTGACGCCGACCTTGATTTTGCTGACGGATGGACGTGCCAATGTAGCGCTTGATGGATCCAATGACCGTGCGCAAGCAGCGGCGGACGCGCATATGTTGGCGCAAAAGATTGCTGAGGCGCAGATCCCGGCATTGGTTATAGATACAACCATCCGACCGGAAAAAACGCTGCAAACTCTGGCTGGAACCATGCGGGCAAACTACATTGCCTTGCCCCGCTCAGATGCAAAATCCGTGTCTGCGGCCGTCTCTTCTGCTTTGGCGCATTCGTGATGAATTGGCAGCAAGCACAGCATTATTGGCCCTTTGCGCAATACTCACAGTTTACGCTGCAAAAACCGCATCTATGGCACATTCAGGATATTGGAACCGGGCCGGTCATCCTGCTCATTCATGGGGCTGGGAGCACGACTCACAGCTGGCAACATCTGGTTCCATTTTTAACCGACAGGTATCGAGTGATTATGGTGGATCTGCCTGGGCAAGGTTTTACACGGCTGGGCGCGCAGCAACGTTGCGGGCTGGATCATATGGCCGAAGACCTAACGAGCTGTTTGATCGCACTAAATCTCGCGCCACGGGTCATTATTGGCCATTCTGCGGGCGCTGCAATTGCGCTACGCATTGCGGAGCTTGCGAAGTTTGACTGCAAGGTCATCGGGATCAACGCTGCGCTTGATCATTTTCGCGGTGTCGCGGGGGTTTTGTTTCCGCTCTTGGCAAAGGCCATCGCCAACCTGCCGTTCTCAAGTAGTGTCTTGAGTAAAATTGCCGGTCACGACCACAGAGTCCATCGTATCCTTAAAGGCACCGGTTCCGATCTCGCGGCGGCGGATCTAGAATTTTACCAAGAGTTGATGCGCAACCGCTCTCACATTGGTGCCACCATGCAAATGATGGCGCAATGGAATCTTGAACCGCTATTGGCGCGGTTGCCCAGCCTTCAAACTGAGACCCATTTGATCGCGTCTTCCAATGATCTCGCTGTGCCCTGCGCAACCTCCCAAAAGGCGGCTGCCTTGCTGCCGAACGCAGAGTATCAGATCCTGCCCGATCTTGGGCATCTGGCGCATGAGGAAGACGCTGCCGCCATCGCTAACTGCATCGCGCCACTGCTGGATCTGGGCGATGCCTCTTAGAGATAAGGCTGGTTGAGAAGGAGAACTCTGGCCCAATCACAGCGGTCAACCTTAGGTTTCTGTAATCCTGCGAACCTTAAAATATCTTGTGTGAAAGGCGTTCTTTGCATAAAGCTTCCGGCTATGGGAAAGATTGACGTCTCCGATTTAGATTTTGAAAGCTTGGAGTCTCAGATCTTCGAAGCTGCGCGGTTGATGGAAATGCTGTCGCATCCTGCACGGTTGCGGATTCTTTGCACCATGCTTGGCGGCGAAAAAAGTGTACATGATTTGGCGACCAATGCGAACCTCTCACAGCCCGCCATGTCGCATCATTTGCGCAAGCTGCGCGACTCAGAGCTGGTTAACACCCGACGTGACAAGCAAACCATATATTACTCCTTGAAAGGCGAGCATGTGGCGGCCGTGTTGGAAGTGTTGCATGACTTATATTGCAAAGAGCTTATCCTTTAAGGGGCGTATCATCGGCACCGGCTTTTGCTGCGCCCGCGTCGCGTTGACTTACCTCCTCTGGCTCTAGGCGAGGTGGCAGACCCGCAGCCTCTTGCGCCATATGGCCGACGATCAAAGGGAGCATGTCTGGGCTCACCGCTTCGGACATTGGTGGGCGTTTCCAAGCGATGCTGTCGATGGCTTCACAATTGAAACAAACCGGCTCCCAATCGTGATGGACATGGCCACAGTTGTCGCAAATCCATTGTGGGTCGCGCTGGGCTGAAATGGCTTGGGTTAAGAGCTGACGCACCGATTGATCATCAGCCCCATCGCCGCGCTTTATGGCTGCGAGAATGGTGAGTGCGCGCATGGTTGGATCTGTCTTTGCAAGGTCGTCAAGTGCGCGGCGGGCCGCATCAAAATCCGCCAGGGCGACATAAAGTTCGGCAATTAGCATTTTCGTTTCCGGGTGAGATTCCGTACCTTTGGTAAACTGTCCAAATCTTTTGAGACGGGCCGCCGGGGCCTCCTCTGGGGCTAAGGCGGCAAAACCGGATGCGAGCTCTGGATGTGGCGTCAACTGCCAGGCAGCGCGCAGAATGCGGCTTGCTTGTTTTACATTGTTTTGGTCTTGATGGCCTTCGGCTGCCAGGAGGGCGGCAGGCACCAAGCCGGGTGCAAGCCGGTTGGCTTCCACTGCATAGTTTTGTGCCTCGTCCAATTTGCCCTCTGCACGCAAATCGCGGGCCTGGGAGAGGGCAAAAATCGCATCGCGGCGCTTATGCACATTTTTTGGCAAAGCCCCATGTTTCAGCTTGGCGGTCAGGGTCGCCCGGACCCCGTGCCAATCTTCTTGGCCCACTTGCAGGTTGAGCAAGACATCCTGGGTTTCGCCGTGCTGCGGCTTGAGTGCAAAAGCATGTTCGGCCAGTTTCAGCGCCACTTCTGTGTCTCCATCCTGCAAATGTTGTTGCAGCAAACCATAGGTGCCAACAAAACGGGTTTTGGGGTCTTTTAGGAGTTTCTTATAGGTTGCCTTGGCGGTCTGCCGATCTCCATTCGCTACAGCGGCTTGCGCCACGATCAAATTGGTCAGATCCGGGCGGTTCAGCAGGCGATCGGCTTTTTTTGCTTTCGCCATGGCTTCGCGGCCATCACCACTGGCCAGAGCCATTAAACCACCCGAAAGAGCTTCGAATCCGTGGCGCTCACGATTTCGATCGAAATAGCGCGAAAGGGCCGTTTCATCTCCGTTGATAAACTTCACAAGCGCAATCGCCAAACCCAAGAGTTTGAGCATAAGCCAAAGGGTTACCAGCAACCCCAGAACCAGTAGGGCAGCTTGCAGCGCACCGAAGGACAATTCAATTCCAGCATATTGAATTATTACGCCGCCTTGCGCCTCCATCAACCGGCCAGCGCCAAAGCTGACGAGCATCACCATGGCCACGAAACTGAGAATCTTTATGAGGGACCAAAGCATTCTAATTTCCTCAATTGCCACTTAGGGCGTTGGAGAGTTCCGTAAGCGCGGCTTTTACTGCCACGCGGTTTTGCGCAGCGGCGATCCAATCTTGCAGGTGATCTTGGCCAAGTTGTGGCAGGTTATACACCTCTGATAGAGCCACATTTAAATCTCCCTTGGTCACAGCCGCTTGCGCGCGCGACAGTATAGCCTCTGCTGATGTGCCCGGTTGCGCTTCCAAAGACCGGACGCCAAATTGGGCTTTCATAAAAGCAAGTAGACGGTTCTCTTTCGTCTGCGGTCCATCGGCCGTACGCATCGCCTTCAGGGCGGCGCGCGCGGCTGGGGCAAAGCTATCTTGCAAACGTCCCAATTGAGCCACGCCATCCGTGGCATGGGCTGGTAAGGCTTCGGGGATGGCAACCTCCGTCGTAGCCATCAGATCAGACAGGGCAGCTTGATAGCCTGCGCCATTTTCGGCTGCGGCTCTGATGGCGTTGATTGCCGCGGTGATGGTTCCAGTCCGCGCGCGGTGGTTGCTGGTCTTTTGGAGCTCTTCTGCCTTGGCTTTGGATTGTTCCATCTGTGCGCTTGCCGCTTGCACGACCTGTGCCAGATCGCTGCGCAATTGGTCCAGCTCGCGTTCATAGGCCTCGATCGCGCGCGGGGAGACAGTTTGCGCCAATGGTTGCTTTTCAACCTCCTCCAGTCGAAGGTCCAGCGCGCGCAGCTGTGTTTCAATCTTTGCTTGTTTTTGGCCTATGTCATCGCGCAGCGCTTCCAGCGCCTCTGTCATAGCAAAAATTTTGTCTGTATGATCGTTCGGTGTGGGTTTGGCTTCGATTTGTTTAATCTGTTCCCCGTGTTGTGCCAGCTGCTCGGCCAGAGCGTCTTGCGCAGTAACGATGGGCGCCAGAGGATCTGACGGGTTGAGATAGGCGTGCAAAACCGCGGCACCAAAGCCAAGCCCGCCGGCCAAAATCCCACCGGCCAAAAAGGGAAACATGACCCGAAACGTCGAATGATTGGGGGTGGCGGGCGCGGCAGAGCTCTCCGCCGCCTCTGATGGAGCGGAGTGAGGCTCCGATTGTTCCACCAGCTCAGCATCCTCAATGGGCCGCTTGGCTGCGTCTTTGGGATTTTTATCTGACACGATTTTTACCTTTTGTCTCTTGCCCTGTCGACAAACCTATCCGCCCGGGCAAAATCTCTCAACCATTCTTCACATCCATAAGCGGTGTTATGACTGCGGCCATGGCTTTGCGGTTAGGTCGGGCGGCAGTGGTAACCTGACCGAAGCCAGCCTCTTGGCACAGCGCGGCGATGGCGGGACTCAGCGCCACAGCCTGATGTGGGCGCCAATCCAACGGAAGCCTCCCAAGAAGTTTGGCGCTGCGGGCAGAGAAAACTGGCAAAATAACGGGTGAGGAGCGGCGCAAATTTTTGAAGGTTTCCGTTCGTAGGGGCACCGCTATTTGCTCATAGATTACCAAGTTTTTAACCGACAAGGGGGTGCAGCGAAAATGCTCCGCCATGTCGAGGGTTGTGTGGGTGCCCCGCAGGTGCAGCAGCGGCCCGTCTTGGCAGGCCGTTGGCAGGGCGTCGCATAGCGCTCTGGCGGTATCGGCCAAATGATATGCGTTTAGCCCAAGCGCGCGTGCGGCCTGGCTCGTGGCGTCTCCGACGCAATAGCACGGCAACTGCGACCCTCTGAGTGCCATGGGCAAATATAACAGCGCATTGGTAGAGGTGATGATCAACCCCCGATAGGCTGCGACGTCGCAGGGAGCCTCGACTGGGGCGATCTTCATGATGGGGTCAATTGTGATGTGATCTGGCTGTACACCCTGCGCGATGAGCTCATGGGCAAAATGATGTGCCTGGGCTTGAGGGCGTGTGAGCAATATATGGGGCAAACGTCCACCGTAGGATTGAGCAGAAACTGCAAGGATGTTAAGCCTTGGGACAAATTTGCGCAACAGGGGCCGAGCAATGAGCAAATCTAAGGACGTATCATGACAGTGTGCATTCTGGGTGCTGGCGCTTTCGGTACGGCACTGGCGGTGGCCCTGTCGGATCGTCACGACATTCGCCTCTGGGGCCGCGATGGCGCTGCGCTCGCAGAGGCGGCGCAGAGCCGCAAATCACCGCGGTTGCCCAATATCACCCTGGCTGAAAATATCACCGTGACCGATGATGCAAAAACCGCTTTGCAGGGTACGGAGTTCATATTGTGTGCCATTCCGTTGCAAGCCACCGCAGAGGCCCTAAGCGATCTGGCGCCATTGTTTGCAGGTCAGCCATTAATTGGATGCAGCAAGGGGATGGATCTGACGACTGGTCTGGGTGGCTATTCGGTGTTGCGATCTGTTTATAAGAAGGGCCCTTCGGGCGTGCTGACCGGTCCAAGCTTTGCCGTAGACATCGCAAAGGGCTTGCCAACTGCCTTGACCCTGGCCGCTGAGGCGCAAGAGAATGTCAGCGCGTGGCAGGCGGCCTTATCCACAGAGACATTGCGGCTTTATACTTCGGGAGACCCTATTGGGGCTGAGCTTGGCGGGGCGTTAAAAAATGTCATTGCCATCGCCTGTGGTGCCACAATTGGAGCGGGGCTTGGGCAGAGCGCAAGGGCGGCGTTGATCACGCGCGGACAGGCCGAAATCACCCGCTTTGCGGAGAAACTTGGCGCGCAACCCGAAACTTTGGCGGGTCTGGCTGGCTTTGGCGATCTTTGCTTAACCTGCACGTCAGAGAAATCACGAAACTATCAATTCGGTCTGGCCCTTGGGCAGGGCCAGGTTTTTGACAAGGCCATTACTGTAGAAGGCAGGGCCACAGCATTGGCTCTTGTGCCTATCATGGAGAGGCTTGAAATAGATATGCCGATTGCAAAAGCGGTTGCGGGCCTGTGTTCGGGTACGATAACCGTAGCGCAAGCTATGGCAGCGCTTATGGCGCGGCCCCTCAGAAAGGAAATATAATGCGTATTGCTGTTATCACCCGCGACAAACCAGGACATTTGCACCTGCGTGTGGAGACCCGAGACGCGCATCTGGCCTATATCGAGGAAACCGGCATCGTTGAAGTGGCGGGTCCGTTTCTGGACGACACTGAGCAAATGTGCGGTTCGCTGATTGTTCTGGAGGTGGAAAACATGGCCGCAGCACAGGATTGGGCCGAAAATGACCCCTATAATAAGGCCGGATTGTTCGAAAGCGTGACGTTGAGCCAGTGGAAGAAAGTTATCGGCTAATGGCCTATTGGTTGTTCAAATCCGAACCCGCAACATGGAGCTGGGCCGACCAAAAGGCCAAAGGTGACGCGGGCGAGGAATGGGACGGCGTGCGCAACTATCAAGCGCGCAACTTCATGCGCGAGATGAAGGTTGGCGATCTGGGGTTCTTCT
>NYTV01000124.1 GCA_002683685.1 Paracoccaceae bacterium
GGGTCTTGAAGCCCGGCAATACACCGAAATAGGGTGGTTGTCCCAAGCCCATTGGCCCCCCGCAGCACCAAAATTTGTCCTGCATCGACAGAAAAATCGACGCCGCAAAGCACTGTCACCCCCCCCCGCGCCACGCTTAGGTTTGAGACTTGCAGCATCGCTTAGACCGGGATCAGAGCCAAGCCAATCCGGCGGCCCTCAGACAGTAAAATATTATAGGTACGGCAGGCGGTGGGTGAATTCATGATCTCTACTCCGAGTCCAGCCGCCTCAAGTGCGGCCCGAAAATTCGGAGGGATATGGGCAATCTGCGCACCAGTTCCCACGAAAACAACATCCAAATCCTTGGCCACTTCGACAAAGGGGCTCGGATCGTCAAACCCGGCCCAAGGGCCGCATGACTGGGGCAGAATTGCCAATTTTCCTTCAAAAACCTCGCCGGCAACACGAAAGAAATTTGGGCCATAGCCATCCACAGGGCGGCCAGTCTCAAAGGTGATCTCAGAGAGCTGCATTACGCATCAATATTGGCAAATTGATTGCCATCTGTGTTGCTGGGCTTGGACCAATCGCGTTTGACGCCCAGGCGCAGCAGCGTGGAGCTCGCGACAAAGACCGAAGAATAAGTCCCAACAATCACGCCCCAGATCATAGCAAAAACAAATCCTCGGATCACATCTCCGCCCAGTATGAAAAGGGATATAAGCGCCAATAGCGTCGTCACCGAGGTCATCACCGTCCGACTAAGGGTCTCATTGATCGACAGGTTGAGCACGTCGCTCAAATCTTTCTTCTTATAGCGGCGCAGGTTTTCCCGCACCCGGTCAAACACCACCACCGTATCATTCAACGAATAGCCAACGATGGTCAGCAAGGCCGCGATGATCGCCAGATCAAACTTGATTTGTAGGGCTGAGAATATTCCAATGGTCAAAATCACGTCATGCACCAAAGCCCCTACGGCGCCGAGCGCGAATTGCCATTCGAATCGCAACCAAATGTAAATCAACACAACGGCAATGGCGATAATGATCGCGAGAACAGCAGATTTTATCAGCTCGCCGGAGACCTTCGGCCCCACCGACTCCACGGAAGGAAAGCGAATATCTGGGGCAATATTGCGCAGGGCGGTTTCGAGTTGCACCACCAGGTCTGACGCCACAGCCTCCTGCCCGTCTTGCGCCTGGATGCGAATTTGCACCACGTTCTGATCTGCACGGAAGCTCGGATCAAACACCTCTGCAATCGACACATCGCCAAGGGCCAGGGGCTCAATTGCTTGGCGGTATGCGGCGACATTGATCGGCGTGCTGCTCTCGGCACGGATGGTGGTTCCACCCTTAAAATCAATACCAAAATTCAACCCTTGGACCACCGTTGAGGCAATGGACAGCACCACAAGCACGGCCGACAGACCCAACCAAAATTTCCACTTGTCGAAAAAATCGAACGCTGTTTGCTGTTTGACCAATCTTAACCGCATCACCTAAACCTCCAGTGTTTTTGGCTTGCGCCGTTCAAACCAGATCACAACCATGGCCCTGGTCACAAAGATCGCTGTGAAAACAGAGGTGATGATCCCCAGACCCAGGGTGACCGCAAACCCTTTCACCGGGCCGGCTCCCATTATGAACAGGATGGCGGCGGTCAAAAATGTCGTGATATTGGCATCAACAATGGCCGAGAGCGCTTTTTCATAGCCAAGCTCAATGGCCCGCGCCGGACCTTTGGCGGTTTTCAATTCCTCGCGAATACGTTCAAACACCAACACATTGGCATCCACCGCCATCCCGATGGTCAATACAATCCCGGCAATCCCCGGCAGGGTCAGCGTCGCGCCGATCATCGACAACAGGCCAAACATCAATCCCACGTTTATCAACAAGGCAATATTGGCGAAAATCCCGAAGGTGCCATAGGAGAGGAACATAAAGATCAACACCGCGGCGAACCCAACAAGGCAAGCGATTTTTCCAGCGTCAATACTGTCTTGTCCCAATTCCGGCCCGACAGTGCGCTCTTCGAGAAATTCCAAGCTCGCAGGCAATGATCCAGCACGCAGCAATGTCGCGAGGCGGGTGCTTTCTGCTACATCAAAATTACCCGTAATGATACCCGAGCCACCTGTAATCGGCACTTCAATCACTGGCGCCGAGATTACCTCATCATCAAGCACAATCGCAAATGGGTCGCCCACATGATCGGTTGTATATTGTCCAAATTTTCGCGCCCCTGAGGTGTTGAAACGAAAGTTCACCGCCGGGCGACCATTTTGATCAAACGACGGCTGCGCATCTGTCAGCTCTTCTCCCGTAACCACTGGCGTCCGTTCTAGGATATAATATAAATCTGGCCTGTCAGCCGCGGGCAATAGCTCATTGCCAACGCCTGCCGCGCCATTTGGATTATTAGACCGTCCCACAACAGTTTGAAACGTCAAAAGCGCAGGAACACCAATCAAGTCCTTCAGCTCTTGCGCAGAGCCGAGGCCCGGTACCTGGATCAAGATCCGGTCATTGCCTTGTCGCTGGATGGTCGGCTCGCGCGTGCCCGCCTCATCCACCCGACGGCGAATAATCTCTAAGGATTGCGCCATAGTCCGATCATCCGTGGCCAATTGCTCGGCCTCTGACAGGGTGACGATCAAATTATTTTCACGCGAGGTCACGACAATATCGTCTGTCATCCCACCGGTGAGCGAGGCGACAGGGCGCGCCAGGGTTTGCACCACTTCTATCGCACGATCCATTTGCGCAAGATTGCCAATCCGCACCACAAGCTCACCAGCGCCGCCCTCTTGCTGGCGGATCGCGCCAATGGTGGCACGCTCTTTGCGCAAGGCATTGCGCACCTCTGGCCAAAAGCCTTCAAGACGGGTGGTGTAGACTTCCTCGAGTTTCACCTCGCCAAGCAAATGCGCACCACCACGCAAATCTAGTCCAAGATTGACCAAGCCAGACGGCAGAAAAGATGGCCAGCCTGTCGCCTCCTGCCCCGCCTCTTGTGCATCATTGTAGGACTCAACTTGGCCGTAGAAGCCATTGGGCAGCGCAAAAAGAAGCCCTAGCGCGCAGGTGGCCCAAATCACGACCCGCTTCCAACCTTCGATATGCAACATCACTTAGCTCCCGGCCTCAGGCCTGTCTTAACACGCTGAAGGGTTTATGAGCTGGCAGGCTTGGACTTGCTGCGCACATCGGCGATTGTGGCTTGTACCACATTCACGCGGATGTCTTTGGCCAGCTCGACTTCAATTTCATTGCTGTCCGCTTTGACTTTGGTCACTTTGCCGATCAAGCCACCGGCCGTGACAACCTCATCGCCTTTGGCCAGGTTGTTCACCATATTTTGATGTTCTTTCATCTTTTTCTGTTGTGGGCGGAAAACCAACAAATAGAAAATACCGATGATGAGCATCGGAAACATGAATGTGCTTAAAGTGTCCATAATGACCCCATAAATTTCGTCACACGGCACCGCGCCGCAAGTTCTGGCAGAACCTATGGTTTAGGGGGCCACTTTGCAAGGGACTGCGGGCCTCCGACTTGGAAGTTTGCCGTTTTTTTGTTGGAGCTGCCTCAAGAGCTGTTGCCGCGTCATTCCAACCGGCAAGCGCCTGTTAAAATTGCCCGTGACCCGCCGCTCTGCTTTCGGCATAAACAGGCCAGTGATTCTTGATCTAGGAGATAAGAGATGCATGACATCCGTGCGATCCGCGAAAACCCCGCAGCCTTTGACGCCGCCCTTGCGCGCCGTGGCAAAGCGCCGGTCTCGTCTCAGATCTTAGCTCTGGATTCAGAGCGCCGGGCCTGCATCCAAGAGGCAGAGGCGGCTCAAGCTGAAATTAACAGCGCCAGCAAACAGGTTGGCGCAGCTAAGGCCAAAGGTGATGACGCCGAATTTGAGCGCCTGCGGGGCTTGGTCAGCGAAAAGAAGGCGCAGGTGATCCATCTGTCCGAACAAGCCAAGGTCAAAGATGAGGCTTTGACGGATATGTTGATGGGCATTGACAACCTGCCCTATGACGACACGCCCGATGGGGCCGATGAAGCCGATAACGTCGAAATTCACCGCTGGGGCACGCCGGCGACCTTTGATTTTGCGCCGAAAGAACACTTTGAGCTGCCAGCCACGCAAGATGGTTTAGATTTGGAAACCGCCGGGAAAATATCCGGCAGTCGCTTTGTCATCCTATCGGGTGCAATCGCCCGTATGCATCGGGCTTTAGCGCAATTTATGCTCGACACCCATGTGCAAGAAAATGGGTTGACCGAAACCAACACACCCGTTTTGGTGCGCGATGAAGCCATGCGCGGCACGGGACAATTGCCGAAATTTGCCGAAGACAGTTACCAAACCACCAATGGCTGGTGGCTGATTCCAACCTCTGAGGTGACCTTGACCAATATCGTCTCCGGTCTCACCTTGGACGAAACGCAGCTGCCACGCCGCTACACGGCCCATTCGCTGTGTTTCCGTTCAGAAGCAGGCAGCGCGGGGCGCGACACCGCTGGGATGCTGCGCCAGCATCAGTTCGAAAAAGTGGAGATGGTCTCTGTCACCCATCCCGATCACTCGCGCGCAGAGCTGGACCGCATGACAAAATGCGCCGAAGGAATTTTGGAGCGCTTGGAGCTGCCCTATCGCACCGTGGCATTATGCGTGGGAGATATGGGTTTTGGTGCCCGTCGCACCCATGATATCGAAGTCTGGCTGCCTGGGCAAAATGCGTATCGCGAAATCAGCTCTTGCTCTGTTTGCGGCGATTTTCAGGCCCGCCGTATGAATGCGCGGTTCCGCCCCGCAGGCGGCGGAAAGCCAGAGTTTGTTCATACTTTGAACGGCTCAGGCCTTGCGGTGGGACGGTGTTTGATCGCTGTGCTGGAAAATGGTCAACAAGCTGATGGCTCTGTCGAGATCCCAAAAGCCTTACGCCCCTACATGGGCAACACCACCAAGATCACAGCAGATGGCAGCCTCGCTTAATGCGAATCTCGCCCTTCAAGCTGGCCCCTAATATTTGACAAAAAGCCCTATCAATAGGGCTTTTTGTCCAAATGCTTTCGCAGGCGCGACGGGGTGGATTTCTTCTTATTCTTATAGGGGTTTTGATCCCCCTGCCCACGCATCCACAAGCGGATTGGAGTGCCGGGCATATCGAAATCTTCACGCAGCCCGTTCACGAGATAGCGTATATAGCTTTCTGCGATTTTGTCAGGATAGGAGCACATCACCACAAAGCCCGGCGGCCGAGTCTTTGCTTGCGTCATATACCGCAACTTGATCCGTCGCCCTCCAGGTGCAGGGGGCGGGTGTGCCTCAACCATGCCGGCCAGCCAACGGTTGAGGTGGCTTGTGGCAATACGGCGGTTCCACACCTCATGCGCCCGCATCACGGCCTGTTGCAACCGGTCAAGCCCTTTGCCCGTTTTCGCAGAGACCGTCACCAAAGGCGCGCCCCTCAATTGCGGCAATAGCCGCTCGAAAGATTCGCGCAATGTGCGAAGTTTCGCCTGTTTTTCAGGTTCAAGATCCCATTTATTGACGGCCAAAACCACCGCACGCCCCTCACGCTCAGCCAAATCTGAAATCCGCAGATCTTGCTGCTCAAAAGGGATATCCGCATCAAGTAAAACCACCACAACCTCGGCAAATTTTACCGCGCGCAGCCCGTCGCTGACCGACAGTTTTTCCAATTTGGCCTGCACTTTGGCTTTTTTGCGCATCCCGGCGGTGTCAAAAATCCGCGTCGGCACGCCGCCCCAATCTAAAATCAAAGAAATCGCATCCCGCGTGATCCCCGCCTCAGGCCCGGTCAGTAGGCGATCTTCGCCAATAATCTTATTGATAAGTGTAGATTTTCCGGCATTCGGTCTACCGATGACCGCAACTTGCAGAGGTTTTTGCAAGGTCGGCAGGCGATATTTTTCCTGCTCATCACCCTCGGGCAAATCAATATCAAACTCCGGGGCCTCTTCCTTGGCTTTCTCTTCAGCCGCATCAATCAGCGGAGCCAGCATCATCGCCAGCTCCCCCATACCCTCGCCATGTTCGGCAGATAGCCGTAAAGGCTCGCCCAGTCCCAAAGAGTAGGCCTCAATGACGCCGCCATCCGCGGCGCGGCCCTCGCCCTTATTGGCCGCAAGAAAAACATGGGCATTTTTTTTGCGTAGAATATCTGCAAATACCTCATCGGTGGCCGTGACACCTGCGCGCGCGTCAATCATAAACAGGCAGGCGTCAGCCATGCCCACCGCGCGCTCCGTCAAGCGGCGCATGCGCCCTTGTAGGCTTTCGTCCGTCGCTTCTTCCAATCCGGCCGTATCTATGACGGTGAATTTTAAATGCCCCAAACGCGCTTCGCCTTCGCGCAGATCGCGAGTCACCCCTGGCTGGTCGTCCACCAAAGCGAGCTTGCGGCCCACCAAGCGATTGAACAGCGTGGATTTTCCAACATTTGGACGGCCAACAATAGCCAGAGTAAAGGACATAGCGGCCCACTTTCGGTTGATTAGCGGAGAGCGTTACACCAAGTTATGCTTAACGGAAAGCCAGTAGATCACCTTTGGTGTTCAAAACATAGAGCGTGCCATTCACGACAATCGGGGTACTGGCCGCGCCAGCAGGCAATTCAACAGTGGAGAGTAAAGTCCCATCAGAGGGATTAAACTGCCGGATCAACCCATCAGACGAGGCCAAGATCAACCGCCCCCCAGCCAAGATCGGACCAAAATGCGCATGGATCTTTGCACGCGATTTCACACTCTTTTTCGTGAATTTTGGCAAGGGCGTTGACCAGATCAACGTCCCATCATCTTTGGAAAGGCGGATCAAATTGCTGGTATCACTGACTGCAAAAACCGCTCTGCCAGCCAAGAGGATATGACCTTGACTGCCCTGTTTGGCTGTCCAAATGCGCAGGCCGGTGTTCAGATCGACCGCCGCCATGCGCCCCACCGAACTGGCCAAATAGACAGAGCTGCCCTCAATCACCGGTTGGCCGGTCAAATCACGCACCTGAGTTGAGGCCAGACCCAAGCGAGCGCCCGAAAGACCCGAGCTCCAAGACCGCAGACCACCTTTGCGGAAAGAGGCCAATACATCGCCTGAGCCGAAAGGAAAAACTGCATATTTGTCAGACACTGCTGGACCAGGCCCGCCGGTATGGCTGGCCGCAACCGTCGGACCGGCGACTTGCCATTTTATCCGCCCATTGGAGGTGTCAATCGCCCAAGCCGCGCCATCGCGGGCCGCGATATAGAGTAAATCTTCATAAACAGTCGGAGAGGCACCGCTATAGCTTGCCAGATCTTGCGTCCAAAGCTGAGCACCAGAAGAAGTATCTAAGGCCACAACCGTTCCGAACCCTGTGGTCACAAAAAGCTGGGTTCCGTGCACGGCCAGCCCGCCACCCGAGGCATCTTTCAACGCATCGGTCGATTTTCCAAGTGCCCTCTGCCACAAAATAGCGCCCGTTTCATCAAGCGCTGTAACCATAGAGTGACTATCAATCGTATAAATTTGACCGTCCTGTGCGACGGGAGCGGCGGCAATCTGATGGCGTTTATCATCGCCCGCTCCAATCCGGCGCGACCAAACCAATGCCAGCTCGGAGGGGAGCTCGGCGTGTACAGCTATATGCTGCGCATTGCCACCTTGATGGGTCCAGGACGACGTCGCCTGGGGCTTTGGCAATCGCAAGTCAGGCAAATTTTCTACTAAGAAACGCGCGTCGGATTCCACATAAATCGTTCCGTCCAGCAGTTCTCGCTCCCCTTGCAAGCGCGGGTTGCTATTGGAACACCCTACGCCCAAACCCAAAAGTCCGATATAGAGCACCGCTTTAAATCCCATGCGTGCCTCCTGCTCTGCTTTGTTATTATTTTAATGAAACATTAACAGAAAAAGTTTAATTTGCCAACTCTGGGCTTCCCCCCAATGCTACGATTAATTCCGCCATGCGCTGAATTTGAGCTGAACTGGCTTCAGCATCTTTAATATGCGCCTGCAACAGCTCTAGCGCAGCCTCATGATCGCCGCGCTGAAGCTGCACGGCCACCAAAAGCTCCGTGGCCACATTGCGGTAAATTCCACCGGGTTCAGATAGCTCTGCGAGGATAGCGGCGGCCTCATCCACAGAGAGCACGCCCTCAGCACTGGCCATTTTCAATCGCGCAAGATCACGAATATACCCGGGCTGCCCATCATCAGCGGCCACCGATTTGAGAAGATCCGCAGCCTGCTCCGTCTCATCGCCAGCTGCCAATAATTTGGCCACAAGCGCATCCTCCTCATCACGCGCAATTGCACTGAATGCAGCCGCTTGCTCTGCCGTATCTTCAAGCTCCAAAGCGTCCAGCAATGCATCGCCGCGCACCTGTGCCGCCTGCTCCAACTGGGCTTTGGACCACTCATTATAGGTCGTGCCTCCAACAAGGGCGACAATAATGATTGCAGGAATCCAACCGTAGCGACGAAAATAGCCAAATAAGCGATCTCGGCGCACTTCCTCGGTGACTTCATCAATAAAACTGTCGGTATCGGACATCTGCCAGCCTCTATAAATTTCCCAAGATGTATAGGCAAAACTATCCATATCCCACAAGCCCTTTGAAGGTTAAGAAATGTTAAACAGGTGAAAAATTCTCGAATATCCCTCCCATTCCGCTGATTTTCGCCGCAGATTTCTTGCGGGCTCTCTTGTGCCTCGGTGAAATTGGCATAGATAGCATTTCGATGAAGGCCCGTTTTTGAATTGTCGGCACGAGAGGCACGCATGCGCATTTTTTCAATTTTAACAGCCATTGTGGTAGCTGCCGTGATCTATTTGTTCGTTTTTCAAAGAGATCTTCTCTTCAGCTTTGGCACAGACGAGAGCCAACCCCCGCAAATGGCTACCGCCCAACCTGCGCCCGCGGCGGCGGAGGCGGCTCAAGACGGCACGCCCATAGTTTCAGTTGTGGTGCTGACGTCGACAGCGCAGGATGTAGACAGCGCCGTGACCGTCCGCGGTGCGACGCGCGCAACGCGCCAAGTTGATTTGCGTGCTGAAACCAATGGCCGCGTGATCTCCCAACCCCTGCGCAAGGGAGCTACGGTGCGGGCCAATCAACCGATGTGTGAAATTGATCCCGGTACACGGCGCGTGTCCTTAGCAGAAGCCGAAGCCCGCCTGGCCGAGTCGCGTGCGCGCGTGCCCGAAGCGAAGGCTCGTGTCATCGAGGCCCAGGCACGTTTGGAAGAGGCATTGATCAATGATCGCGCAGCCGAAAAATTATCGAAAGGTGGCTTTGCATCTGAAGCCCGCGTGGCCAGTGCCACAGCGGCCACACAAACCGCACGCGCCGGCGTTGCTGCCGCACAATCAGGCTTGCAGTCGACGCTTGCCGGCATCCAATCAGCCGAAGCTGCGGTCGCTTTGGCGCAAAAAGAGATTTCTCGCCTGGTCATACATGCCTCTTTCGATGGCATCTTGGAATCGGACACCGCCGAATTGGGAAGTCTTTTGCAACCCGGCGGTCTTTGCGCCACCGTTTTGCAACTTGATCCCATCAAACTTGTGGGTTTCGTGCCGGAGATGGCGATTCAGCATGTGAACCTCGGCGCCGCTGCCGAAGCGCGATTGGTGGATGGCCGTAAGATCCAGGGCGCAGTGAGCTTCATTTCACGCTCCGCCGATAAGGTTACCCGCACCTTCCAGATCGAGGTGACCGTCCCCAATGCAGACCTGAGCGTCAGCGCCGGGCAAACCGCCGATATAACAATTTCAGCCCGGGGTACGCTGGCGCATCTTTTGCCGGGATCTGCCTTGACGCTCAACGACAATGGCACTTTGGGGCTGCGGATATTGGGTGCAGAGAATACCGTGCGCTTTGTCCCCGTCACCTTGATCCGCGATACGATGCAAGGAGTCTGGTTGGCCGGTCTGCCGCGTGAGACCGATGTGATTGTTGTCGGGCAAGAATTTGTAACCGATGGGGTCATCGTCGATCCGACTTATACGGAGGTGGCACAATGACCGGTTTGGTCGATTGGGCCATAGCCCGGGCTCGAATGGTTTTGGCCTTCATCATGCTGTCGTTGGCGGTGGGTAGTTTTGCCTATGCGGTACTGCCGAAAGAGGGCGAGCCTGATATTGAAATCCCGGCGATTATTATATCCATGCCATTCCAAGGCATTTCAGCAGAAGACAGCGAAAAACTCCTCATCAAGCCGATGGAAACTGAGCTGTCAGATTTGGACGGGCTCAAAAAGCTGACCGCAACAGCCGTGGATGGCTATGCCAACGTGGTGCTGGAGTTCGAATTCGGGTGGGATAAGACCAAAATCATTGCCGATGTCCGCGATCGCATGGGCAATGCGCAAACCAAATTTCCCAAGGGTGGCGACACCTATTCGATCAGCGAATTTAACTTCTCTGAATTTCCGATCATCATCATTTCACTATCGGGATCCGTGCCCGAACGCACGCTTTTGAAGGTCGCGCAGGATCTCCAAGATCGGATTGAAGGTCTCGAACCGGTTTTGAGCGCCGGGCTGACCGGTCACCGCGAAGAAATGTTGGAAGTGCTGATCGACCCATTGAAGCTGGAGTCCTATAATGTGACGGCCGGCGAATTAATTGGCGTGGTGGTCAATAACAATCAATTGATCCCCGCCGGCTCAGTTGATACGGAAAATTCCAACTTTTCGGTTAAGATCCCCTCCGCCTTTGATGCGCCCGTCGACGTTTACAACCTGCCAGTCAAGATCAATGGTGACCGGGTTGTGACCCTCGGCGATATCGCCGACATCCGGCTGACCTTCGCAGACCGCACAGGTACGGCCCGTTTTAATGGCGACACCACAGTTGCCATTCAGGTCGTGAAGCGCAAGGGATTCAACCTGATCGACACGGCCAATTTGGTGCGCGCGGAAGTGGCTAAACAAGCTGCGCTTTGGCCCGTTGAGCTGCAAAATGCCATTAATGTAAACACCTCCAACGATCAGTCGCGGAATGTCGACGGTATGGTCAAACAATTGGAAGGTTCAGTACTCACCGCCATCGCCTTGGTCATGATCGTGGTGCTGGCCACCCTGGGGTCGCGTCCGGCCTTTTTGGTTGGGTTTGCCATCCCAACGTCATTTCTGCTCTGCTTTGCTTTTTTGGCGGTTATGGGAATTTCGATTTCAAACATCGTCATGTTTGGGCTCATTTTGGCCGTGGGCATGTTGGTCGACGGGGCCATTGTGGTGGTCGAATACGCAGATAAACGCATTTCCGAGGGCGCGGGTCCAATGCAGGCCTATGGCGATGCTGCGAAACGCATGTTCTGGCCCATTGTCTCCTCAACCGCCACAACCCTCTGCGCCTTTCTGCCTATGCTCTTTTGGCCAGGCGTGCCGGGGCAATTTATGGGTATGCTGCCAGTCACATTGATTTTCGTGCTCTCCGCTTCGCTGGTCGTCGCGCTGATCTACCTGCCAGTTTTGGGCGGTGTGTCAGGTTCTTTGAGCCAGAAGTTCGGCGCAACCTCTGACAAGCTGCGGCGCCTGCCCCTCGTCTTCCGGGCCGCTCTGGTGCCGGTCTCCCTCTATGGGCTGTTTGTCGGCGCGATGCAGCTGTTGAACCCTGGCTATTTGTTTGGTGGACAAGCTCCCGAAGGGTTTGGCGGAACTGCCCTGGGCATTGGCCTGTTTTTGGTGGGCGCGGTGGTGACCTCGATCGTCATGGGGTCTGTTGAATTGCGCATCAATAAAGCACGGATTAAAGGCGGGCATCAGCGCACTGCTTTTGGTTATTTTATCAAATTCATCACCGGCAACCCGGTCATGCCCATCGTTTCGTTGGTTGGCGTGGCCTTCTTTGTTATCACCACATTCCAGTATTTTGGTGAAAACAACAAAGGCGTCGAATTTTTTGTTGCAACAGAGCCGGAGCAGGCCATTGTTTATATTCAGGCGCGCGGCAATCTATCACTGCAAGAAAAAGATGCCCTGCTCAAACAGGCCGAAACCATCATCCTCAACACCCCCGGCGTGCAAAGCACTTTCGCCTTTGCCGGTGAAGGCGGGTTGAATGCCAATACGGGCGGGGCGGGCGCGCCACTTGATACCATCGGACAAGCGCAGATCGAATTGATCCCCTGGGAAGATCGCCCCGCCAGCCAAACAACCAGCAAGATTTTTGGTTTCATCCCTTGGACCTCTTCGGAGGTGGAGGAAGGATATGGTGGAAATTTCGTATTGAACAATTTGCAAGAGCACCTAGATGGCATTCCCGGTGTGCGCAGTCAGATCCTCAACCTCGCCATGGGGCCGGCATCTGCCAAACCTGTACATCTTCGTCTCAAGGGGGATGATTGGGACATGCTTGTAAAGGCCACAGCCCGGGCACGGAAAAAATTTGAGCAGACCGAAGGATTAATCTCCATTGAAGACACCCTGCCCCTGCCTGGTATCGACTGGCAAATTGATGTGGATGTGCAGGAAGCGGGGCGCTATGGGGCTGATGTGGCGACGGTCGGCGCCATGGTACAATTGGTTACGCGTGGCATTTTGCTCGACACAATGCGCGTGGATAGCTCTGATGAAGAAATCGACATCAGGGTGCGTCTGCCGGAAGCTGACCGGGTTCTGTCAACGCTTGACACGCTGAAAGTCCGAACACCCACAGGGTTGATGCCGCTGTCTAACTTCATCTCTCGCAAACCTGTTGCCAAACTGGGGCAAATCACCCGCGTGGATCAACAGCGCTATTTCGATGTGAAAGCGGGCGTGCGCAGCGATTCGGTGAAGATGATAACAAATGATGACGGCGCGACCCGCGAGGTCAGTATGACCCCAGCGGAACGGATCGAAGAGATCACAACTTGGCTGAACACCGCCCCCTTGCCTGCTGGCATTGAATGGGAATGGACCGGCGATCAGGAAGATGAGGCCGAAAGCGGCGCCTTTTTGCAAAACGCCTTTATGGGTGCTTTGGGGCTGATGTTCATCATATTGCTGGCGCAATTTAACTCTATCTATAACTCGGTTTTGGTTCTATTGGCGGTGGTCTTATCAACCACTGGTGTGTTGATCGGGATGCTGGTCATGGATCAAGCTTTCTCAATCATCATGACCGGTACAGGGATTGTCGCTTTGGCCGGGATTGTGGTGAATAACAACATTGTGTTGATTGATACCTACCAAGAATATAGCTCCTATATGCCGAGACTGGAGGCCATCACACGCACGGCAGAGGCGCGTATTCGCCCGGTCTTGCTCACCACAATAACCACTATGGCCGGTCTCACACCCATGATGTTTGGCCTCAGCCTCGATTTCATCAGTGGCGGCTATACGGTCGACGCGCCAACGGCTTTGTGGTGGAAACAACTGGCCACGGCGGTGGTCTTTGGTCTCGGGATCGCAACTTTGCTGACATTGGTCTTCACCCCGGCAATGCTGGCGCTGCGGATCTGGATGGTCGCAGGAGCCTACGGGGCAGCAACGGCCGTAAGGGCCGGCGGATGGACGGCCGAAGGGCGCCGCATTCGCGAAGACTTACGGTTGGGCCGCTCCACTAAAAAACTCCGCGGGCGCGAAATTTCTTGGGAAGATGCAGATCTGATCGACAGCAGCACGCCACGATAAACCCACCAGCAGGAGCTCTCCTCCGAGAGCTGTAGGTGCCA
>NYTV01000125.1 GCA_002683685.1 Paracoccaceae bacterium
AGCTCGCTTCCCGACATCCCGGGCAGCTGCAGCTCCAGCACCACACAGGCTTTTCGCTCTGGATCGTAAAGTTTCAAAAACTGTTCCGCTGAACCGCAAGGAACCGTTTCATACCCCGCTGCATTCAAAAATGCGACTTGGGTATCCAATACCCTTGGATGGCTATCAACAATATAAATGGCAATTGGCTTATGCGGCATCTGCCAACCCCGCCGATAGGCAAGAGCCGCGTAACGCAAGATATGGCCATGAATTCATCACCGGGTTAATCCGCTGACAGGTCTAGAGGCGCAACCGCAGGATTGAGCTGGACAACCCGGTAGTTGAGTGCGGCAGCAATGGTGACCCAAATGATATAGGGCAAAAATGCCAGGCCAGCAGCCCTGTCCAGCTCAAACATCGCAAGGGTTGCTCCCAGTACCGAGACCCACAACGGCAGCATCACCAATAACGCGCCGCGCAATCGCCGCAGTCCAAAAAATACTGGTGTCCATAGGGTCGAGAACCCTGCCTGCATTGCCCAGAAGGCAAGGGCAACTGCATTTCCCTCCATTTCAGCCACACGTGCGCCCGCGAAGGACACAGAAAAATAGATCGTTGTCCAAGCTAAGGGAAATGCCCAGTTGGGCGGAGTCCAAACTGGTTTATTGAGCGCCTGATACCAGCTGCCTGGTTGAAACAATGCCCCAGTTGCGCCAGCTGCGAAACATGTAACCAACAAAATGACAAACACGAAAACATCCATGCCCAATACATAAGGAGCAATGCTCCGGCTGACCAGAGAATTCATTGACTGAACATCCAGCCATGATGCGGCGCGCGGCGCAATATGGGCCTGATGTTCATAAGACAGGAATATAATGATTGTATATTAGTGATTGCTTATATATAGAAATAGGAATATCAAATATAGCGTAACAATGGGGCCAACTATGCAAACCGAGTTCACACCATTTCTGTCACTTTTGGGAGGCGGCCTTGTTGGCGCTTCAGCTGTCTTATTGATGGCGACCCATGGTCGTATCGCTGGGATCAGCGGCATCCTATCGCGTATTTTGCCCCCGGCCAGCAAAGATCAATCACTCCCACAGGGTTTGATCTTTCTCATCGGTCTCTTGCTTGCCGCGCCCATTTGGGTCGTTTTGAACGGTCAAGCGCCGCTGCAAACTGTTTCTAACAATCTGCCACTATTGGCCTTGGCCGGCGTTTTGGTCGGATTTGGATCTGTCTTGGGCAATGGCTGCACGAGTGGCCACGGGGTATGCGGCATATCTCGTCTCTCCGGTCGCTCGATTGTTGCGACATTGACATTCATGAGCACTGGCTTTGTCGCCGTTCTGCTGCTCCGTCACGTTTTTGGGGGCTAATGCCATGAAAAACCTCGTCACACTTCTTTCCGGTCTTCTGTTTGGCTTCGGCCTGTTGCTGTCGGGCATGGCCAATCCAGCCAAGGTCCAGAATTTTCTCGACCTCTTCGGCACCTGGGATCCGAGCCTTGCCTTTGTGATGGGCGGCGCGATTGCTGTAACCATGCCGGGATTTTGGTTGTTCACCCGCCGCAGCAAGCCGTTTTTCAACACTGTCTTCCATCTTCCCACGCGCACAGATTTCGACATGCGCTTGATTGCTGGCTCTGCCATCTTCGGCATTGGTTGGGGTTTGGGCGGATTCTGCCCAGGTCCAGCAGTCACCGCCCTGCCGCTGGCCGCCAAAGGTACACTGATCTTTGTCGCCACGATGTTGACAGGAATGGCAGCATCAAAATACGTTCTCAACAGGCAGGACAACCGCGCTTAAACTTCGGCTATAGTAGTTATTTAGAAAGGTGATCCCATGTCTGACACAAAACTGAGCACCCTGAAACAGCCAGAAGTCATGGCCTTCTTTGATGCGCAAACCAACACCATCAGCTATATTGTGAAGGAACCAGGAGGCAATGCCTGCGCCGTAATCGATTCCGTGATGAATATGGATTACGCTGCCGGGCGGATTACCTTTGAAAGCGCCGATGAAATCATCCAGGCGATCGAGGATCGTGGCCTCGAACTTGAGTGGATCATTGAAACCCATGTGCATGCCGATCACCTCTCCGCAGCCCCATATCTGCAAGAGAAATTAGGTGGTAAAATCGGGATCAGTGAGAAGATCATCGAAGTACAAGACACCTTTGGCAAAATCTTCAATGAGGGAACCGCTTTCCAACGCGATGGATCACAATTTGACGCGCTGTTTGAAGATGGGGACAAGTATCAAGTCGGGCAATTACAAGCGACCGTCATAGCTACGCCCGGTCATACTCCAGCCTGTATGGTACATGTCATGGGTGATGCGGCTTTTGTGGGAGACACATTGTTCATGCCCGATGGAGGCTCAGCTCGCGCAGATTTCCCTGGTGGAGATGCTGGAACCTTATACGATTCCATCCAAAAAGTGTTAAGCCTTCCAGATGAAACCCGCTTGTTCATGTGTCATGACTATGGCCCCAATGGGCGCGACATCCAGTGGGAAACCACCGTGGCAGAAGAACGCGCCTTCAATATCCATGTTGGCGGCGATGCGTCACGAGAATCTTTTGTGAAAATGCGGACTGAGCGCGACGCCACTTTAGCGATGCCAAAGTTGATTATTCCAGCCCTGCAAGTCAACATGCGCGCGGGCGAAGTTCCTACAGATAAAGACGGGCGCCCGAGCCTGAAAATACCAATTAACTCTTTGTAAAACCGCCAGCCACTTTTGAAACGCAATTGCCCGATGGATGATCGTGGCAAAAGGATAAGCTATGTCTATGAAAAAGCTCTCAGATCAGTTCTATGTCGGACCCCAGATCGAAATTGATGATATCGAAGATATTCAGATCTCGGGCATCAAGTCCATAATTTGCCTGCGCCCTGATGGCGAGGGGCCGGACCAGCCGTCATTTGGCGCCCTAAAATCTCAGGCCGCCACTTTAGGACTTACATCCCATTACCTACCCATCGTACCTGGTCATATTTCTGAAGACCAAATTGCAGAATTTGCAGATATGGTCACGAATAGCCCCGGTCCCGTTTTCGCCTATTGCCGCAGTGGACTGCGCGCGACCGCCCTTTGGGCCTTGCATCGCGCCCAAACTGGGCAATCTGTAGATGAGATTCTCACAGCTGCAAAATCTGCTGGGCATGATCTGACGGCACTCGCCCCAAGGCTCAGCGCGGCCGGCCTCTAGCGTGATGTTCTAGCACTTAACCAAGCTGCGCGCATTTTTTGCAACATGCGCCACCAAGTCGTCTGTCATGACCGGAATGTTAACATGAAACTTAACGCAATGCTCGCCCAATATTTGCCAGTTTTGACCTGGGGCAGAACATATACCCGCCAATCGTTTACCAATGATCTCACCGCAGCGATCATTGTGACAATCATGTTAATTCCACAGTCCCTGGCCTATGCTATGCTCGCGGGCCTACCGCCACAAATGGGTCTCTACGCATCCATCTTGCCCATCACACTTTATGCGATATTCGGCACCAGCCGGTCTTTATCCGTTGGTCCCGTGGCGGTCGTCTCCTTGCTCACAGCGGCATCTATCTCGCGCATCGCAACACCAGGCAGCGAAGACTACATTTTCGCCGCCATCGCCCTGGCCTTTTTGTCTGGCGTATTCCTGGTGGCAATGGGGGTGTTCCGCTTAGGATTCATGGCCAATTTCCTGTCGCATCCCGTCATCGTTGGTTTTATTACAGCCTCTGGCCTGATCATCGCCGCAAGCCAACTGAAGGCAATTTTGGGCATTTCGGCAGAGGGCCATAATTTGGTGCAATTGGCAGAGTCCTTTTGGGCACATCGGCAGGACATCAATTGGATCACTGCGCTCATCGGCAGCCTGACAACAGCCTTTCTATTCTGGGTCCGCAAGGGTTTGCTGCCTCTCTTATTGGCGTTGGGCCTGTCGGAACCTGTGGCGAAAATTATGGCCAAAACGGGCCCAGTTACCGCAATTGTCGCCACCACTGCACTAGTCTGGTTGCTCGACCTGCAGAGCTATGGTGTTAAAATTGTCGGACCAGTACCGCAGGGCTTGCCGCCACTGACAATACCAAAATTTTCACTTGATCTCTGGAGCAGCCTTTTAACGTCAGCCATTTTGATTTCTGTAATCGGATTTGTGGAGTCCATCTCCGTGGCACAAACTCTAGCTGCAAAAAAGCGCCAGCGGATCGACCCAAACCAAGAGCTTATCGGCCTTGGTGCCGCCAATATCGGAGCGTCCTTCACGTCTGGCTTTCCTGTGACCGGAGGATTTTCACGATCTGTCGTCAATTATGACGCCGGCGCTGAAACACCCGCAGCTGGGGCCTATACGGGAGGGGGTCTGATCTTCGCCTCTGTGTTTCTCACACCGCTGATATTCTTTTTGCCCAAAGCAACTTTAGCCGCAACGATCATCGTCGCCGTGCTCTCTTTGGTGGATTTCAAAATCCTGGGGAAAGCCTGGCTCTATTCCAAGGCGGACTTCACAGCAGTCACAACCACCATGGCAATAACCCTGGTTGTGGGCGTTGAAGTCGGGGTCATAACCGGAGTTTTGGTTTCGATCTTGATCCATCTCTACAAATCCTCGCGACCCCATATCGCAACCGTGGGGCAAGTGCCAAATTCGGAACACTACCGAAATATTCTGCGCTACGATGTCATCACCCAACCTCATATTTTATCCATTCGCGTGGATGAAAACCTCTATTTCGCCAATGCGCGCTTCTTGGAAGATCACCTCTTTGCTCGCGCCACCCAGCAGCCACAATTGCGGCATGTGGTCTTAATGTGTTCCGCTATCAATGACATTGATATGAGCGCGCTCGACTCCCTAGAGACGGTAAATGCGCGGCTTCGAGATATGGGCGTGTCCTTCCATCTGTCGGAGGTGAAGGGACCGGTCATGGACCGATTAACCGGAACAGAGTTTCTGGCGCAGCTCACGGGAGAAATTTTCCTGAGCCAAAAACGGGCCATAGACCAACTTACCCCTTTGACTTGACCCATCTCCACCTATCGTGCAGTCATTAAGCCATCACTTTAAGGGTGCATATAATGACATCAGACCCGTTATTCACTGGGCCAGGACTTTGTAGACTTGAAGCCCATGAAATTGTCACCCTGCTGAAAGCCAAAGAAATTTCCTCGGTAGACCTGATAGATGCGGCTGTGGCGCGTATTGACCAGACTGGTCCAGTGATCAATGCCACACCCACCCTGTGTGAGGCGCGCGCGCGGGCTGTGGGTTTATCAAACCAAGACACCATCCCGGCCGGTTGTCTGGCGGGCTTACCAATCACGATCAAAGACCTCAACGCCGTCGCCAATGTCCGCACAACTTTCGGAACCAAAGGGCTGGCGGATTTTATACCGCAACACAATGATCCTTTGGTGGATCAATTAGAACGGCAGGGCGCGGTGATTTTGGGCAAAACCAACACGCCCGAATTCGGCGCAGGCGGCAATACCTTCAATGATGTTTTTGGACAGACTCGAAACCCTTGGAATACCGCACTCAATCCGGGCGGATCATCAGGCGGCGCGGCAGCCTCATTGGCCGCAGGGGAAATTTGGCTAAGCCACGGGTCCGATCACGGCGGCAGCCTGCGCACCCCAGCCGCCTATTGCGGCATCGTAGGGTTGCGCCCAAGTCCAGGCATTGCCGGCGGACCAGGACAGGACACAGCTTTCATTATTGAAGGGGTGCAGGGTCCGATGGCCCGTTCCGTAAGAGATTGCGCATTGTTTTTGGATGCAATGTCAGGTTTTGATCCACAGATCACGATCTCCTATCCTGCGCCTGACATTCCCTATCAGGAGGCTGTCATTCGCGCCGAGGGGAAGCTGAAAATTGCCTTTGCCCCAGATTTGGGGGGCTTTGGACCGGTCGATCCCGAAATGGCCCAGCATCTTGCGGCGGTGATGCGACAACTTGAGAAAAATGGCGCCCGCATCGAAGAGACCTGCCCAGATCTTGCCCATCTTGAGCGCAGCTATCACACGCTGCGTGGACTTATGTGGGCCACAGCAGCAAAACGTCTCTCCCCAGAGGTCCGAGCACATTTCAAGTCTACCCTGGCTGAAAACACTGCCTTTGGACAGGCGTTGACTGTCGAGGATATTATCGACGCTAATCTGAACCGCTCCATCCTGTTCAACAATATGCTAAGTTTGTTCCAAACATTCGACGTGCTCGCTTGCCCGACGGTGGGTTGCATGCCGCATTTGGCCTCTGAAGAGTGGGTGCGCCATGTGGGCGGTGTTGAGCTGACCAACTATATGGATTGGTTGCGCTTTGCCTTTCTGGCCACAACCACCAGCCTGCCGGCAATATCCGTGCCCGTAGGACGCGGCCCACGCGGCTTGCCGGTGGGGCTGCAACTGATTGGGAAGCCACGGGGCGAAGCCGCGCTTTTGGCCGCAGCGCGCCAGGTCGAATTGATATGCGGCGGCCCACTTGGCCCGATCGATCCCATAATTCCTTCGTAAAAAACGTATGTTTTACTGATCAACGCCGTATTAAGATTTGTATAATCTCAGACCAATCGCCCCTCTGGATTCGTCTGGAATATTTTAAATTTTGTAATTTATTTAATAGGCTGCCGCCATGTGGCTCGAAGAGCCTATAGCACAATTTGAGAAAGCCGCCCATGCTGCCTGGCCAAGTATTTTAGAGGAGGCTCAGCTGCCCATGGCGGGCTGATCTTATGTATTGCCGTCAAAACATGAAGAGAAAGATCGGGCCCGCATTTCTTATTTGGTAGAGCACCCAAACCTCGGGCTGCTCAAATATCAGCTGCAACTGCGCGCCCGCGCGCAGGCCGCCTTTGCCGCGCATTATCTGCGCTTAGAAAAAACATCTCGCGCCTTTCAACGCACCGGGCGCCTATCTCTGATCAAACCCATGTGCTTGGATATCGCCAATCAAGCCAGCCTAACCACCTATGCGGAGGGTCTACCCTTTTCTGAATTCATGCGCGATGCCGCAGAAGATCACGCCAAGCAGTTTGAGATGTTGCAACTGGCTGGAGACTGGCTGGATGCTTATCATCGAACCAAAGTCTCTGAGA
>NYTV01000126.1 GCA_002683685.1 Paracoccaceae bacterium
GTGCAACGCCCATGCGCACCGAGAGGTGCCGGAAAAAATCGAGCGCGCCATGAATTCTATAGCCATACCCAGCCTTTTATACATGAAATTAGATTATGTTTAAAATATGTGTAATCTAAAATCCACGCAGTGTTCCAAGACGATATATCATTATATATTTTTAACGTATAAAGGGTCGTTTTGCATTTGCAGAATGTGGGTCGTATTTTTGTTGGGTACGCTCGTCCTCACATACGCGTGTCCCCCGGGTCGGGGGAATTCATCCAACGGTACGTGCACCGACTGTCCGATCGGTACATCTAACGGGGACAACAGCAGCGAATGCAATGCGTGTGTGGCTGGCATGTTCGCCGCAACAACCGGCCTGTATCAATGTGAACCGTGCGCTGATGGTCAATATGAAGACCGGACAGGGTCATCTGCGTGTAAACAGTGTCCGCATGGCTGGTATCAAGATGGTCCTTCCGGTTCTGATAATTTATATCCTGGTTACCTTCCAATAGAAAAACAAGGCCCAAGAAGTTGTACACAATCAGACTGTACAACAGGGAATGGGTTGGACAGTGCAAACGCCAGTACGTGCTCTACATGTGCTGCTGGCAAGTACTCAAAGCCGGTGGCGGCCACTCACTATTGTGAACAGTGCGCTGATGGTCAGCACCAGAACCAACCGGGCCAAAGCAGCTGCGCGCCTTGTCCGCCTGGCAGCGTTACATGGGGTAATCGTACAGGGTGTAGCGCATGTCCCGCCGGGGAGTACCAATCTGGGAACACGTGCAACCAGTGTCCCGACGGTCAGTTTGGCACACAAAGCGGTCAAACTACCTGTAACATGTGTTCTCGTGGAGAAAACTCCAACAGTGACCGAACAGCCTGTCAACTGTGCTCGGCGGGCAGATACGGCATACCCCCTCAACTTGGTGGTGAAATATGCCGCGCGTGTCCCAACGGCCGAGCACAGTCTAACATGGGTCAAACGTCATGTACACCCTGCGCCGCAGGCAAGTACAGCTCTGAGGGTGCCACCACGTGCACCGCGTGTGACGCCGGCATGTACAGCGCCGAGGCCGCGCCCGCGTGCACCAACTGCACTGTCGGCAAATACAGCAACGTGTCCAGTGCAACGTCCGGAGAGGTTTGTCAAGACTGTGACGCCGGCAAATACAGCGGCACCGAGGGCGCCAGTAGCTCTACGCAGTGCCAAGATTGTGGCGCCGGCAAATACAGCGGCGCAGGTGCGCGCGAGTGCGCTCAGTGTGGCGCCGGCAAATACAGCGGCGCAGGTGCGCGCGAGTGCGCTCAGTGTGACGCCGGCAAATACAGCGGCGCAGGTGTGCACGAGTGCGCTCAGTGTGACCCCGACAAGATAAGTGGTCCCGGCGCGGAGACCTGCACTCCGTGTGACGACGCCAAGAGGTCAAATAATAACCATACACGATGTCTATCATGTTGGCAGGACAATGAAGAAAATAACAGACATTACTATAGAAATTCAAGTGCGCTGGGCGAGGCCAAGTGTTCCGCGTGTCCGAGCGGACAATTTTTAAACTATGAAAAGAAAACAGACGTGTGGACAGCGAGCGATGCGTGCATCGACTGTCCCCCAGGTAGTTATCGTGATACTGATCGGGACCCGCTACCTGGCGACGCTTTCACCAACATTGGTTCATGTTCGACGTGTCTGCAAAACCAATACAATGACGAGTTCGGTCAATCCGAATGCAAGTTATGCCTCACCGGCTACGTAAGTTCAAACGCTTATCGCGAAGATTCGATCACCGGGCGACCGATAGGTTGGTCGTCTTACACACAATGCTATCAAATACAGTGTACATATGGCAAGTACTTTGACGAACATGGGTCGCGTTTATGTGAGGATTGTCCAAATGGCTGGTCTCAAGAGTCGCCGGCAAAAACGTCTTGCGACGAATGTGGCGCCAACGAAATTACGAATAATGCTCGCACGGGTTGTGTAGCGTGTTCTGGTGGAAAACGCGCAAACCTGACCAGTAACACATGTTACTGTCCCGCGGGCACATATTTTTCCGGGCAGACCTGCAAGACCTGTGACGCCGGCAAATACAGCGACTCTGTGAATGCCGCCGGGTGCACAGTCTGTGACGCCGGGAAATACAGCGGCACCCCAGGCGCCAACAGCTCTTCGACGTGCACTTCGTGTGACGCCGGGAAATACAGCGGCACCTCAGGCGCCACCAGTGATTCGACGTGCACTTCGTGTGACGCAGGCAAATACAGCGGCACCGAAGGCGCCACCAGTGATTCGACGTGCCAAGATTGTGACGCCGGTACGAAAAGCGCCGCGGGTGCCGGGTCCTGTACCAATTGTACTGCCGGGACATACAGCGCCGCGGGTGCCGGGACCTGTACGACCTGTGACGCCGGCAAATACAGCGGCACCCCAGGCGCCACCAGCTCTGCGCAGTGCACCAACTGTACCGCCGGTACGAAAAGCGGTGCGGGTGCCGGGTCCTGTACCAATTGCACTGATGGGACATACAGCGCCGCGGGTGCCGGGATCTGTACGCCCTGTGACGCCGGGACATACAGTGACACCACCAGCTCTGCGCAGTGCACCAACTGTACCGCCGGGAAATACAGCGGTGCGGGTGCCGGGATCTGTACGCCCTGTGACGCCGGGACATACAGCGGCACCGAAGGCGCGGCCTCGTGCACACCGTGTGCCGCTGGCACATTCCACGAAGCCATAGCATTCGATGGCGGTGTGACGTCGTGCTCCACATGTCGCCCCGGTACATGGTCGGGTGTGGGCACGGACGTGTGCGAACAATGCGGTCCGGGGCGATACAGCAATGATACCGGCGCCAACAGTTCTTCAACTTGTAAAATCTGCAGCGCCGGTCGCTTCAGCTCAGGAAACGCTGCGGTCCAGTGTGTCATGTGTCCAGAAGGCTTTATGCAACGTTTTCCGACAACTGTAGTATACCACACAGTCACCACCTCGACATGCGGGGACAACGGGTATGGCTCTCTTGACAACGCGGCGGAATGTGGCCAGGCTGCGGCGCAGGCGGGATGGTCGGACACGGGGGCGACGAGCCTGACTTCGGATACGGTCGTGTCGGGTTGCTACGCCAGAAATAACGGGAACATATTATATTTTAATGACGACACCAGCTCAACACAGCCCTGTAGCGATTCCAGGATTTGTCTCTGCAAAGACACGGTTACAATTAAAACAGCCAGCGACGCTACCGAATGCGTACCCTGTGCCGCCGGTTATTACAGCGGAACCCAAGGTGCGACAACGTGTAAGACCTGTAACCCCGGCAAATACAGCGCCGCGAGGGATTCTGCGTGTGGGTACTGCCCAGGAGGTTGGTCATCCGGCGCGGGTGCCGGGACCTGTACGACCTGTGTCGCCGGGACATACAGCACCACGACTGTCCACCCGTGCCAAGCATGTGACGCCGGTACGTGGTCGGCCGCGGGCGCCGAAACCTGTACACCATGTAGCGCCGGCACATACAGCGGCACCCCAGGCGCCAACAGCTCTTCGACGTGTACGTCCTGTGATGCCGGGACATACAGCGTCTCAGGCGCGCAGTCATGTACACCATGTGACGCCGGGAAATACAGTGCCTCAGGCGCGCAGTCCTGTACACCATGTGACGCCGGGAAATACAGCACCGCAACTGGCGCCAATAACGCCGCAACGTGCACCAACTGTGACGCCGGGAAATACAGCACCGTATCTGGCGCCAGCAGCAGTGATTCCATGTCAACCCTACAACGCGTGACGACCCTCCAACGTGTGAACGAAACCTTTGTCCACGTGACGACCCTCCAAAACGTGACGACCCTCGTGTGCCAAGATTGTGACGCTGGGAAATACAGCGACACCGAAGGCGCCAATAACACCGCAACGTGCCAAGATTGTACCGCCGGGAAATACAGCGCCGAATCTGGCGCCAATAGCGACGCAACGTGCATCGACTGTACCGCCGGGAAATACAGCGCCGTTGTGGGCGCCAATAACGCCGCAACGTGCATCGACTGTACCGCCGGGAAATACAGCGCCGAATCTGGCGCCAATAACGCCGCAACGTGCATCAATTGTGACGCCGGAAAGTGGTCGGACACAACCGGCGCCAATAACGCCGCAACGTGCATCGACTGTACCGCCGGGAAATACAGCACCGTACCTGGCGCCAATAACATTGACAATTGCGCCGACTGTGCCATCGGCCAATACAGCGCCGAATCTGGCGCCAATATCGGCTTAAAGTGCCAACCATGCGACGCCGGGAAATACAGTGGCACAAGAGGCACCTCAATGTGCACCCCCTGCGACGCCGGGAAATACAGCGCCGAATCTGGCGCGTCCAACTCGACAACGTGCCAAGATTGCGACGCCGGGAAATTCAGTGCCGAATCTGGCGCCAATAGCGTCACACAGTGCCAAACATGCGGCGCCGGAAAGTACAGCGCCGTGGGTGCCGAAAATTGCACCCTATGTGGCGCCGGCAAATGGAGCGACTCAACCGGTGCGAACAGCGATTCTGTGTGCAAAGATTGTGCGGTCGATGACGCCCAGTGGTTCAACCAACATAATGTGGGCTTTTTACTACTCAGAGTGTGTAACCAAGCGACTGGCATTTATTCAGAATGTGGTGCGGGGACATTCCCCCATAGTGAAATAACGGAGCCTTGTCAATCGTGTCCAAAAGGACGGTATTGGGATTTGAGCAAACAATGGTACCTGCCGTCGAGTGTCAATCATAGGTCCCTTCTGAACCCCACTCACGTTCCATGTGATGTGTGCCCGCTGGGTTACTCCCAGGACCAAGAGGGTCAGGGCGACTGTAAGCTATGTCCGCGTGGTACTCATGTGAACGACATGGAGGGCATGGAATTCTGCGTGAACTGTCTCCACGGTTCGTATGGCGACACGGAGGGCGCCCACGGATACGGGGATTGTAAATCATGTGTCGCCGGAAAGTACAGCGCCGAACATGGCGCGTCGACCTGCACCGACTGTACCCCCGGCAAGTACACCGCGGCAAGTCTCGAGACCAAGAATGCGTGTACGCAATGTGACGCCGGTAAGACCTCCACTGCAGGTGCGTCGACCTGTACGGACTGTGTCGCCGGTAGGTTCAGCGCCTCGTCAGATACGCATTGCAGAAAATGTGACGCCGGGAAATACAGCACCGTATCTGGCGCCAATAGCGCCGCAACGTGCATCGACTGTGTCGCCGGAAAATACAGCTACACACCAGGCGCCAACAGTGGTTCGGTTTGCAAAGACTGCACCGGCGACACATCGAGCGCCGCGGGTGCTCACCAGTGTCTATGTAAAAAAGGCAAGTTCAGCACCACGCCTGGTGTCAATTGCAAAACATGTCCCGCTGGCCAATACAGCGCCAGGGGTGACGTAACCTGTACACCGTGTGACGCCGGTAAAGCCAATCCTAACACGGGGCAGGATGTCGCAGCCTGTGGCGGCTGCGTCGCCGGGAGATACAGCGCCCCAGGCGCGCAGTCCTGTACACAATGTGTCCCCGGGAAATACAGTGGCACGGGGGCCGAGATCTGTACACCATGTGACGCCGGTACGTGGTCGGCCGCGGGCGCCGGGACCTGTACACCATGTGTCGCCGGTAGGTTCAGCGCGACAGATTACGTGCCCAAGTCAAAATGCAAGTCATGTGACGCCGGTAAGACCTCCACTGCAGGTGCGTCGACTTGTACAACATGTGGCGCCGGGACATACAGCGCCATGGGTGACGGGATCTGTACCAATTGCGACGCCGGGAAATACAGCGCCGAATCTGGCGCCACAAGCTCTGCGCAGTGCCAAGATTGTGACGCCGGTACGTACAGCGCCGCAGGTGCCGACATCTGTACACTGTGTCACGTAGGGGGATACAGCGCCAGAGGACAGCCAGATGTATGTAAGGTGTGTAATAATACACAATATGTCGCCGGGCAAACGTGTCATCACTGCCCCGCGGGCAGACAACGCAAAGGAACTTACGAGATCAAATCGGTGGGTGACGACGATGTCGACGAGGCTTGTGAGTATTGCCCAGCTGGATACTATCTGGATGATAACTCCGGGGTTTGCACCGGATGCGCTGCCGGGCGCTTTACGGCCAGCATCGGCACAACCATAAACTGCTCGTATTGTGGCGCTGGCAAGTACCAACCACAAACTACTCAAACCGCGTGCATCAACTGTCCCGCTGGCAAGTTTACGGACGCGCAAGCTGCCTACTCCGAGTGCAAGCCATGTCTTGTTGGATACTACCAGCATAACGTGGGCTCTGCACAGTGTACAATGTGTCCCGCGGGCAAATACAACGCCGAAACCGGGTCGACCAGTCCATGCAACACGTGTCCCGCCGGCTATATCAACAATACTGCCCGGACAGGCTGTACACAATGTGACGTCGGTACATATAACAACGGCGGATCCAGCTGTACACCGTGTGGCGCGGGAAAATATGGCGACCAGATGGGTCTGTCAACGTGCAAACTCTGTGACACCGGCAAATACAGCGGCATCACAGGCGCCACCAGCCAAGCAAACTGCACCGACTGTACCGCCGGCACATACGGCGACGAAGCGGGCGCTGTGAGCAGCATCATGTGCAAAGAATGTCCGTGGGGCACGTACAGCGACGACACAGGGCTAAACGCGCCCTCCCAATGTAAAGACTGTGACGCCGGCAAGTACGGCGACCAAGAAGGGAGAACCTCGTCAGACGATTGCAAGAACTGTCCAAATGGCAGATACGGCAGTGAGAACGGCATGCACTACTGTTACAAATGTGCACGGGGCAAGTACGGCGACGAAGAAGGGCTAAAAGCGCCCACACAATGCGAAAACTGCCCCGCTGGCACGTTTGGCGCCCAGGAAGGGTTGAACGCGTCTTCAGAGTGTCAACCATGTGACGCCGGTAAGTATACTAATGACGCCGGGCGGACGGTCTGTACAAAATGCGCGGCCGGTAAATTCAACACTGCACCCCATCAAACAACGTGCGCCGATTGTACGGTTGGCAAGTTTAATGGTGGGGCCGGCCCGCAGATTTCTTGTACGTTTTGTCCGCAAGGGCGCGGCACTGACTTTACAGGTGCGACATCGTGTGCTGCGTGTCGGCCTGGTCGTTTTAGCCCGGATTGGCAATTCTGGTCTGGGGACGGCACCTGTCAAGCATGTCCCGCCGGGAAAGGCGGGTGGCAGTACAGCGCTGTGTCAGACGCAACCTGTGACAACTGCACCGCCGGCAAGTATACGGACGGGAACAACGTCACTGAATGTACTCCATGTACCGCAGGCAGATATAGCGCCGACGACCTGGCGTCCGAGTGCACTCCGTGTGACGCCGGGAAATACAGCACCGAATCAGGCGCCACCAACTCTGCGCAGTGTACCAACTGTACCGCCGGGAAATACAGCGGCACCGAAGGCGTTGAGTATTGCTCCAATTGTCCTCGGGGTAGGGGGCACGGTTCTTCCGGGAAAAACTCGAACGCAAGCTGCGCGACTTGTGACGCGGGTACATACTCCGACGGA
>NYTV01000127.1 GCA_002683685.1 Paracoccaceae bacterium
ATGGCAGTCATAATAATGATAACGTATAACGAAGGTAGGGCAGAGAAAATTTCAAGGAACCTTTGGAACAAAAGGTCCGGCCAGCCCCCAAAATATCCCTGGACCGCCCCGGCAATTATGCCGAGGATTGAAGCGAAAACAGTTACCACCAGCGCGAATACGATCGAAAGGCGGAAGCCGTAAATGACTCGCGCCAGCACGTCTCGGGTGGTGTCATCTGTCCCCAGCCAATGGGCAGAATCCGGCGGTGACGGGGCAGCGCGCCCCAGATCATTAGGCGTATCATAGCTATAAGGTACAGGCGGCCAGAGCATCCAGCCTTGGTAAAATTCTGCCACCTGAGCCCCAAATTCTCCCGCATCTATGGCCGCCATGCTGTCCTCGGGATCGTCAAAACAGATCTCTAAACCGCCAGAACGGATCAGGCATTGCACCTCTGGATCGCGATAGGTTGCTTCGGTTTGGAAATCACCCCCAAAGGCCGTTTCGGGGTAAAACTGTGTCACAGGCATGAACAGCTCGCCCCGATAACTGACCAATATCGGTTTGTCATTGGCGATAAATTCCGCGCACAAACTAAGTCCAAAGAGCAGCGAGAAGATCCAAAAAGACCAAACTGCCCGGCGGTTTTTCTTAAAATTAATGAGGCGGCGGCGGTTGAGAGGGGAAAGTTTGATCATCCACGGGCCTCAAAATCAATCCGCGGATCAATGATGACATACATCAGATCCGACAATATTCCAACGATCAGCCCAAGCAGGCCAAAGGCGAATAACGTGCCAAACATCACTGGATAATCGCGCGATATTGCCGCCTCGAAACCAAGGCGGCCGAGGCCATCCAGAGAGAAAATGGTCTCGATGAACAAAGAGCCTCCGAAGAATACGCCAATAAAAAGGCTTGGAAATCCGGCGATCACGATCAACATTGCATTGCGAAAGATATGGCCAAACAAAACGCGGTTCTCAGTCAAACCTTTCGCACGGGCGGTCACGACGTATTGCTTGCGAATTTCGTCAAGGAATGAATTTTTGGTCAAAAGCGTCAGCGTCGCAAAGCCAGAAATCACAGAGGCGAAAATCGGCAGGGCCATATGCCAAAAATAATCGCCAATCTTTGCCAAAAGGCTCAAATCCTCGAAACCATTTGAGGTCAGACCGCGCAGCGGGAAGATCTGCCAATAGGAGCCGCCGGCGAAGAGTACCAAAAGCATGATGGCAAAGAGAAACGACGGGATGCCATAGCCCACGATCACCAAAGCACTGGTCACCGTATCAAATGTACTGCCATCACGCATGGCCTTGCGCACCCCCAGGGGGATGCTCACCAAATAGATGACCAGGGTAGACCATAGGCCCAAAGAGATCGACACAGGCATTTTTTCCAGTACCAAATCCACCACCTTGATCGAGCGGAAATAGCTTTCACCAAAATCAAACTGCATATATTTCCACATCATGCGGGTGAAGCGCTCTAACGGCGGTCGATCGAGACCGAATTCGCGCTCCAATTGTTCAATATATTCCTGCGGCAAACCGCGCGCGCCGGCATATTGACCATTGCCCGCGCTTTCGCCGATGCCCGCGTCATCTCCGCCAGTGATGGCGGCGAAGACGTCCCCTTCACCTTCCAGCTGCGCCAAGACCTGCTCCACCGGGCCACCTGGGACAAATTGGATGAGGGCGAAATTGACAACCATCACCCCCAGAAGGGTGGGGATGACCAGCAATAGCCTGCGGATAATATATGCAACCATATTAGTTTAACACACCTGCGGCTTCCAACTTGGCGGCTTTTTCCGCATCAAACCACCAAAAATCCAGCTCGCCACGAGCGAAGAGCGGCAGCGGTTCGGGATAGGCATATTGATCGTAATAGGCCACCGTATGCACAGCTTTGAACCATTGCGGGATCCAGAAATGTTTGGCGCGCAATACGCGATCCAGCGCGCGTATATTGATGTTCAGCTCTGCTTTGCTTTGCGCCCGCACAACTTTTTCAATCAAAGCATCAACGGCAGGGTCAGAAAGGCCCATCAAATTCCGGCTGCTTTGATCCATTGCCTTAGTGCCGAAATATTGCTCCAAACCCGAAGAAGGCTCAAAACTCATACGCATCGAATGGGTTGTAACATCAAAATCATAGGCACGGGTGCGTTCACTTTCCTGCGCTGAATCCACACGGTTGAGGCGCGCATCAATGCCAAGAGCTTTCATATTCTCGATCATGGGATTGGTGATGCGGTCAAAAGCTGGCGAGCTGTCGAGCACCTCAAGGGTGAAAACCTGCCCATCTTTTTCGCGCATCCCATCACTGTTGACGCGCCAGCCCGCCTCATCCATCAGCTTCGACGCACGGCGCAGGTTTTTGCGATCCAATTGCCGCGCACCTGAAACCGGTGCCATGACCGCCTCATCCATGAGTATATCGGCGCTCAACAGGCCCTGATCCACCAAAGGTTGCAGCACAGCCCGCTCGCCCTCGCTGGGCAGGCCTGTCGCCTCAAGCTCAGAGTTACCCCAAAAAGACTGCACCCGATCATATAGACCATAGAATAACTGCGCATTGGACCATTCGAAATTAAACATCATTCCCAAGGCTTCACGCACCCGCCGATCTTGGAATTTTTCGCGCCGCAGGTTGAACACATAGGCCTGCGCCCTGGCCAGATTGCCATCGGACAATTCAGCTTTCACCACATGCCCCGCGTCAATGGCGGCAAAATCATAGGAGGTGGCCCATTGCTTTGAGCTATTTTCAGATCGGAATGTATACAGACCACCCTTGAACCCTTCGAAGGCTGCGGCGGAATCTGCAAAATACTCCACGCGAATACGGTCAAAATTATTCCGGCCAATATTGATGGGGATAGCTTCGCCCCAATAGTCATCGCGGCGGGCATATACCACGCGCTGGTTCACCTCATAGCTGTCCAGCACATAGGGGCCGGTGCCGATGAACGGCGTCAGAGAGGACTCGTCCAACCGCGCGTCATTGCTTTCAAACCAGGCCTTTGAGAACACGGGAATGCCGCCCGCCAAATTGACCACATCCCGGCGCGGCGCATCTTCTGTGAAGATGAATTTAAGTCTCAACGGCGATAGGATCTCAATGTCTGCCACCATGCCAGACACAGCCGCGCGGTAGGAGGGCAAGCCCTGCTCCATAAACAAATTAAAGGAAAATTTCACATCCGCCGCCGTCAAAGCCGAGCCATCAGAAAACCGCACGTCGTCGCGCAGGGTAAAGATGGCCCAATCGAGACTTTTGGGGTATTCAACGGTTGTACAAAGGAAACAATAGCTCGCGGTTGCATCATCGTCAAAAGAGGTCATGACAGTTTCAAACGGGATCGACGAGAGCGCGGCCTGATTGCCCTTGCGGGCATAGGGGTTGAAACTGTCAAAGGTTCCAAAAAACCATTGCGAAATTTCTCCGCCCTTGGGTGCCTCCGGGTTCACATAATCCAAATGCGCAAAATCCGCCGGATATTTCAAATCACCAAAATAAGAATAGCCATGACTGACAGTGACCGGATCATGTGCCTCGGCGGCAAGCCCGCCAGCGCTCGTCACAACCAGAGCTGCGCCCAATACAAGACTGTTACAAAACCCCAAAGCCATCTGCCCACCTCACTGTCTTTATCAAATCCACGAACACGGTTTAACTTAGAGGTTTTTTCTCAATTGCGAAGGGGGTCGCGCACTATTTTCCGGCAAATCTGCGCCGATGCGGGCGCATCTAGCCGCCTCAGCGCACAAAGGGCCGCCCAAAGGCAGCCCTATCGCGCTTAGGTGCATAGCGCTGCACCTATGACATCTTTGCGATTAATCGCTGATGGTCTCAAGATAGGCGATTAAATTCGCGCGATCTTCTGGCTTGGACAAGCCATTGAAACTCATCTTTGTGCCTGGTGCGTATTTGGACGGTTTGGTCAAGAAACCATCAAGGTTTTCAGCGCTCCAGGTTTCTGCCACGGCCACGAGGCTTCCAGAATACCCAAAGCCGTCAACCGAGCCCACTACACGACCAACAACAGCATAGAGATGCGGCCCAACGCCATTGGCACCAGCCTCTAATTTGTGGCAAGCGGCGCATTTCTTGAAGACTTTAGCGCCTTTCTCAAGATCAGCTGCGGCCAGGAGCTCTTCCAACATGGGGCCATCGTCGGCTTCCGCCACTTCTTCTTCGTCACCGCTATCGGTCTCAATCCACGCAACCCCATGGTATTCTCCATGGTGCGCAGGGCTATAAATTTTGTCAGCAATCCAGCCGCCAAGAACCAGAACAAGCAAAGCCGAACACAGGGCGGCTGCAATTTTGGTCAAAATCATCGTGTCAAACATGTCGCGATCCATCATTACAATTGGGTTGTATCCCTCTAGTCCCTTCCCCCCCTGTCGTGCAAGGTGTAGATGGCGCGACGAAACGACCTTTTTCGCGGAATTTGCTCAGGAGACGCTAAATGGCCCAAAAAATCGCCTTCCAAGGAGAACTCGGCGCCTATTCTCATGAAGCCTGTGTTGCCTCCCGGCCCGATCATGAGCCGCTTCCCTGCGCTACATTTGAAGATGTCATCGCGGCGGTGAAAACTGGAGCGGCGGAATTTGCCATGCTTCCGGTGGAAAATACCACCTACGGACGCGTTGCCGATATGCACCGGTTGCTGCCCGAAAGCGGCCTGTTCATCAACGACGAAGTCTTTGTGCGCGTGCGGATCAACCTCTTGGCTCTGCCCGGCGTGGCGCTGAGCGACATCAAAGTGGCGCGCGGGCATTTGGTGATCTTACCGCAATGTCGGAAATTTTTGGACGCCCATGGCATCCGTGGTGAAGCCGCACCCGATAACGCCGGGGCCGCCGCTGATATTGCCGCGCGCGATGAACGCACCGCCGCAGCGCTGGCCTCCGAATTGGCCGGCCGCATTCACGGCCTGGAAGTCGTCCAAAAAGACGTTGAAGATCAATCCCATAATACAACGCGCTTTTTGGTCATGTCTGCGCAAGACCGGCCGGAGCGGCGCACAGGTAAGATGCTGACCAGCTTCGTTTTTCAAGTGCGCAACATCCCTGCGGCGCTTTACAAAGCCATGGGCGGCTTTGCGACCAACGGGGTGAACATGATCAAATTGGAGAGCTACATGCTGGGTGGCGCCTTTCGCGCAACACAGTTTTATGCCGATATTGAAGGCCATCCCGATGATCCCGAGGTGAAACGCGCCTTCGATGAGCTGGAATTTTTTACCGATATGATTCGCGTCTTAGGCACATATCCGGCCGATCCGGGCCGGCCTTAAACGCTGCTGACCTGAACGGGGCCGCATATTTTTGCGGCCCAATCACGAAGCCAGAATTTAAATTTCCGGTCCAATGAGCCTTTTTCAAAGCGATTGAATTGTGGCAAAAGCCGCGCCGAGAGATTTTTTGGCTTTATTCCAACGGAAACCAACAATCGGGAGCGGTTTGGTGCCAAAGTCAGAACCAACATCACCACATCGCCCGTCAGACCATCCGATTCGTTGAATAGGCACAGACGCTCCGGCGCTTGCACCTCCGTCACCGAACAGCTCAGTTTTCGCGCACGGCCGCGGAATTTGAAATCAATCACCCAAGCCATGCCCGGCCCCACCTCTGGTCGATCATCCACCCGCCGCATTTCAACGCCGCGTTGCTGCACCGTGCGTTGAAAGTGCTCATGATCGCATAGAGCGGCAAAGAGCACCTGCGCAGGTGCTCCTATATCTTCATGACTTGAGAACTTCATCAGCTGCCTTGCCGTTAATAATTTTCACGCATGTTATCAATTCGATTCACTTAAAACGTTCCCGAACTCTAAATGATCAGCAAGCCAATGTTCCAGTAGAAAATGCGCAATCGCACCTTTTCGAGCCGGTTTAATCTCAGGGTGCACCCCCTCAAACACATCCAACATCTCTTCACGGCTAACCCAAAGAGCGTCTTCGATCTCCTTGGGATCAATTATTATGTCCTCATTCAACGCCTCACCGGCGCAGCCAAACATCAAAGACGCAGGAAAGGGCCAGGGTTGGCTGGCCAGGTAACGCACCCGCCCAACCCGAATGCCAGATTCTTCAAACACCTCACGACGCACAGCAGCCTCCAATGTCTCACCGGGTTCCACAAACCCAGCCAACAGCGAATACATCCCGACCGGCCAGGCGTGAGAGCGGCCCATCAACACGCTATTTCCACGCGTAATCAACATGATAACAACCGGATCTGTTCGCGGAAAATGTGAGCGGTTGCAGGCCAGGCAGTTGCGCTGCCAGCCGGCCATCGCCCGGTTGGAGGGCGCGCCACATGTGGCGCAAAACCCATGGGTGCGGTGCCATTCCAAAAGCCCACGCCCCGTGGCTGCCAATTCCGCATCGCGCGCGGATAATTGCGTCATAACCGCCCGCAATTCGGCAAAATACTCGCCATCTGTCAAAGCCGGATGCTCCTGCTGCGACGGATCAAGAAAGGCATTCAGCGTTTCGGGCAGCTCTTCTGGCTCCCAAATGGAGATATCTGCCAAAAACAACGGCTCTTTCGCCTCATTTAGCCCCAAAAAGACCAAAGATTCGGCGGCGCTGCCCAAGGCTGGATGATCCAAATCCACCCAAGCCAATCCAAGCACGCCTTCCGCTTGATCCTGCACCAGAGGCTTTCCACGCCAAAACAATGTGGTCTTGGCCGAAGGATGCGCCTGAAGCACCGCCTGCGCTTTGAGGCCGCGCAATTCTGCAGCGCGGTTGAGCGCAGATCCCCCAAAAGTAACGTTTTCCGCGTGGCGCATGTGCTCGATCCCAACTTTTTATCTCTGCTGCATTCAATTCGCACCAGCGATGAATTGCAATGTCAATTCCAAACCCCTATAGAGCTCATGAGAGGTTGGCGCGGGCAAGTGCCTCGCCAACCTGGTCAGATCCGGAAGGAAGCAGCCACAACGAGCCCCACTTGGGTCGATGTCCAACCTCTCACCCTTCC
>NYTV01000128.1 GCA_002683685.1 Paracoccaceae bacterium
TCATGTTAGCGCTATCATCACACTTCGAGCTGGAAATCAATACAGATCTACTCTTGTTGTTAAAGTTTCACTGAATTAGGCCATGTACAACCATAAAGGGGGCAGCGATGCATAGTGACCATCCGGTGATCCGATTAAAGCCTAAGACCAATGCGCAACGCCTGCGGCATGGGTTTCCTTGGGTCTATGACAATGAGTTGGTGACAGATCGTCGCACCAAGGCCATTGCGCCCGGCAGTCTTGCGATCGTTCAAGATCATGGGCAAAACACGCTTGGGCTTTTTGCGGTCAATCCTAATTCTAAAATTTTTGCGCGTAAAATCTCTGATGACTTGGACTGCAGGGTCGATCAGCCCTGGTTCGCACAGAAAATTGCTAAGGCGCTTTCCCTGCGCGAGGCGCTATACAGCCAACCCTATTATCGGTTGATACATGCTGAGGCCGATCAGCTGCCGGGGCTGATCATTGATCGTTTTGCGGATCTGTTGGTCATTCAACCGAATGCGGCCTGGGTTGATCAGCGTTTGTCGTCTTTGGTGGCGGCTTTGAGCGATGTTTTGAAACCGAAATCCATTGTTGTGAATGGTGCAGGCCGCGCGCGGGTTTTGGAAGGTTTGGAAGATACGCGATATTTGGCCTCGGGCGAGATGCCTGCTGACGCGATCGAAGTGGCCATGAATGGTGCGGTATATTTTGCCGATGTTGCCGCCGGCCAGAAAACTGGAATTTTTTACGATCAGCGACCCAACCACAGGTTCGTGCAAGATTTGGCGCAGGGCAAAGCCGTTCTGGACGTGTTTTGCCATGCGGGCGGTTTTGGTTTGGCGGCTATGGCCAAGGGCGCGGCCTCTGTCACCTGCGTGGACGGCTCTCAACCTGCGTTGAATTTGGCAAGTCGTGGGGCTGTGGCTACGCGGGCCGAAACACCCTTCGAAGCGATCAAAGGCGATGCGTTTGACGTGATGGGACAATTGGCCGGGCAGGGCAAAACCTATGAGCTTGTCATCTGTGACCCGCCGGCTTTTGCCCCTCAAAAAGCGGCGCGTGAGGCGGGATTGCGCGCCTATGAACGCGTGGCGCGTCTGGCCAGTGCTCTGGTGGCTCCCGGCGGCTATTTGATCCTGTGCTCTTGCTCACATGCGGCTGATATTGAGCGCTTTCGCGCCGCTTCAATCCGTGGGATTGGCCGGGCCGGGCGGCAGGCGCAGCTGATCTATACTGGCGGCGCAGGGCCCGATCATCCCCATCATATGGCGCTGGCGGAATCGAGTTATCTTAAAGCTCTTGTGTTTCGTATGCAGTGATGCGGGTTGTACTTGATACCTGCGTTCTGGTTCCGAGCTTTTTAAGGTCGGTTTTGCTGGCCTGTGCGCGTGCAGGTTTTATTGAGCCGCTGGCGACGCCGCGACTCTTAGACGAGTGGCGCCGGTCGGCCAAAACACCATTGCAAAGACTGGAATCTGAAAATGCGGCCCGGCAATTCTTGAGTGATTTTCCTCAGGCGATGCGCCCTGATCCCCTGGATCTGCGCCCTTACTGGCTTCCGGATCAAGATGACGTGCATATCTTGGCACTCGCGGTGCTGCATCATGCCGATGTGATTGTCACCCATAATAAGAAAGACTTCCCACAAGAGGTGTTGAATGACTATGGCATAATCCGGATGGATCCCGATGCGCAGCTGATGCAGCTCTATCGCCGTCATGGGTCTGCATTGTTAGAACCCTTGCGCCCAGTGCTGGCTGAGGTTCAGTCTGCCTATCCGCAGATGCGTCCGATCGAGCTGTGGCGCAAAGCCTGGCTGCCGCAATTTGGCCGTAAGTTTGATCGTCTATGATGAGGTTCCGGTCCAGCGCTTTTCGTTGGCTTCAATTGCTTTGATGCGATCTGCGGTCTTGGGATGGCTCAAAAACCAAGCCGGCGCGGCCCCGCCATGGCCGGTCAATCGGTCGAGCTTAGCAAACAGGCTTTTTTGAGGAGCCGCTCCAAGCCCAGCTTTGATCATCAATGCGGTGGCATAGGCATCGGCTTCAAACTCATCCTTGCGCGACATCCCGGCCGCAATCATGTTCACGGCGAGATTTGCGATCCAAGGCCCAATGAAGGGGATAAAGCGGTTGAGACTCATCGCAAGCGCCGTGCGCACAGCATTTTGTCCCGAAAAATCAATCATCCGCCGTTTGGTATGCCCAAGGGCGACATGTCCAAGTTCATGGGCGATCACAGAGCTGATTTCTGCGGCAGTGACCTCGCCAGAGAGAAATGTCTTCAAAAAGCCTCGGGTGATATAGATTTGCCCATCGGGGGCGGCGAGGCCGTTGATGGGATCAATTTCATAGACATTTACATGCAAGCGTTTGAGATCCAGCGCATCGGCCAGCTTCGCGAAATGCGCGTCAAGCGCCGGGTTACGCAGCGGGCTGGACTGGGTGGCCAACGTGCGTTTTGTCTGGCGCGCCGACGTGAAATAGGTAAATACACCCACAACCACGGCCAAACCTATTGGGATCAAGATTGACATGCCCTTTATATGGCGCAGCGGCGGCGGTCTTTCAATGCCACGTAAAGATCCGGGGAATGGCCGCCGGCCCGCGGCTGGGTTATGCTCAGGCCTTGAACAATCGGTTAAGTTATCAGCTGCATCCCAGAAGATATGCCATCCAGGGTCATGGGGGCCATGCGATTGTCGAATATACGTTGTATCATGCCGATGGATTGGGTGTAGGGCCAATATTTTTCTGGCACGGGATTGAGCCAAACAGAGTTGAGCCATTGTTCCCGTGCGCGGCGCAGCCAATCTTCACCTGCAATGGGATTCCAATGTTCATTTGCGCCACCCGCATAGGCTATTTCATAGGGTGACATAGATGCATCTCCCACAAAAATACACTTGTAATCCGACCCATAGGTACGAAAAAGCTCTTCTGTTGGAATTTGCGCGTCCCACCGTCGGCTATTGTCGCGCCACACCCCCTCATAAAGGCAGTTGTGGAAATAATAGCTTTCGAGATGTTTGAACTCTGAACGGGCCGCGGAAAAAAGCTCCTCCACCATTTTGACATGCGGATCCATCGAGCCGCCAATATCAAGGAGCAACAGCACCTTCACCGCATTGCGCCGCTCAGGACGAGTTTGCACGTCAATATAGCCGTTTTCTGCAGTTTTGCGGATGGTGGCGTCGAGGTCCAACTCCTCCTGCGCCCCATCGCGCGCCCATTTGCGCAGTCGTTTCAAAGCGACCTTGATGTTGCGGGTGCCCAGCTCTACGTCGCCATCAAGGTTTTTGAAACTGCGTTTATCCCAGACTTTCACCGCACGCTGATGGCGGCTTTCAGCTTGCCCAATTCTCACGCCTTCCGGATTGTAACCATAGGCGCCAAAGGGCGAAGTGCCGGCTGTTCCGACCCATTTGCTGCCGCCCTGGTGGCGTCCTTTTTGCTCTTCCAGCCGTTTGCGCAGGGTTTCCATGAGCTTGTCAAACCCGCCCAAAGCTTCGATCTCGGCTTTATCGGCTTCAGTGAGTGTTTTTTCAGCCAATTTATGGAGCCATTCGTCGGGCAAGTCCACTTGGTCCAACATGTCTTGCGGGCTAATGTGCTCAAGGCCATCAAAACTGGCGGCAAAAGCGCGGTCATATTTGTCGAGATTGCGTTCATCTTTGACCAAAATAGCCCGCCCCAGAAGATAGAAATGCTCCATATCATAGGTCGCCATCCCCGCGCTGACCGCTTCCAGAAAGCTCAAAAACTCCCGTAAAGACACGGGAATTTTATGAGCTCTCAGGTGATCAAAGAACTGCAGAAACATAGTCTATCCCATGCGCAGAATTACGATATTGGCAATCAAGGCCAAAAGCCCACCGATAATGCCGCATGCGGCACCATATTGTAGCATATCCAACAATTTGCCCCTGCGTTTTGCTGCAAGCGCGGCCCCGAACATGGCACCGAGGGCCAAGCCAAAATATGTCATTTGTCATTCCATTCTTCAAAATGAGGCGGGACCCGCGGCCCCGGTGGGAGGGGTTTATCTCTGAGCGCGGGCCATAAAGGCCAAACGTTCAAAAAGATGTACATCTTGCTCGTTTTTGAGCAATGCGCCATGCAGCCGGGGCAGGGCGTTGGCCCCATCTCGACGTAGATCGTCGGCGGTTAGATCTTCGGCCAATAGCAACTTGAGCCAGTCAAGCACTTCGCTTGTTGAGGGCTTTTTCTTTAAACCGGGCGTCTCGCGCACTTCAAAAAATTGCGTCAGAGCGGTTTCCAAAAGTTGCGGTTTGAGCCTGGGGTGGTGCACTTCGATGATCTGGCGCAACGTGCTTTGATCTGGAAAGCTGATGTAATGGAAAAAACACCGCCGTAGAAAGGCATCGGGCAGTTCTTTTTCATTGTTGGAGGTGATGATCACAACCGGGCGATGACGCGCCTCTACGGTCTCGCCTGTTTCATAGACATGAAAGGCCATTCGGTCGAGTTCTTGCAGCAGATCGTTTGGAAATTCGATATCAGCTTTGTCAATCTCATCAATGAGCAAGACGACTTTTTTGTCGCTCTCAAAGGCCTGCCAAATTTTGCCTTTCTTGATATAGTTTGAAACATTGCGCACCCGCTCATCGCCCAGCTGACTGTCGCGCAGCCGGCTGACCGCATCGTATTCATAAAGACCCTGTTGGGCGCGGGTGGTGGATTTGATGTTCCACTCTATCATGTCCATGCCAAGCGCGGATGCCACTTGCCGGGCCAATTCGGTTTTGCCGGTCCCCGGTTCACCCTTGACCAAAAGCGGCCGTTCCAAAGTCACGGCTGCGTTCACAGCGACCGCTAAATCATCCGCGGCGATATAGGTATCTGTGGAGGTAAATTTCAAAGTACGACTCTCTACTGGTTTTTTTCGAACCTAACATGCTCTTGAAGCTCTTCCAATCGCGGTTTTCTGCGTGACAAATGTATTAACCTTGGATACATCCCGCTCAAAGGCTGCATTATGATGCGCCGCTTCGTTAAGAATAAGAGGTTTGCTGTATGAAAGCCGAGGTTATTGTGCCCGATAATTATCGCCCTGCTGACGATGAGCCGTTTATGAATGACACGCAGCTTGCTTATTTCCGCCGCAAGTTACTGGCCTGGAAAAGCGAGTTGATGTCCGATAGCAAAGAGACGATCGAAACGTTGCAGGACAATACCCGCGCTATACCGGACATATCAGATCGGGCGAGCGAGGAGACAGACCGGGCGCTTGAATTGCGCACGCGCGACAGGCAGCGTAAATTGGTGTCTAAAATTGATGCGGCCCTGCGCCGGATTGAAGAGGGGGAATACGGCTATTGCGAAGAGACGGGTGATCCGATCTCGCTGCGGCGCCTAGACGCCCGCCCAATTGCGACCATGAGCCTTGAGGCGCAAGAGCGCCATGAGCGGCGCGAAAGGGTCCACCGCGACGATTGAGCCGGTTTGCGGTCATTCGCCTGCTATGGTCATATTTTGGTAAATTATTGAGTGTATTCGTTTTGGTATGGATTCAGCTTTGTCTGTGTCCAAAGTCTGCGGAGGGACTCGAACGTGAAGCCTACGGATATAGGGCAAAATTATTCGACTACCGGTAAGCTTCTTCACTGGGGCTTTATCGGCGTCTTTGCTTATGGCATTTTCAAACAAGTTGATGATTTAAGCCAATTGGATGATCCCGCATTCCTGCGATTTGAATTTATTTTCGCCTGTGCTTATCTTTTGATCTTGGCGTTGCGGTTTTGGGTCATGCGCGGGCAGGCCTCTGCATTGCCGCTCTCCACCCCAACTTGGCAACGGGTCGCGGCAAAGCTGGTGCATTATGGCATGTATATGGCTTTGATGGCCATTGCGGTCACAGGGCTGGCCATCGGGGTGGTTTTCACGCTTGGGATGCGCGACGGGGCGCTCATAGACCTTTGCATAGCGGCACATGAGGCCAGCATTGCCGCCAGCTACGGTCTGATAACCCTCCATGTTGCTGCCGCTGTTTATCACCGTGTTTTGGGTGATGGGGTATGGTCTGCGATGGTGCCGATATTGAAGGAGCGACCTAAGCGTCGAGGGTGATCCACACGGGCACATGATCTGATGGTTTTTCTCTGCCGCGAATGGCCGAATCGATTTCGCAGGCTTGCAATAGATCGGCGCAGCTCGGCGTCAGCAAGAAATGGTCAATTCTGATCCCATTATTGCGCTGCCAACTTCCGGCCTGATAGTCCCAAAAAGAATAATGGCCCGGTGCCGGGTGCAAGCTTCGGAAGGCTTCGGTGAAGCCTAGATTTAGAACATCGCGAAAAGCCGCGCGCGATTGCGGCAAAAACAGCGCGTCTTGCGCCCAGGACTCGGGCTTCGCGGCATCTTCGGGCTGAGGAATTATATTATAATCCCCCGCCATCAAAGCGGGCTCTTCAGCTGCCATTAAGGCTTCAGCGCGAATTTTTAATCGCCGCATCCAGTCAAGCTTATAGTCATATTTCGGGCCGGGCGTTGGGTTGCCATTCGGCAGATAAAGCCCGCAAACCCGTATGGCTTGCTTGCCCATAACCGTGGCTTCGATCCAGCGGGCCTGCTCATCAGCCTCATCTCCGGGCAAACCACGCGTGACGTCCTCAAGAGGTAGTTTCGACAAGATTGCCACCCCGTTGAAGCTCTTTTGGCCATGGGTTTCCACCTGATAGCCCATATCCTCAAAGTGCGCCCGCGGGAAATTCTCATCAACGGATTTGATTTCTTGCAGCAGAGCCACATCTGGCTGCGCCTCATCGAGCCAGTCGGTCAGGGCTTGAATGCGGGCTTTGATCCCATTGATATTAAAAGTTGCTATTTTCATGAGATCCATCGCAGTCGTTGAAGTTTGAGCGGTCCAAAAGCAATCGCTGAGCGATTACATCGAAAAAGAAACACCGCAGCCGCAGCTAGAGGACGCGTTTGGGTTGTCGATGATAAAGCGCGCACCAATCAACTCTTCGCTAAAATCAATCGTTGCAGAGGCCAAAAACGGCAAGGAAACCGCATCAATCACCACGGTCTCACCATGGCCTGACAAGATCAAATCATCAGGCTTTGGCTCATCAAGCTCGATCTCATATTGAAAGCCAGAGCAGCCGCCACCCTCAACCGCCACGCGCAGCGATTTTCCCTGCGCCTGAGCGCCAATTTCGGCAAGCCGCTCAAAGGCGCGGTCGGTCACTTTGGGAGGCAGGGTCAACATTTATAAAAGCTCACATGACATTATTGGGTAACTCCCATATAAGCGCTGCGAGAGCAGGCGACAAGATGGGCAATCATGACAACAAGTTTCGCATCCAACCCGCATGATAGCCGCGGCCGATTATTTGAGGAGCCGAGAAGTGACTTTCGATCGTTTTTCCAAAGAGATAGGGACCGGATCATTCATTCCAGCGCCTTTCGGCGGCTCAAACATAAGACACAAGTCTTTGTCGAACATGAGGGCGATTATTTCCGCACGCGTCTGACTCATTCTATCGAAGTGGCGCAAGTCGCGCGAACAATCGCTGGGGCTTTGGGGCTCAATCAGGAATTGGTCGAAGCCGTGTCACTGGCCCATGACCTCGGGCACCCGCCATTTGGCCACACGGGCGAGGATGCGCTGGACGCTGAAATGAAAGCCTATGGCGGCTTTGACCACAATGCCCAGGCGATACGCATCGTTACTGCGCTGGAGCAGCACTATGCGCAGTTTGACGGGCTGAACCTCACTTGGGAGTGCCTTGAAGGCATTGCCAAGCACAATGGCCCTGTGCCTTTGCCCCATCCGCCTGCCTTACGCGACTACAATCGACACCATGATCTTGAGTTGCATAGCTATGCGAGCGCAGAGGCGCAGGTTGCGGCATTGGCGGATGATGTGGCCTATAACAACCATGATCTTCATGATGGCTTGCGCGCCGGAGTGTTTTCGGATGCACAGGCAGAGCAGCTGCCAATTGTCGGCCCGGCCTATGCGGCGGTCGATCGGCTCTATAGCGGTTTGGATGCCCACCGACGGCGCCATGAGGCTCTGCGTCGGGTCTTTGGGGTGATGGTCGATGATGTCATCCGGACCAGTGCCGCGCTATTGGCTCAATCGGGCGCCGTAACGGTGCAGGATATTCGCGATCTCGACTATGCGGTTGTGCAATTCTCCCCAGAGCTGTGGAAAGATCTGAAAGTCATACGCGGGTTTTTGTTTCAAAATATGTACCGCGCCCCCCGTGTGGTGGTGCAGCGCGAACATGCCGCGACGGTGGTGCGGGACTTGTTTGGAGTATTCATGAGCAATCCCAGCGAAATGCCAGGGGATTGGGGGGTGCAGATTTCGAATTTGCCCGATACACAGGCCCGTGCGCGGCTGGTGTCCGATTACATTGCCGGCATGACGGACCGTTTTGCACAACAAGAGCATGACCGGCTGTTCGCCGCGCGTTGACCTTGCGGTGAAATTTGCTAAACGTCAGCTTCAGTTTGGGATGATGATATGAACCTATTTGCCGAAATCCGTAGCCTTGTAATCGACAGCTTGCAGCAGATGCAGGCGCAGGGCGACTTGCCTGATGGGTTGAGCTTTGAAGCGGTCACCGTTGAGCCGCCACGCGATGCCGCCCATGGCGATATGGCCACCAATGCCGCAATGGTTTTTGCCAAGCCCGCTAAGTGCAAGCCGCGCGATATTGCCGAGAGATTGGCGGCGCTTTTATCTGCCGATCCGCGGTTGGCCTCTGTCGAAGTCGCAGGTCCTGGATTTTTGAATCTGCACCTTTCGTCACAGCTTTGGGCCGATGTTTTGCGGGCAATTTTGACAGATCCCGCGGGTTATGGGCGCGCCACAATTGGCGCGGGCATCAAGGTGAATGTTGAATATGTCTCTGCCAACCCCACCGGTCCTTTGCATGTGGGCCACACCCGCGGTGCGGTATTTGGCGATGCTTTGGCCTCGATGCTGGATTTTGCCGGATATGAGGTGACGCGCGAGTATTATATCAACGATGGTGGCGCGCAGGTCGATGTTTTGGCCCGCTCGGTTTATCTGCGTTACCTTGAGTCCCATGGCCAAGATGTCGCTTTTGAAGATGGCACCTATCCGGGCGATTACCTGATTGCCGTGGGCCAGGCGTTGAAGGAAAAGGTTGGGGACAGCTATCTTGATAAAGGCGAGCAGTTCTGGCTGCAGGAGGTGCGGGAATTCTCAACCGGCGCAATGATGGATCTGATCCGTCAAGATCTATTGGCACTTGGCGTCAAAATGGATGTATTTTACTCCGAAAAATCGCTCTATGGCACGGGCCGTATCGAGGCGGCGATTGAGGATTTAAAGTTAAAGGGATTGATTTACCAAGGGGTATTAGAGCCACCAAAGGGAAAGAAACCCCCAGACTGGGAGCCGCGTGAGCAGACTTTATTTCGGTCGACAGACCATGGGGATGACGTGGACCGGCCGGTGCAAAAATCCGATGGCAGCTGGACGTATTTTGCCCCGGATATTGCCTATCACTTTGATAAGGTGCAGCGCGGTTATGACCAATTGATTGACGTGTTCGGAGCCGATCACGGGGGCTATGTCAAACGGATGAAGGCTGCTGTTTCAGCGCTGTCAAACAACAAGACCTCGCTCGATATCAAGCTGACGCAATTGGTGAAGCTTTTCAAGAATGGTGAGCCCTACAAAATGTCCAAGCGCTCGGGGACATTTGTAACTCTGCGCGATTTGGTGGATCAAGTCGGCGCTGATGCAACCCGTTTCGTCATGCTCACCCGCAAAAATGACGCGCCATTAGATTTCGATTTTGATAAGGTGATGGAGCAGACCAAAGAAAACCCCGTGTTCTATGTGCAATATGCGCATGCTCGGATTTGTTCGGTAATGCGCAAAGCACAGCTGGCAGAGGTTCCGGTCGAAGATGCACAGTTGTGGGCTGCGGATCTCACAGTCTTGACCGATCCTGCCGAGATGGCATTGGCCGCAAAATTGGCAGAATTTCCACGATTGATTGAAATTGCCGCCCGTTCAAATGAGCCGCATCGAATTGCATTTTATCTTTATGACTTGGCGTCGGAATTTCACGCTTTGTGGAATAAAGGCAATGAGCAGCCGGAACTGCGCTTTCTTCAGGAGGGCAATCTGGCCACAAGTCAAGCAAAAATTGCACTGATTCGTGCCGCGGCGGTTGTTATTTCTAACGGTTTGGGTATCTTGGGCGTGCAGGCCGCTCAAGAAATGCGATAAAATAGTATCGACGCGGGTGTGAATGAGGCAGTGTCAGTAGATCTGGGCCAAGACCCGGGCAGTGAGGCAACATGGCAAACGCGACCTATGAGGCGCAGGGGAACTCCGAGCGGTTCAACCCTGCAACCTATGCAAATATAGTTGGAGCCGTTATTTCCTTAGCGGTCTTTGTGGGGATCGTCACTTGGGGCGCGCAAACTGTTCTGCGAGACAGTTCTGGCGTTCCTGTTGTGCGCGCTTTGGAAGGCCCATCGCGGGTTACACCGGAAGATCCAGGCGGACTTTTAGTCGCTCATCAAGGGCTTACCGTGAATGAAGTGGTGGGCAGTCAAATCAGCCCTGCAGCAAATGATCCGCTGCAATTGGCCCCTAGGCCAATCAACTTGCAAGCCGAAGATCAACCTATTCAAGCGCTCCTAATCAGGGAAAGCCCTGCCGATGAGGAGCCTGCGTCTGTGGTGCTGCCTGAACCTGTTATGGAGGGTGCCGAGGTTTTAATCATTGACGATACTGCGGAACGTTTGGCGGCTATGCTTGCGACCGGCACTCTGCAAGCAGATGTAAACGAGCCGCCCGCCGCGGTCATTCCAGCATCGGCCGGCGGGGGGCTGACACAATCTTTGCGACCACGTCTGCGCCCCTTCGTGCAGGTCACTCGTCAGCAGCCACGGGCCGCGCCGGTTAGTATCCCAGCCGAGCAAATTGCCCGCGGCGCGCCGATGGCGCAATTGGGAGCCTTCGGAAGTACCGCTATCGCGCAGCAAGCCTGGGCGGATCTCTCCGAGCGCCATGGGGATTACTTGGTCGGTAAACCGTATGTGATTTTGCGGGCTGAGGTCAGCGGAGGTACGATATACCGCTTGCGGGTTCACGGTTTCGTGGATCAGGAGGAGGCCCGACGTCTGTGCACTGCGCTTAATCGGCAGAATGCGGAATGCTATTCTGTGACGATGAACTAGGGCAGGGTCCGTCATGGACCTGTCTCCATTGATTTTTGGCTGCCAAGGCCCATCTTTGTCTGCCGCAGAGCGCCGTTTCTTTACCAAGGCTCAACCCTTTGGCTTTATTCTCTTTTCGCGCAATCTAGAAACTCCAAAGCAAATTCGGCAACTCTGCACAGAATTGCGCACAGCCGTGGGCTGGCATGCGCCGGTTCTGATCGATCAAGAGGGTGGGCGCGTGTCCCGGCTTGGCGCGCCGCATTGGTTTGAATTTCTGCCAGCTCTGGATCAAGCCGCCGCGGCCCAGTCCGAACGGCTGTTTTGGTTGCGCGGGCGGTTGATCGCTGAGAATTTGCGAAGCTGCGGAATTGATAGCAATTGCGCGCCACTGGGTGATATTGCCCAACCGGACACCCATGCTGTGCTGAAAAATCGGTGCTATGGGCATGCGCTGTCTGCGGTTGTCACCCATGCGCGCGCGTTGCATCAAGGGCTGCGGCATGGGGGCGTATCGGGAGTTTTGAAACATATTCCGGGCCATGGGCGGGGCACTGTGGATTCCCATTTGGATCTGCCCCGCGTGCAAGCTGATCGCGGCAGTCTGCAGATACATGATTTTGAGGCCTTTCGTCAGCTCAATACTATTGAGATGGGTATGACCGCGCATTTGGTGTTTGAGGACATCGACCCGAACCATCCCGCCACCCATTCGGTGGCGATGATTGACATTATCCGCGAGCAGATCGGATTTAATGGGCTTTTGATGACCGATGACATTTCAATGGAGGCTTTGTCCGGCCCATTGGATCTGCGGGCGCGGCGGGCGCTCTCTGCGGGGTGTGATATCATTTTGCATTGCAACGGGCAGATGGATCAGATGCAGCTCTTAGCGGACAACAGTGATGGCATGGGTGAGGCAAGTCAAATACGGGCGGCGCAGGTCTTGGCGCAACGACCGGAGGTTCAGCCTGTTGACATTCAGCAAGTGAAGGCAGAATTTGACGCATTGTTAGGTGAGATCCGGTGATGCAAGAAGAACTGTTTGACCAGCAATCGGTTGCGGAACGCGTGGCAGCGGAGACTCTCATCGTTGATGTCGATGGGTTCGAAGGGCCTTTGGATCTGCTTTTATCGCTGTCGCGCACGCAAACGGTTGACCTGCGCAAAATTTCTGTTTTAGATCTTGCGGTTCAATATCTCAGCTTTATCGAAAAAGCGCGCGGGCTGCGTATCGAATTGGCCGCAGATTATCTGGTGATGGCCGCTTGGCTGGCCTTTTTGAAGTCGCGGTTGCTTTTGCCGCCAGATCCGACCATGGCCGGCCCGACAGGGGACGAGCTGGCGGCGCATCTTGCGTTTCAACTCGAGCGGCTGCAAGCCATGCGTGATGCGGCGGCAAAATTGATGGCGCGGGATCGCTTGGGGCGCGATCGTTTTGTGCGCGGTGTTACGGAAGATGTGACACGCCGGAAGACTGTTCATTACACAGCTAATCTTTTGGATTTAATGCAGGGCTATGCGCGTATTCGCACGCGCGACGATTTTCGTCCCTTTGTTATGGACCGCGACTCGGTGTTTACAATGGAACAAGCGCTACAGCGCATGCGCGGGTTAATTGGCTTTTCCGGCCATTGGACCGATCTCCTCTCTTATCTTCCCGATGGCTGGACCGATGATCCAAAGAAACGAAGATCCGCGGCAGCCTCTACTTTCGCGGCCTCATTAGAGCTGGCCAAAGAAGGAAAGATTGTCATACGTCAGGATGAAATTTTCTCACCAATTCAGATTAAAAGGGCGGATCGTGATGGATGATACCCAAGAAGAAAGCCTGTTCGAAGCGCCGCCCATTGCAGAGCAAGAGCGTATGGTAGAGGCTATTTTATTTGCGGCAGCAGAGCCGGTCTCAGTGCGAGAGATGGCTGGGCGGATGCCACATGGCTGTGACCCTCTTCAGGCGGTGGAGAACATCCAAAAGCGCTATGAGGGTCGCGGTGTTGCCGTTGTGAAAATTCAGGGCTCCTGGGCTATCCGCACCGCGCCTGATCTTGGTTTTTTGATGCAGCGGGAGACCGTGGAAACCCGAAAACTATCGCGCGCCGCGATCGAAACTTTGGCCATTGTTGCCTATCACCAGCCGGTGACCCGTGCGGAAATTGAAGAGATTCGGGGGGTTGCGGTCAGCCGCGGTACGGTCGATCAGCTGCTCGAATTAGATTGGATCAAAATTGGCCGTCGGCGCCAAACGCCTGGTCGTCCTGTCACATTTGTGGTGACAGAGTCGTTTCTCGATCATTTTGGCTTGGAAAGCGCTCGTGATTTGCCGGGTCTTAAAGAGCTGCGCGCCGCTGGTCTGTTAGAAAATCGCCCCGCACCGGGCACGGACGCTTTACCCGAAGCGCAGACGGATGCAGAATTACAAGAAAATTTATTTGAGGACGCAATTGAGGAGCCAGAGGATGGACCGTTATATTAATATGTTCATTAACATTGTCATTCGTCGTTTGATGACGCTTGGTATCAACAAAGGCATTGATGCTGCCACGAAAGGGCGAAAAAGCCTGAGGATAAAGATCTTTCTGCCGAACAAAAAAAGCGTTTGAAAGACAGCGCGAATGCTGCCAAGCGCATGCGGCGTTTTTGAGCGCCCTCTGGCGCGCCGAGACACCTGCAGCTGGCTACTTAAAGTGCTTTGATAGTTTTAGCCCTTGGCCTTGGTAGTTTGATGCGAGCTCGCGACCATAAAGCTGCCTGGGTGTTTCAAACATAGCCTCATAGACCAAGCGTCCAACAACTTGCCCATGTTCCAAGACAAAGGGGGCCTCATGACAGCGGACTTCCAAAACGCCTCTGCTGCCCTGCCCATTGGCGGCGGCGTGGCCGAATCCAGGGTCGAAAAACCCCGCGTAATGCACGCGAAACTCACCAACCATAGCCAAATAGGGGGCCATTTCAGCGGCATATTCGGGTGGAATCGTGACGGCTTCCTGGCTCACTAGAATGTAAAACGCCCCCGGGTCCAGGATGATTTTTTGATCTTCCGTACGGATTTCTTCCCAAAAATCAGCCGGCTCATAGGCAGCAATTTTTCCAAGATCAATCACGCCAGTATGCGGTTTTGCCCGATAGCCAACCAGACCATTGCGACTGGCGCTGAGGTCAACTGAAAACCCTAGCCCGTCTTGGATCAAAGCCTCGCCCGAGACCAAGGGTGTGTGCGCATGCAGCTCTTTGAGCGCCTGATCGCTTAACACCGCATGACCCGCGCGAAAGCGAATCTGATTGAGGCGCATGCCGGGTCGCACCAGCACCGAAAAGGAGCGGGGGCAAATCTCAGCATAAAGCGGCCCGGTGTAGCCCTTCACAATGCGGTCAAATTCTTTGCCATGATCGGTGATCGTGCGGGTCAAAAGATCCAGTCGGCCGGTCGAAGATTTCGCATTGGCGACAGCCTCTATGTCCGCCGGTAGGTTGAGCCCCTCCATCAGCGGCACAAGATATACGCAGCCCTTTTCCAAGACCGCGCCCTCGGACAAGTCAATTCGATGCATCTCAAATTCACGCAATCGCTCTGCGACCGTTGCAGTTTGTCCGGCGAGAAAGGATGCGCGCACCCGGTAGGCGGTGGTTCCTAAACGCAGATCCAGCGACGCGGGCTGCACTTGATCGTCTTGCAGCGGATCAGAAACCAAAATTTGGCCTGAAACTACCATCGTTTCAATCATATGACTTGGGATGACACCTTGGCGCATTTAGGTCCTCTTATGTTCAAAAAACCGCCCATGCCGGGGGGCAGGGCGGTTGTTTATTGGTCGGGCTAGCAGGACTCGAACCTGCGACCTTCCGTCCCCCAGACGGACGCGCTACCAGGCTGCGCCATAGCCCGA
>NYTV01000061.1 GCA_002683685.1 Paracoccaceae bacterium
ACCCTCACCTATCGGGAATTTGACAAATTTATCAACTTTGTAGAGCATAAAGATTTTGAGGGGCTGCTCGAGGCGCATCGGGCCCGTGGCTTGCCTGATGTCGGCTTCGTCGAGAGCTATCGTCGCTTTGCAAAATCTCTTATTTCTGTGGGCAGCGGGGCGGGGCAAGATCGGCAAGTCGGGCTGGAAATTGAGATCGTCGCGCTGTCCAACCCCTATGCCGACGATCTGTCAGATGGCATGGCGGTCCAAGTCTATCTGAACGCCGCACCCCGCCCTGATGTACAGGTCGAAGTCTTTTCGCGCCGCACGGGCACGAAAGAGCCAGCTGTGATCCAGTTGTATCGCACGGATGCCGATGGAATTGCACGCTTCCCGGTCCTCACTGGTCACGACTATATGGTTGATAATGTAGCGCTGCGCCCGGTCGAACCGGCCGGCGCAGATGACCCAGTCTGGCACAGCCTGTGGGCCAATCTCACCTTTTCCAGTCCGGAAACTTAGGGCGTAATGCGTGCCAAGGCCCAGCCAGCCGCCTCCGCAACCACCGGATCTGGATCCGTTATCAAAGGTTGCACCAGCGGCACATAGGACGGATTGTTCGAATTGCCGATCGCATAGAGCACGTTGCGGATAAAACGGTCGCGGCCAATGCGTTTGATGGGCGAGCCGGCGAATTTCGCACGAAACTCGGCATCATCCAAGACCACAAGATCGCGCAGCGGCGGCGCTGCCAGATCCCCTTTTGCTGCATAGCGCATATCAGAGGCGGCAACGGCAAACTTATTCCATGGGCAGACAGCCAAGCAATCATCACAGCCATAGATATGATTGCCAAGATCCGGCCTCAGCGCGACATCAACTTGGCCCCTGTGCTCAATGGTCAGATAGGAAATGCAGCGCCGCGCATCCATTTTGTAAGGGGCAACAAAAGCCTCTGTCGGGCAAATATCCAAACATTTCCGGCATGATCCGCAATGGTCCACCTCCGGCATATCTGCCTCCAGCTCCAGCGTGGTAAATATCGCGCCCAGAAACATCCAATTGCCAGTCTCGCGGCTCACCAGATTGGTATGCTTGCCCTGCCACCCCAAACCAGCAGCCTGCCCCAAAGGTTTTTCTGCAACCGGGGCCGTATCCACAAAGACCTTCACCTCCCCGCCGCCCTGCTCAATCAACCAGCGGGCCAAGCGTTTCAGCCGTTTTTTGACAATATCGTGATAGTCTTTTCCCTGAGCATAGACGCTGATATTGCCGATATCGGGTCGGTCAAGATTGGCCAAAGGATTGCTTTGCGGGCCATAGCTTTCAGCCAGCATCACCACAGAACGGGCCTCGGGCCATAAGACCTGGGGCGCCGCACGCCATTCTTTGCGCGTCTCCATCCATGTCATTTGCCCATGATAGCCCGCTTGCAAAAACGCGTCCAATTGCGCCGGAACCTGCGGCACGGCATCGGGCCTGGTGATCTTGGCATTGCGAAAACCCTCGGCCAAGGCCTGTGCCACAAGTCGGGCTTTGAGATCAGAAGTCAAGATTGGCATAATGGTGCGGAGGCGGGAACCCAGGCACATTATCCGCGAGGATCGACCGGAAAGCCGGGCGCGACTTCATTTTTGCATACCAATCTTTCACCGCCGCTGATCGATTCCAATCCACATCACAAATGTAATCCAGCGCCGACAGCTGCGCGGCGGCGGCAAAATCTGCAAGGCTCATCTCGTCACCCGCAAGCCAGCGCCGATTGTCCAAAAGCCAATTCATGTAATCAAGATGAAACTTAATGGCCTTTGCACCAGCCTTCACATTGGCAGAGACGGGGTAACCCAATCCATGGAGTTTCCGATTGACCCGCTCATACAAAAGATTTGCCGTCACCTCATGGTGAAACTTGTCATCAAACCAACAGACCAAACGGCGGACCTCATAGCGGGCCTGCGGATCTTGGGGCAAGAGGCGCGGCTCGGGAAAGCGCTCTTCAAGATGCTCGCAGATGGCCGAAGATTCTGTAAAGATCTCGCCACCCATCTTGAGCACCGGGACTTTTCCAGCTGGATTGCGGCGCAAAAAATCCGCATCCCTTTCCCAATAGCGCTCTTCCACCAGTTGTACTTCGATTTTCTTCTCTGCCAGGCTCAGACGCACTTTGCGGCAGAATGGAGATAGGGGGACTTGATACAAGATATTCATCGGATTTCACTTTACTGGGTCATCCTGTCTTAACCGCCCTTTGTCGGCGCAATCAATCCTCAAAACACTCCGCGCGCCCATCCTTTCGGATCAAATCTGCCCCTGCAATCACAGATGCCGCGCGTTTTTTGATCTCTTTAGCGGGACGAATAGCACTGCGACCTTTCGGATCGGGCAGGACAACCGCAAGACGTCCAGCTTGAACACGGCTCAAATCTTTGGCCGAAACCCCAAAGTGATGCCAGGCCGCCGCCTCAATACCAAACACCCCGGTATCAAACTCGGCAATGTTAAGATAAATTTCCAACAGGCGCCGTTTGCTCCACACCAGTTCGATATAGGGGGTCAACAGAGCTTCCACCGCTTTACGCAGCCAATTTCGCCCCGGCCACAGGAAGGCATTCTTAATCGTTTGCTGGCTGATGGTGGAACCGCCGCGCAACGCCCCCTCGCGCAGGGCCTGCCGCACCGCGGCACTATCAATCCCCCAATGGGTGCAGAAATTGGCATCTTCCGCCGCCACCACAGCGCGGCGCAGCATCGGGGAGACCTCTTCAATATCAATCCATTGATATTGAATCTCACCAAGCCGCGCGCGCTCTTGCATCATGTAAAAGGTGATCGGCGGGTTGACCCATCGGTAGATCAATCCCCAAACCAAAAAGAGCAGTACCACCGCAAATAGGCTCCATAGCAGGACCCGTCGCGCCCTGCGCAACAGGGCCCCCACTCGCCCAGGTCGCCGCCAGGGGGTATCGTCGGGGCGATCAAGATGATCCTCAATTGGGTCATTCATAGATATGCCACACCATATCAGAGCCGCTTCGTCAACTTATCACAGGCCATTTCTGCAACCACATCTGTGGCGGGCCCGCGAAAGTCAAAGAGGGCTGGGCCCAGTGCAAGACCCGCCCGGCGTGGCCGCCGGGCGATATATTTCAACACCTGTGCGTCTTATGTACTCGCAGGCCGTGTTATTCTGCCGGTACCGATTGGGAGTGACCGTCTTGCAAAGGCGCCGGCAGATGCACCAACATTTCTTTGGGGCAAACTTGCACAAAATTGTGCAGTTCTTCGTTCCAATGCTGCAAGATATCGGCAGCTTTGACTGAATTGGTCTCCGCAACATGGCGGGTGATCAGGGCTTTCAGCTCCTCCTGCCAATGGGCAACTGAAACTGGGCAGGTCACCAGGGTTTCCATATTCATCATCGGAGCCGTTTTACTCTCTGGATCATAGAGGTAGGCCATACCACCTGTCATGCCCGCGCCGAAGTTCGCCCCAATGGAGCCCAGAACCACAGCCACACCACCGGTCATATATTCACAGCCATTGGAACCGCAGCCTTCAATTACGGTCTTTGCGCCAGAGTTGCGCACCGCAAATCGCTCGCCTGCACGACCGGCCGCAAAGAGACACCCATCGGTCGCGCCATAGAGCACGGTGTTGCCGATGATTGCGTTTTGCGAGGCCACCAAGGGGCTGATCTGCGCCGGGCGCACAACGATCACGCCGCCAGACAGACCTTTACCTACATAATCATTGGCCTCCCCGGCCACTTCCAGCTTCAACCCCGGTGCCGCAAAAGCGCCAAGCGCCTGACCGGCCGAGCCTTGCAACTTTATGGTCAAGTGATCCGATTGCAGAGCATTGCGCATGCCGAATTTGGTCACGATATGGCTCGACACCCTTGTGCCAATTGAACGCGAGGTGTTTTGCACCGCATATTGCAGTTGCATCTTCTCACCATCTTGTAAGAAGCGCGCGGCATCTGTGACGATCTGCGCATCCAATGTATCTGGAACTGCGTTGCGCGGCTTGTTGCGATCGTAGGTTATCTCATCGGCACCATCGACCGTAATCAAAAGCGGGTTTAGATCCAAATCGTCCAGATGCGCCGAACCACGCGACACTTGGCTGAGCAAATCAGCGCGGCCAATCAACTCATCCATAGAGCGCGCGCCGATACTGGCCAAAATCTCGCGCACCTCTTGCGCGTAGAAGGTGATCAAATTGACAACCTTATCGGCCGATCCGGTGAATTTGTCCCGCAGCGCTTCGTCTTGCGTGCAAACACCCACAGGGCAGGTGTTGGATTGGCATTGCCGCACCATGATACAGCCCATTGCGATCAGGGCGGCGGTGCCGATGCCATATTCCTCCGCGCCCATCATGGCCGCCATAACGATATCGCGACCGTTTCGCAAACCGCCATCGGTGCGCAGTGTCACCCGCTCGCGCAGATTATTCATAGCCAAAACCTGATGCGCCTCGGTGAGACCCATTTCCCAAGGCAGGCCAGCAAATTTGATTGATGTCGCCGGCGAAGCGCCGGTGCCGCCATTATGGCCAGAAATCAAAATCACATCAGCCTCTGCCTTTGCCACGCCGGCGGCAATGGTACCCACCCCAGAGGCCGCCACCAATTTCACCGTCACCTTACAGCGCGGGTTGATCTGCTTGAGATCGTAAATCAACTGCGCCAGATCTTCGATAGAATAGATATCGTGATGTGGGGGCGGGCTGATCAAAGTCACACCTTTAGTCGAATGCCGCAAGCGGGCAATGAGATCGGTAACCTTCATGCCGGGCAGCTGTCCACCCTCGCCGGGCTTGGCCCCCTGCGCCACTTTGATTTCCAATTCCTCGCAATGATTGAGATATTCCGCCGTGACTCCAAAGCGGCCTGAGGCCACCTGCTTGATCTTAGCGGAGGGATTGTCCCCATTGGGTTCGGGCACGAAATGCGCCGGATCTTCGCCACCTTCACCGCTGTCAGACTTGGCGCCAATCCGATTCATCGCGACATTGAGTGTCTTATGCGCCTCTGGGCTCAGAGCACCAAGGGACATGCCGGGAGTCACAAACCGCTTACGGATAGAGGTGATGCTTTCCACCTCATCCACTGAGATAGGTGCCCCCAAAGGTTTAATCGCCAGAAGATCGCGCAGGTGGATCGGCGGGTTCGCTTGCAATTTCGCCGAATAGTTTTTCCACATCTCAAAACTTCCACGGTCACAGGCCGATTGCAGCAAATGCATGGTCTGCGCTTCCCAGGCATGTTTTTCGCCAGAGCGGCGCGCCTTATAAAATCCGCCGATCGGCAGAACATCCGAAGCCGTAGTATAGGCTGAAGCGTGAATAGATTCGGCTTTGCGCTGAATGCCCACGACACCGATCCCAGAAATCCGCGATGTCATGCCGGGGAAATACTCGGCGCACATGGCACGCGACAGGCCAACAGCCTCAAAGTTCAAACCACCGCGATAAGACGAGATGACCGAGATCCCCATCTTCGCCATAATCTTCAACAGGCCTTGATCAATTGCAGCGCGATACCGCGCCACGGCCTCTGTCAAAGAGCAATCAAGCAGGCCGCGTTCAATGCGATCGGCCAGGCTGTCTTCGGCCAGATAGGGATTCACCACGGTCGCACCACAGCCAATCAAGACGGCAAAATAATGCGGATCAATACACTCCGCAGACCGCACATTTAGCGAGGTGAACGTGCGTAATCCATGACGGGTCAGCCAAGAGTGCACCGCGCTGGTGGCCAAAATCATCGGCATGGCCACTGAGGTCTCAGAGGCATGATGATCGGTCAAGACCAAATGCCCAGCGCCTGAACGCACAGCATCTTCCGCTTCTGAGCGAATGCGATTGAGCGCCTTTTGCAATTCCCCATGGGCACCACCGGTCGGGAAAGTACAATCAATCTCTACCATCGGTGCGTTGAAATTTTTCAACAAACGCTCAAATTGAACATTGCCGACAAAGGGCGAATCCAGAACCAGGATTTCAGTCTGCGCACTGCTCTCGTCGAGCACATTTTTCAGATTGCCAAAACGGGTCTTCAAACTCATGACCCGAAATTCGCGCAGGCTATCAATCGGGGGATTGGTCACCTGGCTAAAGTTCTGCCGAAAGAAATGCGACAGCGGGCGATATTTTTCGCTCAACACCGCAGAGGGTGTATCATCGCCCATAGACGCCAAGGTCTCCTTGCCATCCTCGGCCATTGGCGCCAGAATTTGTTCGAGCTCCTCGATGGTATAGCCCGCTGCAATCTGGCGCTGCCGCAAATCTGTGCCTTTGAAAATGGGTTTTTCAAACGCTTTGGCCAGGTCGTCATCAAGCTCATTGATCTTGCTAACCCAGGCGCTGAAGTCTTGACTTGCGGCCAGCAAATCTTTCATTTCAGTGTCGTGATACAAGCGCCCCTCGGCGATATCGACCGCCAAAAGCTGCCCGGGGCCCAGCGCGCCTTTTTCTTTCACATTGGCCTCATCAACGGTGACCATGCCAGCTTCCGACCCTGCGATGAGCAAGCCATCGCCAGTCACCAGATAGCGCATCGGCCTTAGACCATTGCGATCCAAACCTGCACAGACCCAGCGCCCATCGGTCATCGCCAAGGCTGCGGGCCCATCCCAGGGCTCCATAACGGAGTTGCAATAAGAATACATATCCCGCCAAGATTTCGGCAGATCCACCGCTTGCTTGGACCAGCTTTCTGGAACCAGCATTGTCTTGGCCATCGGCGCATTGCGCCCGGCACGCACCAACATTTCAAACACCGCATCCAGCGCTGCCGAATCTGAAGCCCCGCTTGGAATCACAGGCTTGATGTCATCGGCCATATCTCCAAAGGCATCAGATGACATGCGAATCTCGTGACTCGTCATCCAGTTTGTGTTGCCTTTCAGCGTGTTTATTTCGCCATTGTGAGCCAACATGCGGAAGGGCTGTGCCAGCCACCACTGTGGGAAAGTATTGGTCGAATAGCGTTGGTGATACAAAGCGAAAGCGGACTCGAAACGTTCGTCTTTCAAATCTGGAAAGAATTCCGACATATCCTCCGCCAAAAACATGCCTTTATAGATAATAGACCGACATGACAGACTGGCCAAATAAAGACCATGAATTCCGGCGGCTTGCGCAG
>NYTV01000129.1 GCA_002683685.1 Paracoccaceae bacterium
CAGCCACCGCAGCGGGGACATCTACCGTTTGCGCGACTGTATCATGGGAGCTGCGTGTGTGGTAGCCGATGTAACTATCCACAACCGCCGGGTTGGCACCGTAGAGCACATCGCCGCGCTCAGCCAAACTCGCATGGGACAAGCTGCCTGCCGGATCAAAAATCACCCTCTGCGCACCATTCACGATCAAAGCAGAATGCGCGCCGCTGCCGTCTTTCGTGCTGAGCACAGTCACCAAAGTCACTGTTGCGCTGCCAGGGTGGCGATAACGAGGCAGATCAGCCTCGCCCGTCGGATCGCCCCCAGAGGCCACGCTGCATCCCACAAGGCACAAAAGCGCCAAGATCAATACAGCGCATCTCACCGGTTTAGCCGTTTGCGAGATACAAAAGCACCAGGGCTACGAGGATTACAACTGTGCTTTTGGACACGAGGCTCATGAAACCCGCAAAAGTCTGTTCTTGGACTCCCGTATTCATTTTACCGTGTTCGTGTTTTTGGTCAGCCATAGCGATAACTCCGTTGTATGTTTCGCACTCCCTAGCCTCCAGCGTCGCAATTGTCACGCGCGCAGATACGTCCAGCGGCAAAAAAGCGCGTGTCGACCTTCGCTACTTCATGACCCAGCGATAGGCGCCATCTTGATGCAGGCTGCGGGTCACCTCCCCCGCATGCCACAGATAATTGCAATGGGCCAAAGCCTCGACCAGACCAAGCCCATATTCTCCATCTCCGATCTGGCGCTTGAAGACGGCCATCATGACCTCTCCTGCGGTTTTTGGGGTCTTCAAATCAGCCCGCAGCCGCATCAAAGCGCCGTGGTGATTTTCTTCCAATTGCCGCAACCGCAAGGGCATGCCGACAAAAGGCAATTTATGCCCCGGAAGTGCGAGATGGTCGGGGCGGGCAAAATTTTGCAATCGCGCGCAGCTGTGCAACCAGTCTGCCAAAGGATTGGCGTCCGGCTCAGTGGGGTAAACTCCGATATTTGAGCTGATAGACGGGATGACTTGATCGCCACAGAGCACCAAATTGTCATCGCGGCTCCAGAACGTCGCATGGTCGGGCGCATGCCCGTGATCAACGCGAACATCCCAACTGCGCCCGCCCATTTCAATCACGTCACCCTCTTCAATGCGGGTAAAGCCAATGGGAATGGGATGCACCATGTCAGAAAAATTGAATGGCCGTTCGTCCTGCCGGGTTGCCAGTAAATCCGACCGCATTCCAGCACGGCGATAAAAATCAATCTGACCCGGCGTATAGCGCTCTTGGGCATCCAATGTCAGCATACGACCGGTAAGATAGGCCACCTGGGTTGAGACATATTCGGCGCCGAATTTCTCCACAAACCAACCATGAAACCCAATATGATCAGGATGGTGATGAGTTGCCACAACCCGCTTGACTGGCTTGCCACGCAAAGGCCCGTCAAGCACAGCTTGCCACATCGCCTGCACCCGGCGCGATTTCATCCCCGTGTCGATCAAAGTCCAACCATCGCCGTCATCCAGCACATAGATGTTGACGTGATCCAATTTCATCGGCAAAGGCAGCCGCAACCAATGCACCCCCTCCGCAATTTCGATCATCTCGCCATTTTCGGGGGGCGTTTCCCAAGGGTATCTTATCGTTGTCATAGGCTGGGGTTACGCGGCAAAATCATCAAGCTCAAGCGCATAAAGATCTGCGGCTCCCGCCTGAGCTTGGGCGCATAAAGAGAAGGTCTCCGGCAAAAGACTATTGATATAGACCCGCGCCAAGCGCTGGCGCTTGGATTGGCCCGACATGGACGCCACCAGGTGAAAATATCCGCCCAACACCCGCGCAAAGGCCTTTTGATAGGCCACCGAGCCGGCAAACCGCTCATTGAGCTCCTGGGACACCACCCATTGCGTGGTCACGCGCAATTGCGCAATGGCGGCCAAAACCGCTTCGGCCAAATCACCGCTTGAAGCGGAGGCCAGCGCAGCCAGGTCATCCATCAAAGCGAAGGCCGCAGCCCCGCCATCCATCATCTTGCGCGCAACAAGATCCATAGATTGAATACCATTGGTGCCTTCGTAAATCGGCGTGATCCGCGCGTCGCGCAGATATTGCGCCGCTGCGGTTTCCTCGACAAAACCCATGCCGCCGTGAATTTGCACCCCAAGATCGGCCACAGCCACGCCTGTGTCACTGCCAAAAGATTTGGCAATAGGCGTCAAAAGCGCCGCGCGTGCCTGCCAATCGGCATCCCCCGTCGCTTTGGCCATATCAATTGCAACCGCACAGGCCACGCCAATGGAGCGCGCCGCAAAAATATCAGCTTTCATCTGCGCCAACATCCGGCGCACATCGGCGTGATCAATAATTGTTCCGGTTCCCTCGGCGATCGGCGAGCGCCCCTGTTTGCGATCCATCGCATAAGCCAGCGCGTGTTGATAGGCACCCTCGGCCACGCCGACGCCCTGCATCCCCACAGCCAAGCGGGCGTTGTTCATCATGGTGAACATACAGGCCATGCCGTTGTGTTCTTCGCCCACCAGCCAACCGGTTGCGCCTGAAAATTCCATAACGGCGGTTGGACTGCCGTGAATGCCCAGCTTATGCTCAAGACTGACACAGCGCAGATCATTGCGCGCTCCAAGACTGCCATCGGCATTGGGGATAAATTTTGCACCAAAAATAGGCTGATCCCCTTTGGACCAGGCTTGGCGCCCGGCAGCCGTGCCAATACCAGGTGGCAAATATTTTCTGCCACATCATGTTCACCCCAGGTGATAAAGATCTTCTGGCCCAAAATTTTATAGCTGCCATCGGCTTGCGGCTCGGCCTTACTGCTCAATGCGCCGACATCAGAGCCGGCATGGGGCTCTGTCAGATTCATCGTGCCGGTCCATTCTCCGGAAATCAGCTTTGGCAGATAGAGCGCTTGCAAGTCAGCATTGGCGTGATGCTCTAGCGCCTCAATCTGCCCCTGCGACAAAAGCGGGCAGAGATTGAGAGAGATGCAGGCGCCGCACATCATGTCGTGCATCGCGGTGTTCAAAGCCATCGGAAGGCCCATGCCGCCATGCTCTGGGGTTGCGGCAATGCCGACCCATCCACTTTCGGCAATCGCCGCATAGCCATCGGCAAAGCCCGGTGGGGTGCGCACAACCCCATTTTCCAGTTGGGCGGGGTGCAAATCTCCGGGCCGTTGCAGCGGTGCCATGACCGTATCGCACATCTTGCCGCATTCGCTTAATACCGCATCCGTCAAATCCTGCGTCGCTTCAGAAAAACACGGGTTGGCCACCACCGGCGCCAAGGGCACAACTTGGTCGAAAATGAACTGATAATCGCTGACAGGGGCTTGATAGGGCATGAGGAACTCCAAGGATGGCGTAATCGTTTGACGCCGTCTTACCCAAGCCGCTGGCACAAGGAAATAGCTATCGCCCGAAACGCCGCGTCAGGCCCGGCCCGCTTGCCCTGACAAGACGGTTGGATCCACCCCAATTGAGGCCAGAGCCGCGGCCCATTTGGCATCATTGTTTAGACCGAACACCAAGTCAAACTCAGCATCACAAATCAACCAGCCATTGGCCCGAATTTCCGCCTCCAGCTGCCCCGCCGCCCAGCCAGCATAGCCAAGTGCCAACAAACTTGTCTTCGGCCCCAAGCCCCGCGACAAATCTTTGATCGCATCCACCGTGGCGGTGACCGCAAAGCTTTCGTCAATCCGCAGAGTGTCCGGATCGCCGACATAGTCAGAAGAATGCAGCAAGAACCCGCGCGAGGGTTCGACCGGTCCGCCAAAATGTATCGCAACGTCCGGTGTAAAAGCGCCCATGGGGATATCAAGATGCCCCAGAAGCGCTTTTAAATCTAAAGCCGCATTGGCCTTATTCACAATGAGGCCCATGGCGCCATCCTCGGAATGGGCGCTTATGTAGACGACAGAATGCTCAAATCGCGGATCGCCCATGCCCGGCATGGCCACCAAGAGTTTTCCAACAAGAGTCGTCTGCGCGTCAGTCATGTTCAGAGCATGAATAGGAAAGTGCAAAACAACAAGTGCTGTCCGTCGGATTTTTCCAGCTCACGGCTGACTGTGCCAAATTGTGCCGCCTATCAGCCGGCGCGCCCCCTTACCAAGCGCGGCTTGCTCAACAAAAAGTGAGTTCGTATTTCAGTGCAAAGGCGTTAGAAGGATCCCATGAGACAAGCTGTGCACCGTACCACCCTATGCCTCCTGGGCGCGTTATGCCTGGCCTCGCCAAGCCTAGCGCAGAATCTAGACGATATTTTACAGGCCAAATTGCGGCCAGGGTGGCGTATGGAAAATGGCATTCATATGGCAGCGCTTCAGCTGGATATGGCTCCAGGGTGGAAAACCTATTGGCGCCAGCCTGGCGACAGTGGCATCCCGCCACGTTTTGATTTTTCGCAATCTGAAGGCCTGCAGGGCATAGAGGTTTTTTATCCCACACCACAGATTTCTTGGCTGGGGCGCAGCCGCAACATCGGATATGAAAATCAGGTCATTTTCCCCTTGCAAATATCCCACAATAGCACGGCAGATATGACCTTAACCGGGCGTGTAGAGATCGGCGTGTGCCGGGAGCTATGCATCCCAGTAACGCTGTATCTTTCCACACAATTATCCGCACAGGCGCCAGTTGACGCTCTAATCAAAGCCGCGCGCGCCGCTGTGCCAAAACCTGGCACAGGTCCGATCACCTGCATGTTTTCGGCAGCAGAAGATGGCATGAAGCTGAAGATTGTTTTACCGGCCCCCGAGCGCAGCTTTGACGATGCTGCAATCGAGCTGGACAACCCGCGCCTATTGGTCAACACACCGCGGCTGGAGCGGCAAGACGGGCGGTTGACTGTCACCGCGAATATCATGACCCCCACCGGTCAACCCATGGCCATCGGGCGCGACGGGGTGACAACCACCCTATTTGCCCCCAGTGGAGCGATTGAGTATCATCGCTGCTCGGCCGCCTAGCGGCGCAAATGTCGCACAAAGATCACGGCTGACACGGCATAAAGTAGCAACACAATGACTGCTGACCCGCACAAAAACAGCATAAGCCCGAATGGCAAAGGCGACAGATAGGCTGCCAGTGGCATTCCCATCCAAAACTGCGGCAACCCGCCGATCACAATCACCGACCCAAGGGTCGCGGCGAAAAGCGCGGCCAGGCTCAAAAGCGCAGTAACGACGGGTAACCGCGGTCCGCGGCCGCGCCACAGGCCGCGCAGGGCCCGTTTGACACTCGCCACTTGCGCCCCCACATCTGCTTGCATCGCCATCAAGGCCGGCACGACGATCAAAACCAAGATCACCCCAAACCCAAGCCCATAAACAAGGGTTATCACCGTTGGCTTGAGAAACTGCGCTTGTGACGAGGTTTCATAAAGCAAAGGGGACAGCCCCAGGACCGTGGTTAATGTTGTCAGAAGTACCGGTCTCAACCGATCTGTCACCCCATCGACAATCGCTGGGAAAAGGCCCCGTTCTTTGGCATATTCATCAATTGTCGTCACCAAAACAATGGAGTCATTAATAATGATCCCCACCATGCCGATCAAACCGACCACAGAAAACAGCGACAGCGGGATATCATACCACCAATGGCCGTAAATCGTCCCAATCAGGCCGAAAGGAATAATTGCCATGACCACCAGCGGACGTGTCCAGCTGGAGAAAATCCACGCCAAAGTCATGAAGATGCCAGCCAGGGTTAAAACCAAACCCCGTGTGGCGTCATTGCGAAAATCATTTTCCTGTTCTGCCAACCCAGCCAAGGTAAAGGCCACTTGGGTTTCCTCAGCGATTCTTGGCAAAACTGTCTCTTCCAATTGTGTCAAAATCGCCTGCGCGCGGGCCGGATCATCCTCAGAAATATCGCCCGTCACGGAAATCACCTGAATACCGTTCTCACGCCGGACCGTGGAAAAGCCGGTGCGCTGCTGCACGGTCACAATATCTGCCAGCGGCACATATCCCCCGTTTGGTGTGCGGATCAACATGCGATCGGTGAAATCAGCCGTTAACTCACCAGCCGGCAATTCTACTCGGATCGTCGCAGAGCGCGGCCCCTCAGGGAAGCTTGCCGCCTCAATACCGTTTAGACGGTTGCGCAACACCCGGCCCAAGGCGTCAATGGTTAGCCCCAAAGATTGCCCCTGCGGGGTCAACTCCAGCACCAGTTCCTCTTTATCGTAGGACAGCGTATCCTCCACAGCTGACACTTCAGGATATCGAGCCAGAGCAGTTTGCAACGCCTCGGAGGCACGTTTAAGCCTGCGTGCGTCCGCACCAGAAAATTGCACATCCAGCGCGTCGCCGCCCGGACCGGAGCGCCACCCGCGAAAGCTGATCGTCTCCACCCGCGGATGTCGGATCACCGCGTCTTGCAAATCTGCGACAAAGGCAAAGGAAGAATAGGGGCGCAAATCCGCATCAATTAACTCAACGGCAATAGAGCCCAATTGATCGGCATCTTTGGTATCAGCGCCCGCCAGGCCACGGCCGGTATTGCCACCAATTTCAGCCATGGAGAAATCCACTGGATTGCGGCCATATTTCTCTTCATATTGCGTGCCAACAGTCTCTACCGCCTTTTGAAACGCGCGCATTTGCTCAAGAGAATCTTCCCGCGTTGCTCCGGGCGCCATCGCAAAGTTGCCTGTCACTGAGCCGCGCTCTGGTGCGTTGAAAAACCGCCATTGCACGTCCCCATTGATAAACAGCACAGCTTGGCTGGCCAAGGTCACCACCACGGCGGCAAATACGGGGTAGCGCGCCCAAATCACAAATCGGATGAAGGGGCGAAACAAATAAAACTTGAACTGATCCAGCAGGTAATTCATGAAATATGACGGTATATCATACCAAGGAATTCGCGAGCGGACGGAAATTGACTGAGCCATGTGATGGGGCAAAACCAAAAAACATTCGGCCAGCGATGCGATCAAAACCACGATGACGGTAAAGGGAATATCTGCGATCAAATCGCCAAACCGCCCTCCAATCGCCACCAAACCAAAAAATGCGATGACGGTTGTCAGCGTTGCTGAAAATACCGGGGTGAACATGCGCTTGGCTGCGTTTTCCGCAGCCACGACAGGGCTTTCTCCCAAAACACGCGCGCGGAAATCGGCGTGTTCACCCACAACAATGGCATCATCGACCACAATTCCAAGGGTGATGATCAAAGCAAAAAGCGAGATCATATTGATCGTCAACCCTGACAGATACATCAGCGCCAAAGCCGCGGCCATGGCCGCCGGAATTCCCGCGGCGACCCAAAAGGCAGTGCGGACATTCAAAAACAAAAATAGCAGCAAAAGCACAAGCCCAAGACCCTGAAGGCCGTTTTCCAATAACATAGCCAGCCGCGCAGAAATCGCCTCAGATCTGGTGCGGATCAATTCGATTTTCACATCAGGAGGCAAGGATTCCATCATCTCGGCGGCAGTGGTTTGCACCTGCTCTTGTATCCCAATCGCGTCACCTTGGTCAGAGCGATCAATGCGAATGGAAATCGCAGACGCGTCGCCCACGAAATAGGCGCGGTCGCGATCAACCCCCTCTTCCGTCACCCGTGCCACATCGCCCACGGTGAGCGAGGAGCCATCAGCGTTGGAGCGCAAAACAATCTGCCGAATGTCCCGGGCGCTGCGTTTGGCAATTCCTGTGCGAATGCGAGCCGTGCCGGCAACATCTCCAGCGGGGTCCGCCTCGGCTTCCTCGGCGATGGCACTAGCGATCTGCGCCATGCTTACGTCATGACGAATAAGCGATAAACTGTCGACTTCCACGATGGTGGAGGCGGCAGCCACGCCGCGAATGGTGGCGCGGGTCACTCCGACGGCAAAAAGCCGAGTCACGAATTCATCGGCAAATAGAGCCAGCTGCGCCACCCCAACGGGACCGGAAATCACCACATCCGTGACACGGTCACGCCAGACCCCCCGGGTGACTTTTGGATCATCGGCATCATCGGGGAACTGGCTGGCGACAGAATCTACGGCAATTTGGGCATCATCAGTGCCGCGCGCCATATCCCAGCCGGGCTCAAATTCCATGGTGATCCGAGCAGAACCTTCGGCAGAGGTGGCAGAGGTGCTGTTCACCCCTTCAATTCCAAGTAAGGCCGGCTCCACCACCTGCACGATTGCCCGATCCACATCTTCAGGCCCAGCGCCATCCCACCGCAGGCTGACAGTAACGCGATCAATAACCACATCGGGAAAAAACTGCGCCCGCATTTGCGGAAAAGAGACAGCGCCAGCGACCAGCATGATCAGCAAAAAAAGGTTCGCTGCGGTGCGATGTCGGGTCATGTAAGATAAAATGCCGCCTGTGGCGGTGCGGATCACAGACATCCCTTATCCCCCCATACGGCCTTCCAGCCGCTCAACCAATTCTTTGCGCACTTCCGGTTCTTGCAATTGCGCCAAGACCCGCTCCTTGGCCTGTTTGGGCATACGTTTGTTGGACTCGACAAAAGCAATCAACTTAGCCCGCCGCCCTGGATCAAGCGCGATGGTCTGTGGTCCTGCCGGCGCGGCCTCTCCCTCGGCGCGCAATACACGCACCTTTATGCCCGCCCCAAGCAAAGGTGACCGTTCCGCCACGATCTGCGCCCCGCTCAGCTCTCGCGAGCGTACTAAAACATCATCGCCCTGGCGGCGCAGGAGGGTGACATTAGCCTCCGACAGACGCTCATCTTCGCCGACCACCAAGACCTTGTTATTTCCGCTCACTGCCGTGGCCGGTAGGCGAGCAACCCAATTGAGGGCCGGTTCTGTAATATTGACCGTGACAAAATCACCTGGCCGCAGGCCTTTGGAGCTCGCAAGGCTGGCAAAGAGCAATCGCCCGGTCAAACCTTCGCCCACAACAGCCGCTTCGCGGGTGATCTGGCCGCTCGAACTCATCTCAGCGCCGAGTAAATCCAGCGTCACCGAGACTTCAGCCGCCCGCAATTTACCCGCGTCATCGAGCAAACGGCGATGCTGGGAGGTACTCACCCGAAAAGCCACTTCCAGAGCCAAGGGATCCACCAATTGACCAATTTTTTCGTTATTGGTCACAGTTCCGCCCTGCAAAACAGTGGCATTGGCCAAGAGCCCAGAAAAGGTGGCGCGCACAACGGTGTCACGCAGGTTGCGCTCCGCTTCCGCCAGAGAAATCTCTATCCGCATCACCCGCGCGCGCGCTTGATCCAAGCGCGCCTCAGCTGCCTGCAAAGCTTGGCGCCGCGCCAATACGGATTGCCGCGCCGTGGAAGCGGCCAGTTCGGCAGCCTCCACAGAGGCCGCAGTCCCGACCCCACGGGTCACAAGATCTTGTTGCCGGGCCAATGCCTTTTGGCGCAAGGCAGCTTGCTCTTGCGCGGCGCTGATTTCATCCTTGGCCAATTCCAGCGCCCGCATTGCCTCTCGCAAATCCGCTTCCGCATCGGCCATATCAGCCTGCACCAGTGCCAAGGCGGTTTGAGCATTGGATGGGTCAATTTTCAGGAGGACATCGCCTGCCAAAACAGAACCGCCATTTTGAAAATTGGGGTGCAACTCTATGACCGTTCCACCAATTGCAGGCCGAATATCAAGACTACGCTGACTTTGCACTTCACCAAAAACCCGAAGAACCGGGATATGTTGGCCCAGTTCAAAGGGCACGGCATTGACCGCAAAAATGCGCTCGCGACCACCGCCGCCGCGCCGCTGATCGTCGCCATTATTCTCGATCGCGCCCCGGACCATCATGACCGCATAGGTCAGCAGCGCCAAAGTCGCCGCCATTAAGAACAACCCTATTAAACTCTTGCGCAAAAACCGCATCTGACAGCCCTCTCGATCTTTCTTTCAATTGTTCTAGTACAAAAGCTCTCCGCGTCACGAATATTCGGCCGCACGGTCTATTTTCTTTGTAGATGCTCATCGAGACGCGGCATAATTTCAACGAAATTGCAAGGTTTATGTCTTATATCCAACTGCTTGACGAGTATTTCATCCCAAGCATCTTTGCAGGCGCCTGGGCTGCCCGGCAATGCAAACATATAGGTGCCATTGGCCACGCCGCCCGTGGCGCGGCTCTGAACCGCCGATGTGCCAATTTTTTGCATGGAAATATGGGTGAAGACGGTTGAAAATGCGTCAATCTCTTTTTCATAAACATCGCGATGCGCCTCAACGCTCACATCGCGGCCCGTAAGCCCAGTGCCGCCCGTACTCAGAACCACGTCAATCGACTGATCGCGCGACCACTGGCGCAATTTGTCGGCAATTGCCTCCCGGTCGTCGGGTAGAATGTCGCGCGCGGCTAGGATATGCCCAGCCGCTTGCAAGCGCGCCACCAATGTATCGCCAGACCGATCGTCGCTTAAACTGCGGCTGTCAGACACGGTTAACACGGCAATGCGCACGGCGATGAATTCATTTTTTGCTGGTGCATTGGTCATCTCTTACCTCCGTCGGCTTGCGCTTGAAGCCAGGCTTTAAGCATCAACAAATCATGCCATGCCTGTTTCTTGCGAAGAGGCTGGCGCAACAGGCCCTGCGCATGCACCATCGGCAATACCGGCAGCGCGAATCCCTCTTGCCACGCGCCGCGCAGCTTGCTCAGGCCGCCTTTGCCTAAAATCGCCTGACAACTTATATTGCCCATGCAGATGACAACCTCTGGCGCGGCTAAGGTGATGTGACGGCGCACGAAAGGCTGCATCATTGCGAGTTCGGCCGCGCTGGCCTCGCGGTCTTGCGGCGGACGCCAAGGAATCACTGAGGCTGTGTAAACCTCCTCGAGCCAGTGTAACCCAATGGCGGCGCACATTTTATCAAGCAATTGACCGGCCGGGCCTGCGAAAGGCAAACCCTCCATATCCTCAGCGCGCCCTGGCGCATCTTCCAAGATCATCACCCGGGCGCCGGCCGTGCCCCTGCCAAATACCAAATTACGCGCCCCGCGGCGTAAGTCGCAATGCGAAAAATTTTGCAATGCATGTTTCAACGCCGGCAAATCCTCCGCCGCAGCGGCAGCAGCTTCGGCCACGGCAACAGGATCGGCAGCCGGCGCGACCGCCATCGCAGCCGCGGGCAGATCCGCGTCCCGTGTCGCGCCTGCTTGCGTCGCAGCCGCAGTGGCAGGTTTTGGGCTTTGCGCCGGAACGTCATAGCGATCGATTGGCACGTCACCCACCGCATCTCTCACTCCGAGCTCTGCCTGCCACTGCAAAGCAGCGCGGGCCATATGCCAGTCCAAATGATCCATAGCGTCAAACTATGCCGTTCTCCTAGGATGGTAAATCACTCAATCGAAGAGGCAGCGCGGCAAAAATAACGCGTCCAAGGTCCAAATGACATTTCCTTGCGCCCTGCCCTTGCCGTGGGCAGACACTCTTTCTATAAAACGCCAACCGGAGAGGTCTATATGCAGCTTCAGCATCTATTGGGGATAGAACCCCTGCATCCCCACAGCATCACCGCAATATTGGATTTGGCAGATTATTATGCCGATCAAAACAGAACCGGCGTGCGCAAAAGCGAAGCTCTGGCTGGCTGTACGCAGATCAATATGTTTTTCGAAAACTCAACCCGCACTCAAGCCAGCTTTGAAATCGCAGGCAAGAGATTGGGAGCCGATGTTATGAATATGGCCATGCAAGCCAGTTCAATCAAAAAAGGGGAGACCCTTATCGACACGGCGCTGACACTCAATGCCATGCATCCCGATCTTCTGGTGGTGCGTCATCCGCATTCAGGTGCCGTGGATCTCTTGGCGCAGAAAGTCAATTGCGCGGTGCTCAATGCCGGTGACGGGCGGCATGAACACCCAACCCAAGCGCTGCTGGATGCGCTCACAATCCGCCGCTCAAAAGGCCGCTTACACCGCCTCAATATCGCCATTTGCGGCGATATTGCCCACAGCCGCGTGGCCCGCTCTAACCTCATCTTGCTGAGCAAAATGGAGAACCGCATTCGGCTCGTGGGTCCAGCCACCTTGATACCGGCGGGAATTGACGCGTTTGGAGCGGAAGTTTTTCACGATATGGAAGAAGGACTGAAGGATGTGGATGTGGTGATGATGCTGCGCCTACAACGCGAACGTATGGATGGCGGGTTTATCCCCTCCGAACGCGAATATTATCACCGCTATGGTTTAAATGCCGCAAAACTGAGCCACGCCAAACCAGATGCTATCGTCATGCACCCCGGCCCGATGAATCGCGGCGTCGAAATTGACGGAGAGATCGCCGACGATTTAAATCGCAGTGTCATACAAGAACAGGTTGAGATGGGTGTGGCGGTGCGCATGGCGGCCATGGATATATTGATGCGCAACAGGCGCCAAGCCGCAACGGAGGCACAGGCATGACTCGAGGCTCCATATCCGCCATCCGCCCCCTTGGCAGGAGACGGTCCGAATGAATGAACCCAAAGATCCCCGCATGTCGGGAAAAATTGCCATGTATGTCCTGATTTTCAGCGCCGCTCTGGTAGCCCTCATGGTATGGGTGGCCGGATGACCTCTTTGCGCATTACAAATGTTCACCTGGTTGATCCAGAGCACCAGACCGTCGAACTGGGCAATTTGAGCATCAAAAATGGCCGAATTGCCGCCGATGATCCGACCCTGCCGAGCTTTAACAGCCAGGGTAAATATCTCGCGCCAGGCATTGTCGATATAAGCGCAAAAGTTTGCGAGCCGGGCGAGCGGCATAAGGAAAGTTTTCGCTCCGCAGGCCTGTCCGCTGCCGCAGGCGGGGTGACCACTTTGATCACCCGACCAGACACAAACCCGGCAGTTGATAGCCCCGAAACCCTTGAATTTGCGAGCCGCAGAGCACAGGCCACCTGCGCTGTCCGCAGCTATCAAATAGCGGCACTGACCAAAGGGCGTTTGGGCAAAGAAATGACCGAGATTGGATTTTTGCAAGACGCTGGAGCGATTGCCTTTTCCGATTGCGACGCAGTTGTCACCAATACCAAAGTGCTTGCGCGCGCGCTCACCTATGCGCGGCAATTGGGCGCTTTGGTGATTGGTCACCCGCAAGACCCAGGCCTGTCAGAAGGGGCCGCAGCCACCTCCGGTAAATTCGCAACCCTGCGCGCGATCCCCGCCGTCTCCCCCATGGCAGAGCGTCTAGGCCTTGAGCGGGATTTGGCCATGGTAGAGATGACCGGCGCGAAATACCATGCCGACCAACTGTCCACCGCCCTCGCCTTGCCAGCCTTAGAGCGGGCCAAACAACAAGGGCTGGACGTGACGGCCGGGGTCAGCATTCATCACCTGACTCTCAACGAGCTGGACGTCGCAGACTATCGCAGCTTTTTCAAAGTCAAACCGCCGTTGCGCTCCGAGGAGGATCGGCTGGCGATGATTTCTGCACTGGCAAACGGGTTGATTGATATCATCAGCTCCATGCACACGCCGCAGGACGAAGAGTCCAAACGTCTGCCTTACGAGCAAGCCGCCTCTGGGGCTGTGGCATTGGAGACACTTTTGCCAGCTGCCTTGCGTCTTTATCACGCCGAGCAGTTGAGCTTGCCTCAGTTGTTCCGTGCCCTGTCGCTCAACCCTTCGCGGCGCTTGGGCCTGGACAGCGGTCGATTGAGCTTGGGGGCACCGGCGGATCTTCTCATATTCGACCCCGATATGCCCTTCGTTCTGGATCGCTTTTCGCTCCGGTCCAAATCCAAAAATACCCCCTTCGATGGGCAACGCCTACAAGGTCGGGTTTTGGCAACATTCGTTGGCGGCAAGGAAGTCTACACAAGATGAGTTTTGAACTGACCAGCACAGCTGAGCTCTTGGCCCTTTGGGCCGTTGCCGGCTATCTCCTCGGCGCAATCCCCTTTGGCATCGTCACGGCCCGCCTCTTAGGACTTGGAGATTTACGAAAGATTGGCTCGGGCAATATCGGGGCCACGAATGTGCTGCGCACCGGCTCGAAACTTGGCGCGGCTTTAACTTTAATCGGTGATGCGGGCAAAGCCGGTGCCGCGGTGCTTTTGGCCCGCGCATTGGCGACCGAGGATGCGGCGCAAATTGCCGGCTTCGCCGCTTTTCTTGGCCATTGCTATCCTATTTGGCTGAAGTTCCAAGGTGGGAAAGGCGTGGCCACCTTCTTTGGCTTGCTCTTCGCCCTAGCATGGCCAATGGGTGTCGTCGCCGGTGCCACATGGCTCGCCACTGCGGCCGTTTTTCGCTATTCTAGCCTCGCAGCATTGCTGACCGCAGCACTGATGCCTCTCTGGACAATGGTGTTTGATTTCAGACATCTTTTCACACTCTCCCTCGGTCTTGCCTGTGTTATTTACTGGCGTCACAGAGAAAATATTATCCGCCTGATCCGCGGACAAGAGAGTAAAATTGGGAAGAAATAGCGTAAATTCGACGCCGTTCAAAAACTGAATCCAGCCGATCATTTAGGCCCAAACGCCCATTCACAGCCCCAGCTGAGCGCCCAGCTGCGGGCGCTCAAAGGTTTAATCAAGACCGCTGCACAATGACCGCTGCAAAGGCCATTTCAACACAGAAATGCAAGCAACGCGCGCCTGGGGGCAGCCAGGCACAGCCCGCTGCTGCCTCTGGGCAAAGTTTTATAGCTTGGTGGCTGGATTGTGCTGGATTATGCAGAGGTCTTTAATAGGAATAATCGGCATAGATCCGCGTCAAATCTCCTTGCCAGTCGCTATGATAGCGCGCCAGAAGTTCATCCGCAGGCGTTAGGCCAGTCTCAAAGCTGTCTTGCAGCGCATTTAGAAAATGAGTTTCATCGGGCACAAGCCCACCGGCCCCGCTTCGCCCACGCGCGGTGAGACCCACAGTGGAAATTGACACCGCTTGCCGGGCCAGATCAATCATTTTGATCCCGCCAACCTCGGCTTGCAGCCCATCGACCGAGGCCGCGATCCGCAATTCGTCACGGGTTTGCGCATCGATGCCTTTGACCAAGTCCCAAGCCGCATCCAGTGCCGTTTGGTCGTACAAAAGCCCGACCCAAAATGCCGGCAAAGCGCAAAGACGGCGCCAAGGCCCGCCATCCGCGCCGCGCATCTCCATGAATTGCTTGATACGCGCCTCAGGGAAGATGGTCGTCAAGTGATCTGCCCAATCGCTGAGTCGGGGCACTTCGCCAGGTAAGGCCGGCAGTTTTCCTTTAAGGAAATCCCGGAAAGATTGGCCCAAAGCATTGATATATTTTCCATCACGGTAAATAAAATACATCGGCACATCTAAGGCATAGTCCACATACCGCTGAAATCCCATACCCTCTTCAAAAACAAAAGGCAGCATCCCTGTGCGGTCCGCATCTAAATTCCGCCAGACCTGCGACCGCCAGGATTTATGACCGTTCACCTGACCTTCAAAAAAGGGAGAATTGGCGAAAAGCGCAGTTGCAACCGGCTGCAGAGCCAAAGCCACGCGAAATTTTTGCACCATATCTGCCTCAGAGGCAAAATCGAGATTAACCTGCACCGTACAGGTGCGGCGCATCATGGTGCGGCCCATTGTACCCACCTGGCCCATATAGGCATCCATCAACTGATAGCGGCCTTTGGGCATCAGGCTGACCTCTTCATGGGTCCAGATAGGTGCAACCCCAAGACCGATAAAGCCAACACCGATTTTATCGGCAATTTCTTTCACCTCGCGCAGGTGCACATTCACCTCGTCACAGGTCTCATGAATGGTTTCAAGCGGTGCTCCCGAAAGCTCCAGCGCTCCACCGGGCTCAAGGCTTACATTAGCGCCGTCTTTGGTCAATCCGATAAGATAGCCATTTTCCTCGACCGGCGCCCAATCGAACCGATCGCGCAAACCCTGCAAAATGGAAAGCACAGAGCGTTCACCTTCATAGGGCAAAGGGGCGAGCGTATCTTTGCAATAGCCGAATTTTTCATGTTCCGTGCCAATTCGCCAATCGCTTTTCGGCTTATTGCCCTGTTCAAGCAACAACGCCAATTGGTCAAAGCTTTCGATCGGGCCTCCGCCAGATTGTGGAATAGACATAGGGGGGACTCCGCTTTTCGTAATCTGTACCCTCCACAGGTGGCCTCTCGTAAAGGGCAAGTCAAGATAGGGTTAATGAAGTTTCCGACGATTGCGTTGCCAGATGAGAAATAAATCTGGGCCACGCCCCTGACTGGCGGCCTCAGCTTGCGCATAATTCACCCCCGGCAAGGCGAGCAGAGCATCAAAAAGCTTGCCGGTGCCCTCGGCATCCCCCGGCACCGACAGCATGCCCTCCGGGCCAAAAAACACCCAAGTGGTGCGTCCACGCATATTGCGATGTAACTCCACCCGCTCCAGAGTATCGAGCGAAATGGAATGGCCCGCGCCCATGGCCAGATAGCTCACTTGCCGCTCATCGAACTCCACGACTCCAGCGCCGCCATGGCCCACAGGGAATTTGAAACGGCGGTAAGCGTCATGGCCAATCAATGCCCCCGTGACTGCGATCACCGCGCCCGCAAGCCGGGTCGTGCCAAAGCTGCTGAACGCGATCATCAAACCGGTGATCAGCACCAAACCGGCAAAGATAAATCCCCGATATTTGCGCAAACTGCGGAGCGCTTCTGGGCGTATAAAGCTCATTGCCAATCCCCCAAAGCTCTCTGCCAAACAGTCAATGCCGCCACTGCAGCCGTATCGGCACGCAAAATTCGAGGGCCGAGCGCCACCCCATGCGCTTGGGGCATCTCATTTAGCCGCCTGCGCTCGGCTGGGCTAAATCCCCCCTCCGGTCCGATCAAAACCGCCCATGGGCCCGCTAGAGATGGCAAGTTTGCGCCAGATCCCAGACGGGTTTCATCACAAAACATAATCTGGCGCTGCGGATCCCAACCGTCCAACAGTTTTGAAAGTTTTTGCAGCTCATGCACAGCAGGCACATAGGTACCACCGCATTGCTCGGCAGCCTCCACCGCGTGATTTTGCAGGCGGTCTTGGCGAATTCGCTCAGAATTTGTAAAATCACTCTGCATTGGCAGGATCTGTGCCACGCCCATCTCAGTGGCTTTTTCGACGATGAAATCCGTGCGCGCCTTCTTAATCGGCGCGAAGATCAGCCACAGGTCGGGCGGCAGCTGCATCGGCTTGGATTGGCTTTCACAGAGCAAGATGCCATTACGTTTGCCGGCCTGCACCACCCGCGCAAACCACTCGCCGTCCTGACCGTTGAACAGTTCAAGACCCTCGCCCACGCCTTTCCGCATGACACCGAAGAGGTAATGCGATTGCTCGCGGCTCAAAGGAACCGATTGCCCCGCCCCCAGCGGATGATTTACATGTAGTCGAATAACTGAAGCCATGGAGCATAGGATATGACGCAATCAGGCAAATCACCAGAGGGACAAGTTGCCGATGCGGTAAAACATAACTGGGTCGATCGCGACGCGCCAGCGGCCGCCCGCCCCTATTTGCGCCTGTCGCGAGCCGACCGCCCCATTGGTACTTGGCTGCTTTATATCCCATGCATTTGGTGCATCCTTTTAGCGGCACTCCAGGCCGGAGATTTCCGGGCCTGGGATTTGTGGCTGATCCTAGGCTGCGGTGCCGGCGCTTGGCTCATGCGCGGCGCGGGGTGCACCTGGAATGACATCACTGACCGAAGATTTGATGCCCAGGTGGCCCGCACCCGATCGCGCCCTATCCCATCGGGGCAGGTCACGGTGCGCGGCGCGCTGCTTTGGATGCTCGCCCAAGCGCTCATCGCCTTTTGCATTCTGATCAGCTTTGGCGCGCCGGCAGTTCTGATCGGCATTGCCAGTCTTGGCTTTGTTGCGATTTACCCCTTTGCCAAGCGGTTCACCTGGTGGCCGCAGGTGTTTCTAGGCCTTGCATTTAACTGGGGCGCTTTGTTGGGATGGGTGGCCCATAGTGGCCGCTTAGAGTGGCCCGCCGTACTGCTATATTTTGCAGGCATTGCTTGGACCCTGTTTTATGACACCATCTATGCGCATCAAGATACAGAGGATGACGCGCTGATTGGCGTGAAATCCACAGCGCGCCTGTTTGGGCAAAGCAGCCCGCAATGGCTGCGCGGTTTTGCCATTTTGGCCAGTGGTTTGATGCCGATAGCAATCTATGGCGCGCTCCCCGACGCCACACCGGCGCAGATGATGACCGCCCAACTGGGGACCGTGGGCTTTGCGGCCCATCTGTTTTGGCAAATGCGTCAGCTCGATATCAAAAATGTGCCCTTGCTACTGCATCTGTTTCGGACAAATCGAGACGCGGGCCTGATCCCTGTGCTGTTTTTCGCCGTCACCATTATGCTGTGATTGATCCCACGGCAGTCCCACACTAGAAGACTTCGGGAACGTAGGGAAAATTAATGCGCATCATTCCAGTTATTTTATCTGCACTTGCCTTCACAGCTGCAGGCGTAGGGGCGTATTTTGCCGCTGGCTTGACTGTCTCATGGATTGAAAACAGCTCTGCCACCGCCGTTGAAAAACGCCTGGCCTTGGAAGGCTTTGATTGGGCGAGCGTGCAAACCGATGGGTTAAAAGTTGTCTTGGAAGGCGAGGCCGCCTCTGAAGCTCTGCGATTTAAAGCCTTGGCCGCAGCGGGACAAATCGTTGAGGCGGCGCGGGTTATTGATAATTTCACCATCACAGACAGCCGCCCACCGGTGGCACCCAAGTTTTCTGTCGAAATATTGCGCAACGGCCAAAGCATTTCTCTCATCGGTTTGGTTCCCACCAACGCCGATAATGCCAATTTCAAGGACCGGGTCGCCCGCATAGCCGGCAATTCACCGGTCGCCGATTTCCTAGAAACCGCAGATTATCCGGTGCCGGATTCTTGGTCCTCGGTTATATCCTATGGGCTTTTGGCACTCGAGCGATTGGAACGCGCGAAGATTTCAATCGAGGAAACACAGGTTGATATTGAAGCCATCGGCGAGTCGGAAGAACAAAAGTCCAAACTTTTGGAAGAGTTGACCCGCCGCACCCCAGCCGATGTCACTTCAAAGATTGACATCAGCGCGCCGCGCCCGGTGATCACCCCGTTCACATTACGATTTCGCATCACCGCCACTGGCGCCTCCTTCGACGCCTGTAGTGCAGATAGCCCGCAAGCGGCCGCGCAAATTCTTGCCGCGGCCAAGGCAGCGGGGCTGAGGGAGGAGGCCACCTGCCGGGAAGGTCTTGGCGTGCCCTCGCCTCTGTGGAGCAAGGCAGCAACACAGGCTATTGCCGCCCTGGCCAAACTGGGCGGCGGATCTGTGACGCTGAGCGATGCAGATGTCACACTCACCGCCCCTGCCGGGACTGACCCAGCCCTATTTGATAAGATCGCCAGCCGACTCGATGGTGATTTACCCGAGGTCTTCGCCCTCAACCCCATCCTATTGGTCGCACCTGAAACCCCAGCTGATGACATAGCCATCCCAGAAATGGTCGCGACCCTGTCACCGGAAGGCCAGGTGCAAATTCGCGGGCCTGTCATCAACCCCCGCGCACAACGGACATTACAGACCTTTGCCTATGCGGTGTTCGGAAGTGACGATGTTTACCTATCGACCAAACTGCAAAACAACCTGCCCGAAGGTTGGATGGTGCGCAGTCTAGCGAGCTTGGCAGGTCTGAGCCAACTCAACTCTGGACTGGTCACTGTGTCGCCCAATGCGATTGATATTACCGGGTTGACAGGCCGCCGATCCACAAGGACAGATATTGCACAAATTCTAATTGATCGTCTTGGTGATGGTGCCGAATTTGAATTGGATGTGACCTACCTCGAAGAGCTGGACCCATTAGCACGGATGCTGACCGGTGATGCATGCGTGGCGGAAATCAACAACCTGGGCCGCAAAAATAAAATCAAATTCGAACCTGGCTCTGCCACGCTAGATGCCAATAGCCGCGACACGGTACAAGCCATCGCAGAGGTGTTCGACCGCTGCCTTGAAGCGCCCATTGAGATCGCAGGCCATACGGACAGCCAAGGGCGTGAAGAAATGAACCTCAATCTCAGCAAGGGGCGCGCTGAGGCCGTACTGACAGCCCTGCGCGGTGCCCGCGTTAAACTCAAGTCGTTAACAGCGGAAGGCTATGGGGAAACCCAACCGATTGGCGATAACAGCACTGAAGAGGGCCGCGAAGCCAACCGGCGCATTGAGTTTCGCCTCCTGACGCCTGCGATGATCGAGGAGCCAGCACCGCAGTCCCAAACATCCGACACGGCCACCGCCGAGGAGACCAGCAATGAATAGAACCGAGTTTATCGTCACAATCGCAATCATCCTCTTTGTAGCATTTTGCTTGGGTTGGTTCGCAAATTGGCTGGTCCATCGCTTTAGCCGCGTCAGTCAATCCGATATTGGTGAATTGGATAAATTGGCCCAATCGGTTCATGAGGCGGAAGACCTGCGCGACAAGGCACTGGCCTATATCGACCAACGTGAAGCCGAAATGAGCAACAAATTGTCACAAACCCAAGCGGAGCTCGACGCAGCCATGGAAGGGCTGCGTGTTGCAAGAACCGAAGCTGAGGAGTTGCGCAGTTATATCGAACGGCAAAACTCTGGCCGATAGGATCCGCGTTCAGCTCTCCTTCGCGGTGCCCTCAAGGCCCCATGCCGCAAGTTCCGCTTCATCTTGAGCTTTGGCCGCTACCCAAGCTGCCGAACCTTTGGACAGTTCTTTTTTCCAAAACGGCGCACGCGATTTGAGATAATCCATAAGATAGTCAGCGCCCGCAAAGGCATCTTTGCGATGACGCGCGGCCGTGGCCACCATCATAATCGCCTCACCAGGCTGCAACTGCCCATAGCGGTGGATAACCAAAGCCTTTTCTAAGTCGAATATCTCGGTTGCTTGATCGGCGAATTTTTGGAGCGCGGCCTCTGTCATGCCGGGATAGTGTTCGATGAACATGTGATCGAGATTGCCTGTGTCATCACGCACCACACCGGTAAAGCTGACCACCGCCCCGGAGCGGGTCACCGTCGATTGAAACGCGGTCATTTCCGCCGCGAAATCAAAAGTGGCCTCTTGCACCCGTGCCGACATCTCAACCTCCCGTCATAGGCGGAAAGAACGCCACTTCGCGGCAATCGGAAAGCGGGGCCGCAAAATCACTAAGCTCTTGGTCCACCGCAACACAAATCACCGATAAATCTGCAAAGGCCGCGGCATATCCCGCATCCCGCGCCATCAGCTCGGTGATCAGATCAGCGACCGTTACCGCAGAGGTCTCATAGGCCTCTTGGCTATGGCCTATCCGTTCACGCACCCAGGCAAAATAGAGGATATTCAACTTCATGACGTTCAATCTCCCAAATGCGGCAGGGCTTTGCGGAAATAATCCACCCCGGTGATGATCGTTAGCGCCGAAGCGATCCAAAGCAGGGCCAGACCGCTGTACCAGGTGACATACATTCCGTGGTAGATCAGCCGCATATGCGACGGATCTTCCAGTTTTGCATTCAAAATTCCTGAGACAATCTCGCGATCCATGCCCGCTGTGCCCATCACCAGATAATGTTCAAAAATTCCCACGGCAAAAAGCGAAGCAATCGCCACCATCTGCACGGTGGTTTTCCACTTGGCGAGCTTTGTAACCTTCAAGGTGCCAGCTACATCGCCCAAAAACTCACGCAAACCAGACACAAAGACTTCACGGAATACGATCAATGCGGCCGGCAAAAGGATCAAAGCATCCAAGCCAAAGACACTGGCCAAAACTACCAAGGCGATCACAACCATGGCTTTATCGGCAATCGGATCCAACATCGCGCCCATCTTGCTCTCTTGTTTCCAAGCGCGCGCCAGATAGCCATCTAGCCAATCAGTCAGTGCCGCACCGACAAACAGAACCAGCGCGGCCCAATCAGCATAGGGTCGCGTGAAATATAAAAACATCACCGCCACCATAGGCGCAGCTATCAAACGGATCACTGTCAATATATTTGGCAAACTCCACATCCTTTGAAACTTAACCGGGTTCGAATCCGCGTGCCAGTGGTATCGAAAGGATTTTGCGCATTCCATTATAATTTTTTGCAAATGGAAGAGCTTCGAGACCTTGCCATCCCGGATTTCAGCGCCTCAGCCTAGGGCTGAAAATGATTAAAAATTTGGTCCGCCATCGCATCCGATACCCCATCCACAGCTTTGAGATCCACCAAGTTCGCCCGCATGACAGCCTTAGCCGACCCAAAATGCGCCAGCAGCGCTTTTTTACGTTTGGGACCGATGCCATCAATATCATCTAACGGATTTTTCAAATTGGCTCTGGCGCGTTTGGCTCTATGCGTGCCAATGGCAAAGCGATGCGCCTCGTCGCGCAAACGCTGCACGAAATACAGCACCGGATCATTGTGCCGCAGCGCCATGACAGGTTTGCCGGTGCGATAGAATTCTTCCTTCCCTGCATCGCGGTCCACGCCCTTCGCCACGCCAATCATGGCGATATTTTCCACACCCCAGTCTCGCATGATCTCGCGCACGGCGCTTACCTGCCCAGCGCCTCCGTCGATCAACAGCAAATCGGGCCAAGCTTCGGATTTACGCTCAGGATCTTCTTTCAAAAGCCGTTTGAAGCGACGGCCAATGATCTCTTTCATCATGCCAAAATCATCACCCGGCGTGAGGTCATCACCCTTGATGTTAAATTTCCGGTACTGTGACTTCAGCAGCCCCTCGGCTCCTGCCACAATCATCGCCCCGACCGCGTGGGCACCTTGAATGTGACTGTTGTCATAAACCTCGATGCGACGGGGCACATCGGGCAGCTCAAACGCCTCTGCTAACCCTTTGAGTAATTTCATCTGCGAGGCTTTCTCCGACATGCGGCGCGCCAAGCTCTCGCGGGCGTTACGCTGCGCACCGGCCACCAGATCCAGCTTTTCCCCGCGCTGTGGCACGGCGATCTGGACCCTCCGGCCCAATTTTTCACTCAGCGCCTCAACCATCAAATCAGGATCTTCAATCGCATCGGACAGCAAGATCATCCGCGGCGGTTCGCGGTCTGAATAAAACTGCCCCACAAAGGCCTGCATCACTTCCGTGATCGACACATCTCCGCCAACTCTTGGATAGTAATCACGGTTGCCCCAGTTTTGATTGCCTCGAATAAAGAAAACCTGAACGCAGGCTTGCCCACCTTCCATATGCACCGCAATCACATCCGCCTCTGGCACGCTTTGCGGATTAATCCCTTGCGCAGTTTGCACTTGGGTCATCGCTTTGATCCGGTCGCGCAGGGCGGCAGCGCGTTCGAATTCCATATTTCCAGATGCAGTCTGCATCTCCTGGGCAAGCTCTGCCTGAATATGCGTCGATTTTCCGCCTAAAAATCGCTCCGCATCTCTGACCAAAAGCGCATAGTCTTCTGCGGTGACATACCCAACACAGGGCGCGCAGCAGCGCTTTATTTGATATTGCAAACAAGGACGGGTGCGGGTGTCAAACTGGCTATCTGAACAATCCCGCAGCAAAAAGAAGCGCTGTAGCTGATTCAACGTCCGGTTGACAGCACCCGCGCTGGCGAAAGGGCCGTAATATTTGCCTTTTTCCGTCTTTGCGCCCCGATGTTTTTTGATTTGTGGAAACCCATGTTCTCGGCTGACCAAAATATTTGGAAAAGATTTATCATCTCGCAAAAGGACATTGTACTTCGGCTTGAGCTGTTTGATAAGATTTTGTTCCAACAAGAGCGCTTCGGTTTCAGTCTTGGTGGTCAAAAACATCATACTGGCGGTCTCGCCAATCATGCGGCTGATACGAGGAGAATGTCCCTGTAGCCGCGCATAGCTCGCAACGCGATTTTTCAGACTTTTGGCCTTGCCAACGTAAAGTACCCGGCTCTCCCGATCGAGCATGCGATAGACTCCCGGCGAGCCATCAAGGCGGGTCAAATAGTCCGCAATCAGATCGTGGCCTGTCGAAGCCTGTGTGTCATCTGTCATTACGCCCTTAGCTCTATGCGATTCGCAAAGCGGCTGCATCGAAATAACGCCGGCTGCAAGAAATAACCCATCCACACTTTCTGTGGATAAGTCTGAGGGTAAATTGGGAATCTCGGCGCGAAACCTATGTTTCGAAGGCGAATCCTATATTTGCACAATTTCCA
>NYTV01000049.1 GCA_002683685.1 Paracoccaceae bacterium
CATTGGCCAGACCCGCCACTTTGACAAGTCCAGCTCCATCATACCCCAAGGGCGGTTGATTGGCATCGGGACGGAACATTGCTTGATCGGCATCCCAGATCAGCTTGCCGCCGCAATGAGACCACAGGTGCACCACGGGCGACCAGCCACCGGACATCGCCACCACGTCACACGCGACCTCCTCAAGCACAGAGCCTTCACCCGCCTGCGCACAGATCTGCACCCCGGTCACCCTTTTGCCGCCTTTCACCTTGGCAATGCCGCGGCCCAGGGCCACGCGGATGCCCGCGGCTTGCGCCGCCTCCATCAACGCCCCGCCCCCTTCGGGCCTTGCATCAACGATCAGCGGCACCTCAAGACCGGCCTCGCGCAAGCAAAGCGCTGTGCGATAAGCGTCATCATTATTGGTGACAACCACCGTGCGATCACCGGGCGACACCGCGAAATTCACCACATAATCGCGCACTGCAGAGGCCAGCATCACGCCAGGAACATCATTGCCTGCAAAGGACAGCGGCCGTTCAATAGCGCCTGTGGCGGTTATAATCTGTTTACAACGCACGCGCCATAACCGATGGCGCGGCCGCCCGTCACCCGGTGTGTGATCGGCAACACGCTCATAGGCCAAAGCATATCCGTGGTCATAGACCCCAGAGCCTTGAGTGCGATTGCGCATGACGACATTGTCGCGCCCGGCAAGCTCCGCCAAAGTTTTCGCAACCCAATCTGCGGCCGCCAGACCCTCAATCATAACCCCATCCACCGGCGCGCGGCCGCCCCAATGGGCGGTTTGCTCAACCAATAGCACCCGAACTCCTGTCGCCGCCGCAGATCGCGCAGCTTGCAGCCCAGCAATTCCGCCGCCCACGACCATCACCTCACAGTGGTGATAATAATGCTCATAGCTGTCTTGATCGCGCGCCTTTGGCGCTTTGCCCAGACCCGCAGAATAGCGAATGATTGGCTCATAAATATGCTTCCAAAAGGAGCGCGGATGAATGAACATCTTGTAATAGAAACCCGCCGGCAAGAAACGCGACAGTTTCGAATTAATCGCACCCACGTCAAATTCCAACGAGGGAAAGTGATTTTGTGAGGCGGCCGTCAAACCTGCAAATGTCTCGGTTGTTGTGGCGCGCGCATTGGGTTCAAACCCGCTCTCCACCCCGAGGTTGATCAAGGCGTTGGGCTCTTCGCCTCCGGAGGCCAGAACACCGCGTGGGCGGTGATATTTGAAAGATCGCCCCATCAGCATTTGATCATTGGCCAAAAGCGAGGCCGCCAAAGTATCGCCCTCAAAGCCGGACATAACCTTGCCATTGAAGGTGAAGGAAAGCGCTTTAGCGCGGTTGATCAACCGGCCATGGCTGGCAAGACGGGTGCTCATTGGGACGCTCCATTTTTGCGGAAATTATGCCGGCATCGCCCGGGCTTATGCAGTGAAGAGACAACGGTCATGAGAACCCCCTCCAAGTCCATCCAGGCCGTTTGGCGCTAATGGCATCCTTGATATTTTGAGGCGGCTCAAGTGTCTGGGCCTTATAGGTTCCAAAAACTTCCAGCGTGGCGGTGCAGCGGGCAGCATGAAACCATTTTCCGCAACCAGAAGCACAACGCCAGCGCTCAAAATGCAGCCCCTTTGGGTTCTCACGGCCGAACAAATAGCCCTCAAACTCTGCGTCAGTAGCGCCAGGGCCGAAGCGCTTCAAATGCGCCTCCCCACCAGCCGACAGCTCCGTTTCATCTTTGTCGCAGCCGCAATATGGGCAATTTAGGATGAGCATGACAAGGCTCCCTGTGTCGTATTAAGAAAGGTGATGCGGGGGAAGATCTCTATTTTACAGGCCATCAATGCGCCACCCCTGCAGCAACGCTTTCGTCAATAAACCGACCAGCACGGAAGCGGTCGAGACCAAATTGATCTGTGAGCGGGCTTTCCCCTTTAGCCATGAGCTCTGCAAAGCCCCAACCAGAACCCGGTATGGCTTTGAACCCACCTGTGCCCCAGCCACAGTTGATAAACGTATTGCCCAAAGGGGTTTTACTCAAAATAGGTGAGCGATCTCCCGTGACATCGACAATGCCGCCCCAATGGCGCAGCATCTTCAAACGCGACACCATGGGGAAGGTTTCAATCAAGGCCCGCACAGTTTCTTCCAGATGATGAAATGAGCCGCGTTGCGTGTAGGCATTATAGCCATCTGTGCCCCCACCAATCACCATCTCGCCCTTGTCTGATTGGCTCATATAGCCATGAACCGTATTGGCCATGACGACCACATCCATACAGGGTTTGATCGGTTCACTGACCAGAGCCTGCAGCGGCACAGACTCGATGGGCAATTGAAAGCCCGCCATATTGGCCACCACCGAGGCATGTCCGGCCACAACCATCCCCAGTTTCTTACAGGCAATATGGCCGCGGCTGGTCTCAACCCCAGTCACATTTCCCGCAGATTGCGTAATGCCGGTCACTTCAGTTTTTTGTAAAATATGCATGCCCATATCGGTGCAAGCCCGCGCATAGCCCCAAGCCACCGCGTCATGGCGCGCCGAGCCGCCGCGCGCTTGCCACAAAGCCCCTAAAACCGGATAGCGCGGCCCGTCGATATTCATGATGGGACACAGCTCTTTGACACGCGCCGGTGAGATGAATTCTGTCTTCACCCCTTGAAGGGAATTGGCATGGGCAGTGCGTTGATATCCGCGCACCTCGTGATGGGTTTGCGCCAGCATTATCACGCCGCGCGGGCTGAACATCACGTTATAGTTCAGATCCTGGCTCATTGTCTCATATAGAGACCGAGCCTTTTCATAGATCGCAGCCGAGGGGTCTTGCAGGTAATTGGAACGGATAATTGTTGTGTTGCGCCCTGTGTTGCCACCGCCCAGCCAGCCTTTTTCGATCACGGCCACATTTGTAATGCCGAAATTCTTGCCCAGATAATAGGCGGTCGCCAGGCCGTGCCCCCCTGCGCCAATAATCACCACGTCATAGGCTTTTTTGGCCTCTGGATTGCCCCAGGTGCGGCCCCAACCGCTGTGTTGACGCAGCGCCTCGCGCGCGACAGCAAAGACTGAATTTCGCTTCATTTTAGAATCCCCCTTGGGTGCTTGCGCGTCTTATCACTTAAAACACCGCGACACTGCACCTCACCAGCGTCCTTGTGTGAAATTATTGCGACATTACTGGAACCGATATAGAGCGATAGAGACCGCCGTCATCGGCGGAAGGCGATCGATACTTTTAGGAGTGGTTAATGATCTTTTCTGCGGCAGTATTTATTTTGACGCTTCTACTCATCGGTGGCTTGATGCTCCGACAGGCCCAGCGCGCAGCCCTGCCTGTTATGCGCGATGTGGATGTCTATGCCGAACAATTGCGTGGATTGGAACGCGATTTGGCCAAAGGTGTTTTACGCGAAGCGGAATTTGCCGCCATGCGCGCCGAGATTGGCCGCCGCATGATCTCAGCGGCGCGCGCAGCACGCAATCAGCCCAATTCAAGTGCCCAGGGTCGAGGTTTATGGGCTTTTGCGGGCAGCAGTATTCTGGCCTGCCTGTTGGGAGCGGGCCTATATAGCCAAATCGGCGCGCCCTCCGTACCCGATAGACCCATTGCAGAGCGCTATGCCCAGTCCGAGAGGCTCCAGGCAGACAGATTAGACCAAGAGGCCGCAGAGGCGCGCGCGCCGGCCTCCAGCACCCCGTCTGACCCGGACTATGTGCAATTGGTGACAGAACTGCGTGCGGCTCTTGATGCGCGGCCATCGGATATCGCGGGCCACGAGCTTTTGGCGAAAGCCGAGTCGAGATTGGGCAATTTTGCTCAAGCGCATCAAGCCCAAGCGCGGGTCTTGGAGCTTAAGGGTGCCGAGGCTACCGCAGATGAATGGTATGCCTATGCGGAATTGCTCATCATGGCGGCTGATACCTACATTTCCCGTGAGGCAGAGATTGCCCTGCGCGAGACCCTACAGCGCGAGCCCGACCATAAGTTGGCCCTATTTCGCATGGGCCTATATCTCGACGCGATTGGAAGGCCCGATCGTACCTTTAGCATTTGGCGAAAATTGCTGGAGGACGGGCCGGAAACAGCCCCCTATATGCCCTTGATCCGGCGCACCATCACGGATTTGGCACAAATCGCCGGTGTCAAATATGATCCACCCGCTGTGAAAGGCCCAAGTGCCGCGGATGTGCAATCTACCACCGAGATGAGCGCCCAAGAGCGCAGCGCGATGATTGCCTCCATGGTAACCGGCCTCGCCGATCGCCTCGCCACGGAGGGCGGTCCAGCCCCCGATTGGGCGCAATTGATCGTGGCCTATGGGGTCTTGGGCGAGACCGAAAGTGCCAGGAAGATTTTTGATGAGGCCGTGCAAGTCTTCGCAGCCCGCCCCGGCGATCTCGAAATTTTACAAGGCGCGGCGCAATCAGCAGGTATCTGGCCATGATCCATGAGGAGATCGGTGATCTAATGGCTCAGGCGCGGGCGGGCAGCTCTTGGATGGGGCTGGATCTGGGCACAAAAACAATTGGCGTGGCCGTCTCTGATCGCTTGCTCAGCTCCGCAACCCCTTTGCACACCATCAGGCGGGTGAAATTTTCCAAAGATGCCGAAGCGCTGCTGGCGGTCATTGAAAACCGAGAGATTGGCGCGATAATCTTGGGCCTGCCGCGCAATATGGACGGCTCCGAAGGCCCGCGTTGCCAATCCACCCGCGCCTTTGGCCGCAATCTGGCGAGTTTGACCGATCTGCCGATTGGATATTGGGATGAACGCCTATCAACCGTAGCTGCTGAGCGGGCCTTGTTGGAGGCGGATACGTCTCGCAAACGTCGCGCCGAGGTCATAGATCACGTTGCGGCAGGCTATATCTTGCAGGGCGCTCTAGATCGTGCGCGACATATTCGGACGGTGGGCTGACGGTGAAACGTATGGATGATATTTGGAAAAGAGAAGAGATAGACAGCCCCTGTATCAAGCTGTGCTCCATTCATCCACAAGAACGGATCTGCATCGGCTGTTACCGCTCAATTGAGGAAATCGGCAGCTGGTCTCAATTCAGCCCCACGCAACGGCGTGAGATCATGGCTGACCTTCCCGACCGGGCGCCGCGCGTGCAAAAACGCCGCGGGGGCCGCGCCAGCCGCATGCCCAATCTTGGATAAGCTTAGCGCCGCCGCCGTAAACTGTTGAACTGTTTAGGCCGGCGATCTTCTGTTGTGCACAGCTCGCTAATAGTCACCGTTGAGCCAATCATCCAGGTTGCCCTCTGTCTGAGGCCGAAAATACGCCACAGCCCGCCCCTCTGGCGGAGCCTCTGCTCCCGGTCCCCAGGGGGCAATGCCATGCAAAGCCAAGCGGTGTAGCACATAGCAGGCGCCCGGCTGGGCAAGAATGCGCGTCTGAGGACAGTGCTCAAAACAATCTTTGCGGGCTTGGTGATAGACCTCCGTCAGATCCACAGATCCCCATTGCTCCACCGGCAAATGGTCCAACACAGATTTAAAAGCTGCGCGGATGATCCTGTGACTGCCCTCCCAAATCACCAGCGGGCTGGCCTGGGCATTGCAAGAACCCAAGGGGATGCCCAATACATATTGATGCGGTTCACACAAAAAACGGCGGCGCTCTGGCCCGATAGCCAGAAGACCATCCACATGCGCGGCCGCGCGGATGACCCGGTAGCGATGTGCCGCCGCGCTTTCCTGGCCATCAAACAGCGGATAGCCCGGATAGGTGACAGAAATTTGACCCAAATCCAGAGACATTGGCCCATGCAGCGCGGTGAGACAATCTACAGCCATCCCGCCGAGCTCAGGCCCCTGCTCTAGGCGGCCGCGTGCATCATTGGTCAAAATATTTACCCCAGCGAACCAGGTGCCCCCATGGCGGAGCCATTCGGCCCGATGGGCCGGATTTTGCGACAGCGTAGCAGCGATGGGAGCCACATGCGCCACCCAGGCTTCAAGATGAGCATCAACCGAAAACTTGGTCCAACCGGCCGTCCGAAGGTCCTCGATATGGGCCGCTACCCACATAGGGCACTCCGCACCATATTGGTCGCCACCAGGAGCAAAAGCACCCCAAACAGGCGCTTGAGTGGCCCTGCATTCATGCGATGCGCCACATTGGCACCAATGGGAGCGAAAATGAAAGTCATCGGTATGATCACGAAAA
>NYTV01000130.1 GCA_002683685.1 Paracoccaceae bacterium
GGGGCGAAATTGGTGTTTAAGCGTCGTGAAAAGCGTGGGCTGCCTCGGGCGCTTTGGGAATGGGTCTACCCAAGGGGGGGCTGGGCCCGCGCCTATTCTTATATCAAACACCGTTTGCGCCGCCTGCCAGGAACGCCGGAGGAAATCGCGCGTGGCGTGGCGATAGGCGTGTTCACCTCTTTCACTCCGTTTTACGGGCTACATTTTCTTCTGGCTTGGGTGTTCGCGCTTGTATTGCGGGCCAATGTCCTCGCCTCGCTATTAGGCACATTTTTCGGCAACCCGCTGACCTATATCCCCATTGGCGCAACGGCGCTTGGTTTTGGTCATGCGTTTTTGGGCAAGCGGCCAGAGAGCGATCTGCACTTGGGTTTGGGAGAAATGTTTGCGCGCGCGGTGTCGGAATTGGGTGCAAATATCGTTGCTTTCTTCACGCAATCTGGCGGAGATTGGACGTATTTGGTCGAATTTTGGCACACGGTGTTTTTCCCCTGGATGATCGGTGGGGTGGTGCCGGGACTCATATCAGGGCTGGTGATTTATGCTATTACTGTTCCCGCTATTCGCGTGTATAAAAGCCGCCGAAAAGGTCAACTAGCGGCCAAATTTGCAGAGTTGCGCCGCAAGACCCTCCCCAAACGAGAAGATGACTCGGGTGTCTAAGGTGAAAACAGAAAGATACGATTATGTCCATTGAGCAACGCCTCGGCGTCAATATTGATCACGTGGCCACTTTGCGCAACGCAAGGGGCGGTGCTTATCCGGATCCTCTGCGCGCAGCCTTGATGGCCGAGGCCGCCGGGGCTGATGGTATTACCGCGCATCTGCGTGAGGATCGTCGGCATATTTGCGATGCAGACATTGACGCTTTGATCGGCGCATTGCGCATTCCTTTGAATTTCGAAATGGCCGCAACAGCAGAAATGCAGGCCATAGCCCTGCGCCACAAGCCGCATGCGGTTTGTCTCGTACCTGAAAAACGCGCGGAGCGGACCACCGAGGGCGGTCTGGATGTGTTGGCAGACCAGGACCGTCTGCGTGATTTCATAGCGCCTTTGGTTGAAGTGGGATGCCGTGTGTCGCTGTTCGTAGCCGCAGAAGAGCAACAATTACAAGCCAGTGCGGAGGTGGGAGCTGCGGTGGTTGAACTGCATACGGGCGCTTATTGTGACCTGCATGCAGCGGGCAATCACCTGGGCGCAGATGAGGAATTGGCGCGGATCACCCGCAGTGCACGATTTGCAGCCGAGCTTAGGCTGGAGGTGCATGCCGGTCATGGCTTGAGCTACGAAACAGTGTCGCCCATAGCTGCTCTGCCCGAGGTGGCCGAGCTGAATATTGGACATTTTTTGATCGGGGAATCTGTCTTTTTGGGTCTGGGCCCGGCCATTTCTGAAATGCGCCGCTTGATGCAAAACGCCCGTCGATGATTTTAGGTATCGGTACAGATCTGGCGAATATTGACCGGATCCAAGGCACATTGGACCGCTTTGGGGATCGGTTTAAAAACCGGGTTTTTACACAGGTTGAGCAACGCAAGGCGGAGGCGCGCAAAGATGTGGCGGGCACATATGCCAAACGCTGGGCGGCGAAAGAGGCCTGCTCTAAGGCGCTTGGCACGGGTTTGGCGATGGGTATCAGTTGGAAAGATATGGCCGTGACCAATATGCGCAGCGGTCAGCCGGTGATGGCAGTCACAGGCTGGGCTGCGGGGCGTTTGGCGCAGATGACGCCCGCAGGTCATACGGCAGTGATCCATTGTACTTTGACCGATGATCATCCATGGGCACAGGCCTTTGTGGTGATTGAAGCGCGCCCGAATGCAGGCAGGACAACTTGACTCTCGATCGTAAGCGCCGCACATAGCCCTAAATCAAATTCTGAGGATGTTATGGACGACATTGAAGAAAAAAGCTTTGCTGCGAGTGTGATAGAGACGGTCAAGACTGTGGTCTATGCCCTGCTGATTGCTGGGGTGTTTCGCACTTTGTTTTTTCAGCCCTTCTGGATCCCCTCGGGTTCAATGAAGGATAGCCTTTTGATCGGGGATTTTTTATTCGTCAATAAAATGGCCTATGGGTATTCTTATGCCTCCTGTCCAAAAATTCAGATTGCGCGCCTTGGCTTGAATATTGATGCGGATGATTTTTGTGGTTTCATCAAAGATCGTGATGTGCGGATTTTGGGTGGCGCGCCCGAGCGCGGCGATGTGGTGGTGTTTCGCCATCCGGTGACGGGCGCGGATTATATCAAGCGCCTGATCGGTCTTCCGGGTGACAAGATCCAAATGAAGGGCGGGGTGTTGCAGATCAACGGCACGCCGGTTGCGCAAAGACAGGTTGAGGATTTCGTAGAAACCTATGAGCCACAGGGCTCGCAGCGCAACCGCCCCGTTTGTTCCAATGGGGTCATTGGGCTGGGCGCAGATTGCATCAAGACCAAATACATTGAGACCCTGCCCAATGGTGTCGAACATGGGGTATTGGACACGTTTGATCAAGATAGCATGCGCCTGGGTGGGCGGATGAATTTGGACACGACGAAGATCTATACCGTACCGGAAGGGCATTTCTTTTTCATGGGGGACAACCGCGACAATTCCTCTGATAGTCGGGTGCCGCAGACCATTGGCGGTGTAGGCTTCGTGCCGCTAAAAGACATTGTTGGGCGCGCAGATCGTATCTTGTTTTCCTCTGCTGGTGCTTCAATTTTGGCCTTCTGGACGTGGCGCAGTGACCGATATTTCAAGGCGATTGATTAGATGATCGCTATTTTACAGGTCTCGCGATGATCAAGCTTTCTTCCGAGTTACGCCAGTTTTCAGCCGAAATCGGCTATGAATTTCAAAATCCGGGGCTCTTGATCACGGCTTTGACCCATTCGAGCATGTCGTCTGTAAACCGTTCGGACAATGAACGGCTCGAGTTTTTGGGCGACCGGGTGCTGGGGCTCGTGATGGCGCAGGCTTTATTGGATCTCGATGCGAAGGCAACCGAGGGGCAATTGGCACCGCGCTTCAATGCCTTGGTGCGCAAGGAAACATGTGCGGATGTGGCACGCTCAATTGGTGTTGGGAATCTGCTGAAATTAGGCCGCTCTGAGATGGTCAGCGGTGGGCGACGCAAAGAAGCTTTGCTGGGCGATGCGATGGAAGCGCTGATTGCGGCGGTGTATCGTGATGGCGGTTTTACCGAAGCGCAGGCGTTGATCCTGCGCCTGTGGAATACGCGGATCACCTCCGTTAAGGCCGATGCGCGCGATCCGAAGACCGCTTTGCAAGAATGGGTGCAGGCGCGCAAAGGTCCGCCACCGAATTATGTCGAACTGTCCCGCTCCGGTCCCGATCACGCACCACAGTTTGAGATTGAAGTGAGATTACATTCTGGCGAAGCGGCGCAAGCCAAAGCCGGATCGAAACGCCAGGCCGAACAGGCTGCGGCAAAATTATTGTTGGAAAGGTTAGGGGCATGAGCACACGCGCCGGATTTGTGGCCCTGATCGGGGAACCTAATGCAGGGAAATCAACTCTGCTGAACCGTATGGTGGGGGCAAAGGTTTCGATCGTCACCCATAAGGTGCAGACGACTCGCGCCCGCATTCGCGGTGTCGCACTCGAGGGAGAGGCGCAAATTGTGTTCGTCGACACTCCTGGCATTTTCCGTCCCAAACGTCGTTTGGATCGTGCGATGGTCAAATCTGCCTGGGGCGGAGCTGCTGATGCTGATCTGACGGTGTTTTTGATTGAAGCGCATCGCGGTATCACGGAGGGCGTGGACGCGATTATGGAAGCCCTCAAGGATCTTCCCAAAAGCAAATCCATTGCCTTGGCGATTAACAAAATTGACAAGGTGCAAGCTTCTGAACTTTTGGCCCTGACCAAGGCGATGAATGAGGCGTTTGATTTTGTGGAGACCTTCTTGATTTCTGCGGAAAAGGGGCACGGCTGTGCCGCGCTGAAAACTTGGATCGCAAGCCAGCTGCCGGCCAGCCCTTGGCTTTATCCTGAAGACCAAATTGCCGATCTGCCGCTGCGTATGCTGGCTGCGGAAACCACACGGGAAAAATTGACCCTGCGTTTGCACCAAGAATTGCCCTATCAGCTGACGGTTGAGACGGAAGCTTGGGAGGAGCGTAAGGACGGCTCGTGCAAAATTGATCAGCTCATCTATGTTATGCGTGATGGCCATAAGGGTATTGTGCTTGGTAAGGGTGGAGAGACGATCAAAGCCGTTTCCACCCAAGCCCGGACGGAACTGGAAGAATTTTTGGGCCGCAAGGTGCATTTGTTTTTACAGGTAAAAGTGCGCCCGAATTGGTTGGAAGATAAAGAGCGTTACGAGGAAATGGGCCTCGATTTTCGCGATGGAAACGAATGATCCGCCTGACCAGCGATATTTGGGTCTCTGCCTATCTCACGCGCTTGCGCCTTGCTGATATTCCGGCCTTCCTGATCCAGCGTGGAGACGCCACAGCGGGGGCGGTTTTGGTCAAGCTCAACCTTTTGGACGGGCAGGGCAGCGTTTTTCAGCGCTCTTTTGACTTGCAAAGCGGGGCGCGCAATTGGGTGGAGCTGATTTCGGGAAATGAGCCTGATTTGGACCTTGCGATTGCCCGCCAGCGTGGTTTTGATCCTGATCTTTGGGTGATTGAAGTGGAAGATCGGCTTGGGCGCCATTTGCTCGATGAACCGGGTTTGAGCGAATAGCTATGGGCGGTGGCAAATGGCTTAACATTCGTCAGGCCTCTGGATAGACTGAGCCAATTCGTGCGCAATTGGTGTCTCCCGAATGTGAGTTAGGGTCAATGTTTTGATTGAATGGCGGGATGAGGGGGTTTTATTGGCCGTGCGCAAGCATGGTGAAGCGGCTGTGATTGTTGAAGTTTTTACAGAATATCACGGAAAGCATGCCGGTGTTGTGCGCGGCGGCGCTGGGCGCAAGCAAGCTCCGATGTTGCAGCCCGGTAGTCAATTTGAGGTGGTCTGGAAGGCCAGGCTTGAAGAGCATATGGGAGCGTTTACGGTCGAACCTCTGCGCAGCCGAGCCGCGCAGGTTATGGCAGATCCCTTGGCCTTGGCCGGTTTGACCTCTGTGGTTGGGCTTTTAAGCTTTGCTTTGCCAGAGCGTGAGGTGCATGGGGCACTCTATAGCGCCTCGATCAATCTTTTAGATCTGATTTGCATCACAGAGGCTTGGCCCTTGGCCTATTTACATTGGGAAATGCAGCTATTGGAGGATTTGGGCTTTGGGTTGGATCTCAGCTGTTGCGCTGTGTCCGGCACGACTGACGATCTGGCCTATGTCTCCCCAAAATCTGGTCGAGCCGTCGCGGCGCATCATGCCGGGCGCTGGAAGACCCAGCTCTTGCCACTTGCGCCCTGTATGATCGGTCAAAGCGTTGCGGACAATGGCGAGATTGCCTCGGGGCTGCGCACCACTGGGCATTTTTTGGAAAAATGGTTGGCGCCATCCTTGGGAGATCGGGCCTTGCCTTTAGCGCGAAAGCGGCTGGTTGAGCGCTTGTTTCGTGCAGCCCGCTTAGATCAGAGTCCAAGCGGCGAGGCCAAGCACGAGTAGCATCGACAGGGCCATGGATATATTGATCGCCCGTTGTGCCTTGGGCGAGAGGTTAAGCCGCTTGAGAGAGACGCCAAAAAGAACCCAAATCACATGGATCGGCACCCAAATGAGATTTAAAATGACAAATTTTATAGCCACTTCGCTCCAATAGGCGTTCTCAAAGAGCGGAAATCCGGTGATTAAAGCGGTGAGCACCGCATATGCTTTTGGGTTGATGGGTTGCAAAAGCAAACCAGCCATGAGCCCCGGCGGGTCTTCGGATTTAATAAAGGCCACTTGCGCACCGGCAAAAGCGATCCGGCTTGCCAAATACAGCAGGTAAAGAAACGACAGCGTCATCAATGTGAGCCGCAACCAGGGGATGTCGAGCACAAAAGCTGAAAGGCCGGCGGCGACGGCCGCATAAACCAAGGCCTGCCCGATACAGAGCCCAGCGACATAGCGTAGCCCAGCGGCTGCTCCAAACCCAGCACTGACGCCGGCGGCGGAGAGAACCCCCGGGCCGGGGGTGGCAAGCATGAGGACTATGGCAAAGGCAAATGTAATCATGCGCCGATCCTAGGGCCAAAGGTTGGAGGTGACCAGCGCCATAGGTCGCATGATATTGGAATTTGCGATTGTACCGGTAACGCAATGCGCTACACTTATTCCTCAAGTAGGGAGAGCGTGATGAATAAGACTGTTGTGATCGAAGAATTTGGGGATTCGGATCAACTGAAAATTGTGGACATGCCGACTGGAGAACCTGGCGATGGGCAGGTTCGTATTGCCCATAAAGCCTGTGGTCTCAACTATATAGATGTATATCAACGCACAGGGCTATATCCTCTGCCGCTTCCGCAGGCGCTTGGTATGGAGGCGGCCGGTGTGATTGAAGCCATTGGAGCAGGGGTAAACCATGTGAAGGTTGGAGACCGGGTGGCCTATGCCTCTATACCGCCGGGCTCATATTGTGAGCGCCGGGTGATGCCGGCGGCGCAGGTTTGTCCTTTGCCTGATGAGATTAGCTTTGAGCAAGGCGCGGCGATGATGCTTCAGGGCATGACGGTGCAATATCTCTTTCACCGCACTACTCCGCTCAGTGCCGGCGATACGGTTTTATTTCACGCGGCAGCAGGCGGGGTCGGTTTGATCGCCTGCCAATGGGCGAAGTCAGAAGGCATCACCCTCATTGGCACGGCTGGCAGTGATGAAAAATGCCAATTGGCTTTGGACTACGGAGCCACTCATTGTATCAACTATGTGTCGGAAAATTTCGAAGAGAAGGTTGCGGAATTGACTGGAGGTGCAGGGGTCGACGTGGTGATGGATTCCGTGGGCCAGAGTACCTTTGAAGGATCCCTCAACTGTCTTAAACCGCTGGGCATGATGATCACCTTCGGCAATGCCTCGGGTCCAGTCCCACCGTTCAACCTGGCTCAATTGGGGGCGAAAGGTTCATTGAAAATTACCCGCCCGACGCTGTTTACTCATATTGGCAAGCATGAAGATTGCCAGGAGATGGCGCGGCACCTCTTTTCCAAGGTCATATCTGGGGATGTGAAAATCGTCATCGGTCAAGAATTTGCTTTGGATGATGTGATAGAAGCCCATAACGCATTAGAAGCGCGTCTTACAACGGGCTCGACCATCCTGACGGTTTAGGCTTCGCCCCTTGTCCCTGCTTCTCGTTTCCCAGGTGGGAAGGGGCAGGGCAAGGGCTTTTGCTTAATAAGACCGCGGCAGATCCAAAACATGCTTTGCGAGATAGGACAGTATAAGATTCGTCGAGATCGGTGCGACTTGATAAAGTCTTGTTCTCTAAATTTGCGCTCAACATCATATTCTTCCGCGAAGCCAAATCCGCCATGGGTTTGCACCGCGACATTGGCCGCTTCATTTGATGCATCGGCCGCGAGCATCTTAGCCATATTGGCTTCAGCGCCGGGATTACCACCGTTTTCGTAAAGGGCCAGCGCCTCATTTACCATCAATTCAGCGGCGCGCATATTGGCATAGGCCTTGGCAATGGGGAATTGGATGCCTTGGTTTTGCCCGATGGGACGATCGAAGATTTGGCGGTCTTTGGCATAGGCTACGGAGTGTTAGATAAGCCATTTCGCATCGCCAATACATTCAGAAGCAATCAAAATACGTTCGGCATTCATGCCCGAGAGGATATAGCGAAAGCCCTTACCCTCTTCGCCAATTAGGCTTTCCGCAGGCACGCGTAAATTGTCAAAAAAGATTTCTGTAGTAGCATGGTTCATCATGGTGCGGATGGGCCGTAGGGTGAGACCCTTGCCCAGTGCCTCGCGCATATCAACCAGCAAAACAGAGAGGCCGTCGGTCTTCTTCATCCGCTCGTCCAGTGGCGTCGTACGCGCCAAAAGTAGCATGAGGTCGGAATGCTCGGCTCAGCTGGTCCAAATCTTCTGTCCATTGACCACATAATCTGAACCATCGCGCTTGGCGGTTGTGGGCAATGCGCCGGTATCGGTACCAGAGCTCGGCTCAGTTACGCCAAAGGCTTGCAATCGAAGGGTGCCATCGGCGATCTTCGGCAGGTACAGACGCTTTTGCGCCTCTGAGCCGTGCCGCAAAAGGATTCCCATGGTATACATCTGTGCGTGGCAAGCGTCGGCATTGCCCCCAGATCTGTGAATTTCTTCCAAAATTACCGCTGCGGCTGAGAGCGGCAGGCCTGATCCACCGAAATTTTCAGGAATTAAAGCGCCCAGCCATCCTGCCTCAGTGAGGGCCTGCACAAAAGCGGCCGGATAGGCCATCTCTCGATCCAGTGCACGTCAGTAGCTTCCGGGGAATTGCGCGCAGAGTTTGCCAACGGCGTCGCGGATATCGTCATAGGTTTCACCGGGCTGATGCATGCTGCGCCTCCTTTGGGTCTCACAGCGTAGGTGGGACGTTCTGCGCATCATGACAAGAAACAGATTGACAGGCTTTGCGGTTTGTTTCAGCCGCAGGCGCGTTGGCCGTTCATGGTCGCCATATCTGTTTTGAAATGGTTGCTGCATTGAACCCAAAATCTTTCCATGATCTGTTGATGACCTTTGAGGAACTTTTGCCGCGCGGTGTGGGTCGCTACGGCCGGCTCAATCGTCAATGTGCAACTTGCGCCGGTATCTGCGCGCCAGCTGAACGAGACTGACGGCAGGGTTTCATCGAGAAAATAGCCGCGCATCTGGGCTTTGCGAATTTCTTGGTGGTATTTGTCCATGAGCAGATAGGTTCGCTCCTCAGGGCTTGCTTGGCTCTTGGCTTTGGCGGTGAATGCTTTGTGTTCTTGTTCTGGCATCACTGACTGTGCAGAAGGAGCGGCATTTGAGAAAATCAGCGAATGTTTGGACTTCCAATCCGTTGGTGGCTTGGTGCTGTCGACATCTGCGAGCTGTGTTTTATTTTGAAACATAGACAGCGTGAGGTCGTAGCGCCCCTCCACCTTCGCCATGACCAAAACGGGTTGGACCTCGTCCACTTCAGGGGCAGAAAATTGCGCTGAGGCAAAAAAATTATCAATGGCATATGTGAGAACATAGGCTTTATCCGAGATCCGACGCCCAGCTTAGTTCAGTGCCTCCAGTTGGGCGCGAATTCGCTGCAAGGCAGGGCGGGAGAATGAGTCATGTGCCTCAAAATCGCGCAGCTTGATTGGCCCATGGATGCCAATGAGGCGTATGACCGCGGTGGAACGGGCGAGGGGACTGTCGGCAATTGCTAGGGATTTGGTCCTGCGACTTAAATTCTCGTGATGCTCCTAAAGGAGAGGTATTAAGCCCCCAACTACTCAATATTTCTGCCACATGGCACTACCGAATGGATCATTTTACGAGAAATGAAGTATATTTAAGTATAACAACATACTTTTGAATAGGTCGCGATCTCCCTTTAGATGCGCGGTTTGGCGGGGATCATGCAGAACTTCCGTCGTACTGCGAGTCAGCTTTCGGAAAAGCGTATCAGGTGAAAGTCTTGATCCCCCCATTCGTGATCGATCATCACAAGCCGTTTGGCGAAATGCCCCAAATCATACTCCCAAGTCATGCCAATGCCGCCATGAAGTTGAATTGCCTCTTCGGCGACGGCGCAGCCTATTCGACCAATTGAATATTTCGCCGCAGAAATGGCGCGGTTGCGCTCATCGGTGGGGGACTGCAAATCATTAGCGGCATTGATCACCGCCGATTGCGCCTGCTCGATTTCAAGTAGCATCTGTGCCACGCGATGTTGCAGCGCTTGAAATTTACCGAGCACGCTGCCGAATTGCTTGCGCGTGCGCATATAGTCGATGGTCATGTCTTTGATCCGCTCCATCACCCCCAGGGCCTCTGCGCAAACGGCCAAAGTGGCGCGAGCGGCTGCGGCATCAATCAACGGATATGCAGCGCCTTCCGCGCCCAACAGCTGAGCCGGAGTATTGTGCAGCGTTATCTCGCAGGCATTGCCGCCGTCGACAGTTTGGAAGGAATGCTCCGATAGTCCTGCCGCAGCGGCTTCAATCAAAAATAAGCTGATCCCCGGCGCCGATTGCGTCTGCGCGCTGACAATGAGCGCATCCGCCCCATGGGCGAATTTCATGCAGGTTTTCATTCCGCTTAACTGCCAGCCTGAACCCGTCTGGTGCGCAAGTGTCTCTGGCGCGCTCCAATCATAATCTGCGCCATTTTCGATGAGACCCAGTGCCACGCGTTTTTGACCAAGGATGATCTGTTCCACCAGCTCCAGCTGGTCAGTATGCGCCAGAATATAGCCGCTGGTCATTGCTGTGTCATTGAGCGGTTCAACCACCAAACCTTTGCCCAATTCCGTAAAGACGGTGGCAATGTCAAATCCTGAACCGCCAAAGCCGCCAACCTCCTCGTCGAATAATGCGCCGATCAAACCCAGCTGTGCCATCTTGCTGTAGGCCTCGGGGCAATAGCCCAAAGCGCTGGTGCCCGCCGTCAGTCGCGCTTTCATTGGATAGTCATTTTGAATGAATTTGCCAATCATATCGGCCAGCATGCGCCGCTCTTCAGTGGGTTGAAAATCCATAATTTAAAGCCCCAATATCATTTTGGTGATGATATTTTTTTGTATTTCATTCGAGCCGCCATAGATCGACACCTTGCGCTTGTTGAAATAGGCGGCAGATTGATTAGCCATATCTTGTGGGGCGACCTGCGGTCCGTTGTAGCCGGGCTCAAACACCTCGGGCATATGGGCCTGTGCCTGCCGTCCCAAGGCGCGTCGCGTGAGATCGTCGAAGTTCTGTTCCAGCTCTGATCCTATGATTTTCAACATGGAGCTTTCAGGCCCAGGTCCCGCACCTTTTGAAAATTCGTCGAGAACCCGCAAATTTGTGGTCTCCAGATTGCGCAGCTCAATTTCCAAACGGGCCAGTCTTGCGGCAAATAATGGATCATCGGCCAGAGGTTTTCCCCTGCGTTTTTGGCTCAGGGACAGGCGCTTGAGTCGCGCAAGCTTTTGGCCTGAAATACCAACATTGGCGATACCGTTGCGTTCATGGGCGAGCAAGTATTTCGCATAGGTCCAGCCCTTATTTTCTTCGCCCACTAAGTTTGACGCAGGCACGCGGACATCTGTGAAGAATACCTCATTCACCTCCTGCCCGCCATCTAGGGTGCGGATCGGGCGCATTTCTATCCCCGGCGTTGCCAGATCAACTAAGATAAAGGAAATACCGGCCTGGGGCTTGCATTCGCTGTTGGTGCGCACCAAGCAAAAAATCATATTGGCGTGTTGGCCCAATGTGGTCCAAGTTTTCTGACCATTGATTACATAGTGATCGCCCTGTTTGACAGCAGTTGTTTTCAGGCTGGCCAAATCAGATCCAGACCCCGGCTCTGAATAGCCCTGGCACCACCAGTCGGTCCCATCGCACATGCGTGGGAGCCAATGCTCTTGTTGCTCTTTTGAGCCAAAGGCCATCAACACTGGCGCCAGCATTTTAAGACCAAACGGCAAGATACGCGGAGCCCCGGCGGCTGCGCATTCCTCTTCGAAGATGAATTGTTGGACGGGGCTCCAGCCGACACCGCCGAAGGATTTGGGCCAATTAAAGGTTAGCCAGCCGCGCTTATGTAAAACCGCATGCCAAAATTCAGTGTCCTCTTTGCTCACATGCAGATCCGCATGAACCCTCCGTGATATATCGGCTGGCAATTCTGCGTTTAGAAATTCAATGACCTCTTGGCGAAATGCCTGGTCAGCTTCGGTGAAGTTCAGATCCATCGCTCTATCCCTTGTTCAGGTCGTTGAAAGTTTGCCCAGAGGCTACCAGCTCTGCCAATAAGGGCGAGGCTTGCCAAAATATCGGATCATCCTGCCCATAACGGCCGATATCGTCCAGCAGCCGCGCCAGCCCATAGCTATCGGCATATTTCATCGGCCCCCCCCGATACCTGGGAAAGCCATAGCCATGTACGAAGGTCACATCTAGGTCGGAGGGTTTCAAGGCCACCCCTTCGCGCAGAACTTCGCAGGCTTCATTTACCATCGCAGCCAGATAGCGCGCCATAATCTCTTCAGCGGTGAATTTGCGAGCCGCAATGGATTTTTTGGCGCGTTCTGCCTCTATCAGAGCAACAATCTCAGGGTCTGGCGTGCCGATGCGTGCGCCGCCTGGGTAAAGATAGAAGCCGCGCCCGGTTTTTTGCCCAAACCAGCCGCGCTCACAGATGCGATCGGCGATCTCGACATAGCGTTCGGCCGGATCGCGCTGGCCCTGCGCGGCTTTGCGATTGTCCCACCCGATGTCCAGACCAGCCAGATCATACATTGCATGAATGCCCATCGGATAACCAAAGTCCACAATAGCGGCATCAATTTCATAGGGCGTGGCGCCGTCTTCCATCATATGGGCGGCACAATTGCCATATTTGCTAAGAATGCGATTGCCAATAAACCCCGGAGAATTGCCGGCGCGCACCGGAATTTTCCCTAAGATTTTTGCCAAAGCAAACCCTGTAGCCACCACATCATCGGCCGCGCCTTGCGGCACAACGATTTCCAGCAATTTCATGATGTTTGCTGGGCTGAAAAAATGCAGGCCGATCACATGTTCACGGCGGTTGGTGGCGCTGGAAATTTCATCTATGTCGATATAGCTCGTGTTGGAGGCCAAAACCGCATCGGGCTTTAGCACTTTGTCGAGCTGTGCAAACACACCGCGTTTGACATCGAGACGCTCAAAAACCGCCTCGATCACCATATCGACCTCCGACAGATCGGCAAATTCAGTTGAGCCGCGATACCGGGCCATAATTTCAGATTTTTGAGAGAGGCTCATGCGACCTTTGGCAATCAGGCGATCATAGACCTTCTCAACATTGGCCTGTCCCCGCGCCAAGGCTTCATGATCCCGCTCGATCATTATGACAGGCAGGCCGCTGTTCAGGGCTGCGACGGTGATGCCCGCGCCCATCGTGCCGCCGCCCACGACCCCAAGGTGGTTCAGGGGGCGCGGCTCTGCGCGGCTGGCTTCGGGAACTTTGGCACTGGCGCGCTGGGCAAAAAAAGCATGGATCATGCCTTTGGATTGCTCTGAGGCGAGGCATTCAAAAAAGCAATCGCTTTCGAACAGGCGCCCATCGGCGAAGGGTTTGGTGGCGCAGGCTCGCACGCAGTCGACAATCTTAAGTGGCGCGAGTTGCCCGCGCATGCGGCTGGTGGCGATCTGTGTGGCATTATGCAAGGCCGCATCAACGGCGGCTTTATCTGAGAGGCCAGAGGTGGCATCTTTGGTGCGGCGCGGGGCTTGGAGTTCAGCAGCATAATTTAAAGCAGCCTGGCGCAAGTCACCTTCCGCCAAGCGGTCGATCAATCCGGCATTCAGAGCCTCTTTCGCGCTGATGGCCGTGCCATTAAACATGATCTCGAGCGCCAGGGTGGCGCCACATAATCTGGGTAAGCGCTGCGTGCCGCCGGCGCCGGGCAGGAGCCCAAGATGAATTTCAGGGAGGCCCACCTGCGCTGACGGCAGGGCGATGCGGTAATGGCTGCCCAGAGCAATCTCAAAACCACCTCCCAAAGCCGTACCATGCAACGCGGCCACCACGGGCTTTTCGCAGTTTTCAATGCGGTCGATCACATCCGGTAACTGCGGATCCTGCATTGGCTGGTCAAATTCTTTGATATCCGCCCCGGCAGGAAAGCTCCGCCCCGCCCCAATGATGACGATGGCTTTGATCTTAGTATCTGCATCTGCCTGTATAACTGCATCGTACAAGCCTCGTCGCACGGCCTGGCTCAGAGCGTTGACCGGGGGGTTATTGATCTCAATTATAGCGATAGCACCGGCCGTCGAGAGTATCACAGGTTCGGTCATGGAAGCATCCTTTGCGATTGCAGCGCCGCGCCAGCGTAAAACGCAGTTGTTTGGGAGATCAACATCTCATTGGGGCGTTGCCACTGCGCCCAAGGCCATATTGGCCAATTGTTCGGCAATGGCGGTGATATTTTCTGCGTCTCGTGGTTGGTACCAATAGATCGGTGCATGGAGCATCATCAAAAAGCTTCGCACGGCGATGGAGATATCTTGGTCACGAAAATGTCCGCTGGCGATGCCCTCGGCCAAAGTGCTGCGGAAGAAGCCCTCGTATTCCGCTTGCAGCGCGGCGATTTCGAGGCGCAACGCCCGCTCTGCCGGTGTCGCCCCGCCTGTTTTCGAGCCGCGCATCTCTTCGACCACGACCCGGTGATAGGCCAACTCAGATATCATAGCGATCACATGGGCTTTGGCCATGGCGTGAAACTTTTCCGGGGGCGGCATTGGCGCATCAAACTGCGGGCGGACGCGCTCTAAGGTGAGCTGCACGGATTGCTTGCGAATGGCACAGACCAATTCGCTTTTTGATCCGAAGTGATGGTAAATTTTACCC
>NYTV01000131.1 GCA_002683685.1 Paracoccaceae bacterium
CTTCCAACGCCTTGACCAGCTCTTTGAGGTTTGCCAAGCGCCCCGGTGCCTCTGGCGTTTTGTCATTTTGCCAATGGGCGGTGTAGCCACTTTCATCAAGAATAATTTCGGCCAATTCCACATGGGTATCAGCCTGCTGGCGGACCTGCGCGTGCCAACGGTCAATGCCATCTATCAGGCGCGCCAGTTCCACGGCACCTTTGCCACCCAAATCTTTCGCCGCCAGCAAAATTCGCGCGCCCTCCACCAAGGACACGCCATTGCTACGCGCAGCGGTTTGGATTTTCTGCTGCGCCTTGTCCCCGAGCCCGCGCTTCGGCGTGTTGACAATGCGCTCAAAGGCCAGATCGTCATCGGTGCTGACCGCCAGGCGAAAATAGGCCATGGCATCTCGAATTTCCATCCGCTCATAAAACCGAGGGCCACCAATCACGCGATAGGGCAAACCGATGGTCAAAAAGCGGTCTTCAAACGCGCGCATTTGATGGGAGGCACGCACCAAAATGGCCATGCTGTCGAGATCAAAAGCCGCTTGCCCGCGCGTGCCGCGCTGTGCCGCTTCGATCTCCTCGCCGATCCAACGGGCCTCTTCTTCGCCATCCCAATGGCCGATCAGGCGCAGCTTTTCGCCCTCGTCCTTTTCGGTCCAAAGCGTCTTGCCCAAACGGCCTTTATTGCCGTCGATCACCGCGCTGGCCGCCGCAAGAATATGCGGAGTGGAGCGGTAGTTTTGCTCCAAGCGCACCACATGTGAGCCGGGAAAATCTGTCTCAAACCGCAGAATATTTCCCACCTCTGCACCGCGCCAGCCGTAAATCGACTGGTCATCATCGCCAACACAGCAAATATTCTGATGCCCCTGCGCCAATAGGCGTAGCCACAAATATTGCGCCACATTGGTATCTTGATATTCATCCACCAAAATATAGCGAAAGAACCTCTGATATTGGGCCAAAACTTCGTTGTGGTCTTGAAAAATTGTCACCACATGCAAAAGCAAGTCACCGAAATCTGCGGCATTCAAATCACGCAGACGATTTTGATATTGCGCGTAAAGCTCAACGCCCTTGTGGTCATAAGCGCCAGCCTCCGAGGCCGGAACTTGCCCTGGTGTCCAGGCTCTGTTTTTCCAGCCATCAATGATACTTGCCAATTGCCGCGCAGGCCAGCGTTTGTCGTCAATCTGCGCCGCTGAAATCAATTGCTTCATCAACCGCAGCTGATCGTCGCTGTCCAGTATGGTGAAATTGCTTTTCAGACCCACCAATTCCGCATGTCGGCGCAGGATTTTCACACAGATCGAGTGAAACGTGCCCATCCAAGGCATGCCCTCGACCTGACCAATCAAATGACCCACCCGATCTTTCATCTCGCGCGCGGCCTTATTGGTAAAAGTGACCGAGAGAATTTCATTAGGACGCGCCGTGCCCGTATTGAGCAAATGCGCGATGCGGGCGGTGAGCGCTTTGGTTTTACCGGTCCCTGCTCCCGCCAGCATCAAAACCGGTCCGCTCAACTGCTCCACAGCCGCGCGTTGCGCCGGGTTCAGCCCGTCCATGTAGGGCGTCGGGCGGGCAGCCATGGCCATTTGACTCAAGCTGGGGGATGCGGCGGCCTCAAAGGCCTCTGATTCATCAAAACTGCTCATATGGGCAATCTAGCGTTATTTGCCCCAAAGTGAAACAATTGTTCGCGTTGTGTTCTTATGTTTTCATAAAAATGCAAATCGAAGCGAAAATAAGGCTTAAACTCGCAAATTAAATGATGTAAGCGCTTGCATATGGATCTCAACTCAAAATACCCCGCCATTTCAGACTTACGCACGAAAGCGCGTAAGAGAATTCCGCATTTTGCTTGGGAATATCTCGACAGCGCCACAGGTGATGAAAGCGCATTGCATCGCAACCGCTCCTCATTGGACGCGATCCATTTTGTCCCGCGCGGGCTTCGCGGCGAAATCAAACCGCAATTGGCGACGGAATTTCTGGGCAAATCATATTCCGCCCCCTTCGGCATTGCGCCAGTTGGCATGTCAGGTCTGATGTGGCCAGGCGCCGAAAAAGCCCTGGCCGGGTTTGCGGCGGGCGCGAAAATTCCCTACGGCATGTCAACGGTTGCGACCACCACACCCGAAGATGTGGCCCCTCATCTGGGTGATATGGGATGGTTTCAGATGTACCCGCCCCGCGATGAAGCTATTCGCAATGATATGATCCAGCGGGTGAAAGACGCGGGCTTTACCACTTTGGTGGTGACCATCGACGTGCCAGCGCAATCGCGGCGCGAACGGCAGATTCGCGGCGGGCTGGTACAGCCACCGCGCCTCACCCCCCGCATTTTAGCACAGGTGGCCGGCTGTCCTGAATGGGCCCTGCGCACGGCGCTTAACGGCAAGCCGCGCATGAAAATGGTTGAAACCTACGGCAAGGCGGTGATGGAGAGCGTGGCCTCCCTGCCCTCCAACAACCACGTCGGTTATCTGCTGCGCACCGCACCAGATCACAGCTATGTGAAACTGTTGCGCGACGCATGGGATGGACCTTTAATTGTCAAGGGCGTGATGTGCCCAGATGATGCCGCGCCCTTAGAGGGGCTCGGCGTGGATGCGGTTTGGGTCTCCAACCACGCCGGTCGGCAATTTGCCGGCAGCCCGGCAGCGATTGATATGCTGCCGGCCGTCAAAGCAGCCACCAATCTCCCACTTATTTTTGACAGCGGTATTGAGGGGGGCTTGGACATGCTGCGGGCGCTCGCATTGGGCGCGGATTTCGTCATGATGGGGCGGGCTTGGCACTATGCGCTTGGGGCTGTTGGCACAAAAGGTCCGGCGCATTTATATGATATGTTGGTGGATGATTTGACGTCAAATATGATCCAGATTGCTGCGACTCATCTGAGTGACTTGCCCGAATTGCTGCATAAATATTGATTTATTCACATATTTGATTGGATAGGAATTCGAGTTTTCCTGAGAATAAAATCCGATTTACGCGCGAATTCTGCCGATACGGGCTCAAAAACAATTTGTAACTCTGGGAATTCTAGCTTTAAATGCTGCAGGTGCATTGCAACGAGGAATACTCATGGCTGACTTCAAAAAAATTCTGATTGCCAATCGTGGTGAAATTGCAATTCGCATCATGCGCGCGGCAAATGAATTGGGCAAGCGCACGGTGGCTGTCTATGCCGCAGAGGATAAGCTCGGCCTACATCGTTTCAAAGCCGATGAAGCCTATAAGATCGGCGAAGGCCTGGGGCCGGTTGCAGCCTATTTGAGCATTGAAGAAATTTTACGCGTGGCCAAGGCCTGCGGCGCGGATGCTATCCATCCCGGCTATGGTCTTTTGTCAGAGAACCCCGATTTTGTAGATGCCTGCACGGCAGCGAACATCGCCTTTATTGGTCCGAAGGCCGAGACCATGCGCCAGTTGGGCGATAAGGCGAGCGCGCGCCGCGTGGCGATTGACGCACAAGTACCGGTTGTTCCAGCCACCGATGTGCTTGGCAATGATATGGATGCAATCCGAGCAGAGGCGGCGCGCATTGGCTATCCTTTGATGCTGAAAGCCAGCTGGGGCGGCGGCGGGCGCGGCATGCGTCCGATACATAATGCCGAGGAATTGGAAGAGAAAGTTTTGGAAGGCCGGCGTGAAGCAGAGGCGGCCTTTGGCAATGGTGAGGGCTATCTGGAGCGGATGATCGAGCGTGCGCGCCATGTAGAAGTGCAAATCTTAGGCGATAAATTCGGCGATATTTATCACCTCTATGAGCGCGATTGCTCCGTTCAGCGCCGCAACCAAAAAGTTGTCGAGCGCGCGCCGGCCCCCTATTTGAGTGAGGCCCAACGGGCTGAAATTTGCGCTTTGGGAAAGAAAATCTGTGCCCATGTAAATTATGAATGTGCCGGCACCGTTGAGTTCTTAATGGATATGGACAGTCAAGACTTCTATTTCATTGAGGTGAACCCGCGGGTGCAGGTGGAGCATACGGTGACAGAAGAGGTCACCGGCATCGACATCGTGCGGGCGCAGATCCTTATCGCTGAGGGAAAACCTCTGGCTGAAGCCACCGGTACGGGCTGCCAAGACGATGTACGGCTGGACGGGCACGCAATTCAATGCCGCGTGACCACCGAAGATCCGTCAAATAATTTCATCCCAGATTACGGGCGCATCACCGCCTATCGTGGCGCGACGGGCATGGGTATTCGCCTGGATGGCGGCACGGCCTATTCTGGCGCTGTCATCACCCGCTATTATGACAGCCTGCTGGAAAAGGTCACCGCTTGGGCACCAACACCTGAGGCGGCCATTGCACGGATGGACCGCGCGTTGCGCGAATTTCGGATTCGCGGTGTCAGCACCAATATCGCCTTCGTGGAGAATTTGCTCAAGCATCCCACCTTCTTAAATTACGAATACACTACCAGCTTTATCGACACGACAGCTGACCTGTTCAAATTCAGCAAGCGGCGCGACCGGGCCACAAAGATCTTGACCTATATCGCAGATATTACGGTCAACGGGCATCCTGAAACCCAAGATCGGGCCCGCCCTGCCGGCGATATCAAGCCACCTAAAGCGCCAATTGCCCTCGGTGACCGCGCGGAAGGGACGAAGGATATTCTGACTGCGCGGGGTCCGAAGGGCCTGGCCGATTGGATGAAGGCGCAAGACCGCCTCTTGTTGACCGACACCACCATGCGCGACGGGCATCAATCGCTTTTGGCAACCCGCATGCGCAGCCATGACATGGTAAAAATTGCGCCCGCCTACGCGGCGGGGCTACCTGGGCTGTTTTCGGTTGAATGCTGGGGCGGCGCGACCTTTGATGTGGCCTATCGCTTTTTGCAAGAATGCCCTTGGCAGCGCTTGCGCGATTTGCGCGCGGCCATGCCCAATATCATGACCCAAATGCTGTTGCGCGCCAGCAACGGGGTGGGCTATACCAACTATCCTGACAATGTGGTGCAATTTTTTGTACAACAAGCAGCGCAGACGGGTGTGGACGTCTTCCGCGTGTTTGACAGCCTCAATTGGGTGGAAAATATGCGCGTCGCTATGGACGCTGTGATCGAGGCGGATCGGGTCTGCGAAGGCACGATCTGTTACACCGGTGATATTCTAAATCCCGATCGCGCAAAATATGATCTGAAATACTATGTCTCGATGGCCAAGGAGTTGGAAGCTGCCGGTGCGCATGTGCTGGGGCTCAAAGATATGGCGGGACTGCTGAAGCCCGCGGCGGCCAAGGCTTTGATTGGCGCTCTGAAGCAAGAAGTTGGCCTGCCCATTCATTTCCATACCCATGACACCTCGGGCATTTCTGGGGCCACTGTTCTGGCGGCGGCCGAAGCCGGGGTGGATGCAGTGGATGCGGCGATGGATGCCTTTGCCGGCGGCACATCGCAACCGGCTTTGGGCTCCATCGTTGAGGCTCTGGCCCATACAGGACGGGACACGGGTTTAGATATCGCTGAGATCCGCAAGATTAGCGGCTATTGGGAGCAAGTCCGCGCGCAATACAGCGCTTTTGAAAGCGGGTTACAAGCGCCGGCCTCTGAGGTCTACCTGCATGAAATGCCCGGCGGCCAATTTACCAACCTCAAAGCCCAAGCCCGCTCTTTGGGCCTGGAAGATCGCTGGGAGGATGTGGCGCAGACCTATGCGGATGTGAACCAAATGTTTGGCGATATTGTAAAAGTGACGCCCAGTTCAAAAGTGGTTGGCGACATGGCGCTCATGATGGTGTCACAGGGATTGACCCGCGCGGAGGTCGAAGACCCGGAGCATGATGTGGCCTTTCCTGACAGCGTGGTCGATATGATGCGCGGCAATCTTGGACAGCCCCCCGGCGGATTTCCTGAAAGCATCTCTGCCAAAATCCTCAAAGGGCAGCCCCCTATGACCGAGCGGCCGGGCAAATCCATGCCAGCCGCCGATCTGGAGGTCTTGCGTGCCGAGGTCAGCGCGCTTTTGGAGGGCAAACAGGTCGATGATGAGGATTTGAACGGCTATTTAATGTATCCAAAGGTGTTTCTCGATTATATGGGCCGCCACCGCACCTATGGTCCTGTGCGAGCGCTGCCCACCCAAACCTTCTTTTATGGTATGCAGCCAGGTGAAGAGATCACCGCTGAAATCGACCCCGGCAAAACCCTTGAAATCTTGTTGCAAGCCGTTGGCGAGACCAATGACGCGGGCGATGCGCGGGTGTTCTTTGAGCTAAACGGGCAGCCCCGGGTGATCCGCGTGCCCAATCGCAAGGTCAAATCCACAAGCGCCGCCCGGCCGAAAGCCGAAAATGGCAATGCTAATCACATCGGGGCGCCGATGCCCGGTGTTGTTGCCTCTGTGGCCGCCTTGAGCGGAGCGCAGGTGCGCGCCGGAGATTTGCTGCTGACGATTGAGGCCATGAAAATGGAGACCGGCCTACATGCAGAGCGCGACGCGGTCATCAAAGCCGTTCATGTCACCCCCGGCGCTCAGATTGATGCCAAGGATTTGCTGATCGAATTCGAGTAATTAAATCGCTCCGTAAGGAGAGCCTCATGGCTGCAAAAATCCTTTTGATGTCAGATATTCACATCGCGGAGCCGGGCAATCAGATCATTGGTCTAGATCCAGCAGCCCGGTTTCGGCGCTGCTTGGAGCATGCCGCCGAGCATCATGCCGATGCTGCGCATCTATTCATCATGGGCGATTTAGCGCATCACGGGCGTGTCAGCCAATATGAGATTTTCAAACAATGCCTTGCCGATCAACCCTTCCCTGTCACGCTCATGCTGGGCAATCATGATAGGCGCGGGGCATTTGCCGAAGTCTTCCCAGAGTTTGCGGCCGGGTTTCGCCACGGGCGTCACAGCTTTGGCGAAACTGAGGTGCTGTTTCTCGACACGCTTGATGAGCAAGCCCATGACCGGCACAGCGGGTGCCTTTGCCGCGCGCGCCTGGACTGGCTGCAAACTCAGCTGACGGCAAGCAAGCGGCCTTTGGTCATCTTATCCCACCACCACATGCTGCGCTCCGGCTTTGATGGGATGGATGCCATCCATCTTAGAAACGGCACCGAAGTGGTCGATATGATTGCCGCCTCCGGGCGCTGCCAGATGGTCATCAACGGTCACATCCATCGGATCATCGTCTCATCCTACCGCGGCGTCACCCATGCGA
>NYTV01000132.1 GCA_002683685.1 Paracoccaceae bacterium
TCATACATATGCCATTGCCAGCTGTCTGGGCCCATATTCCCGAGACTTGCCGCGATACCGCCCTGGGCGGCCACCGTATGGGAACGGGTCGGGAAAACTTTGGTGACGCATGCCGTGCGCAACCCTTGTTCGGCCATGCCGAGTGTGGCTCGCAAGCCAGCGCCCCCGGCCCCAACCACCACAACATCAAAATCGTGGGTTTCATATTCATAAGCAGCCATAGGTATGGTCTCCGAAACTTAAAGGGCGAGGCGCGCGATGGCGAAAACAGCCACAGCGATGGCTGCGTACGACACACAGGTCATGACAACGACCCAAACCTTGCGGGCCAGGCCTTGTACATAGTCCTCAATCAATACGGTCACACCGTTTTTGAAGTGTAGCAATGCGACAACAAAGGTCAAAAGCGCCACCAATGCGGGAAACGGGAGGGCAAAATAGGCTGTTACGGCCTCAAAGTCTTGCCCAATTATAGGCCCGACGGTGAAGACAAAGAGCGGCACCAGGATCAACAAAGCCGCAGAGGAAGTGGTCATACCCCAAAAATGCTCTGTGCCAGTTTTTGCGGCACCAAGACCGCTCGCGCGTTTACGATCCGTTAAAAAAGCCATGCTGTGCGCTCCTATAGCCATATGACAGTGAAAGCAGTGAGCATAAGCGATCCTAGGATCATCATCCATCCCATACGCTCAGCGGCTTTCAACTCAAGCCCGCGCCCGGTGTCCCATATCAAATGGCGCAGGCCACCAAGCATGTGATACCAAAGCGCCCAAAGGGACAGAAGAAGCACCAGGTCGCCAAACCAACTTGTGATCACGTATTGCACCCAATCGAAAGCCGCCGCGCTGGTCGATGCCGCCAACAGCCACGCGATCAATAGAAGTGTCGCGGCCAAGAGCGCATTGCCAGTGATCCGCACAAATATCGAAGAAATCGAAGTCATTTGAGGTCGGTAGATCGTCAGATGAGGAGATAATGGGCGATTGCCGCGATTTACATCAGCCATGGAGTGTCCTTCTCAGCGTTGCTAAGTAATACTAAGCGAGTCCATGCCATGAACAAGCCCTGAAGGCCACAGTTTTGACGGGCAAATTACCGCAGTCTAGGCGCTCATCGCCGATTTTTTAAGTTTTGTGATCATGAATAAAATTTGTGATCACAAGAATTTGCCCCGGCAGGCGCTCATCGCGGGATAAAAGCCCAATAATCGAGATCCAACAGGACATCGCTACGATATTTACCATCTTCCCCGCGCAGATTCGGCGTCGAACCCTTATGCGCCACCAGCCGCAACCGCAGAGCACCCACGGAAGGGATAGAGGTCTCAGCCTTGTCTAGCACCTCACTCCAAGCGCGCAGAGTGTCCCCTGCAAAGCACGGGTTGGCATGGGCTCCGCCATTGATGGCTGCAAGCATCTGCAGATTGCCCAGCCCATTAAAAGACAAAGCCCGGGCCATAGAGATGACATGCCCACCGTAAATCAAGCGCGCGCCATCCGAGCGGACGGTGGCATCGAAATGGACCTTGGCCGTGTTTTGCCACAGGCGCGTTGCCATCATATGCTCAGCCTCCGACAGGGTAACCCCATCTATGTGGTCAATCACCTCGCCAACACTGTAATCAGCATAAAGATAAGAACTTCCTGCTAAATCAGCATGATATTCGGAAAAATTTAACCCATTTGGCACACTCAAATCCGAGGCCGAGACCGCTTTTTCAAGCTCAGGAACAACGGTTTTCGGCGCTGGGGCCGCTTCATCTCTCTTCCGCACCATGACCCAACGCACAAAAGACATCACCGTCTCATCGGCCTGATTGAACCCTTCACTGCGCACCCAAACCACACCAGTTTTGCCGCTTGAGTTTTGCTTCAAACCAATTACGGTTGAGCGCGCGCGCAGCGTATCACCGGGATAAACGGGAGCGAGCCAACGCGCCTCCGCATAGCCCAAATTGGCTACAGCGTTCAAAGAAATATCTGGCACGGTTTTGCCAAAAACCACATGAAAGGCGATAAGATCATCCAGCGGGCTTTGCACCAAGCCGCAGGATTGCGCAAAACAATCGGACGAATAGAGCGCGTGGCGCGCCGGATAAAGCGCGTGATAGAGCGCGCGCTCACCTGTGCCCACCGTACGCGGGACAGCGTGATCTATAACCTGCCCAACACGGTAGTCCTCAAAAAACAATCCTGGATTGGTCTTCATTATTGCGCTCCCAGTTTCATCTCAGGACTATAAGTTTCCTCAACATCCTTCACGACCGCCTGGCCGCAGCGCATTACGCCCACTGTGGCATCATGGGCATAGGCTGGATCGCCATAAAGCTCCCAGCCTTGGGATAGGGCTTCGGTCACCTTATGGCAAAACCTCGACGAATCATCATCAGTCAAAAATCTGTAAATTTTCACGCCAGACCCTCCAATTTTGCAATCATCGCAGCCTTGGTCAGAGTGGCGCGGGCGGTTTCAATATGCAAATTCTCCACGATCCTTCCATCCACGACCGCAACGCCAAGCCCCTCTGCTGTGGCCGTCTCGAAGGCCGCGATTTGCCGTTCAGACAGGTCAATCTCCGCATCGGAGGGCGCAAAGACTGCATTGGCAATGGCCACCTGTGCCGGGTGAATCAACGTTTTGCCGTCAAAGCCCATATCGCGCCCTTGACCGGCCTCAATTTCCAGACCTGCATCGTCCTTGAAGGCGTTATAAACCCCGTCCACAATCACAATTCCAGCCGCTTTAGCAGCTAAGACACATTGACTTAACGCCGCAAGCAAAGGCGCCCGAGCCGGGTCAAACCGTGTGTTTAGATCCTTGGCCAGATCATTGGTGCCCACCACCATGCCGCCCATTCGCGGCGCATCGGCAATCTCAGTCGCATTCAAGATACCGCGCGGGGTTTCCATCATCGCCCAGATTTGCGTGTTCTCAAAGCCCTCATGCCGGTCCATCATGGCACCAAGCTCAGAAATCATCTGCGCATTATCAACCTTGGGCAATAAAACAGCCTTAGGCCGGACTTCGGCAATCGCAGCAATATCCCCCGCACACCAAGGTGTATCGAGCCCATTGATGCGAATGATTTGGCTGCGAACGCCATAGCCTCCTTCTGCCAAATGCGCCACCAAAGTTGCCCGCGCAGGGGCTTTTTCTTCCAACGCTACAGCGTCTTCCAAATCAAAAATTATCGAATCCACTGGCATGCTGCGTGCTTTATCGAGCGCGCGCGCCCGGCTGCCCGGGATATAGAGAACAGAACGATAGGGACGTAGAGTCATTTTAGCCTCGCAATAATGTTGCGCACAACTGCCACCAATCGCAGTTAAAATTCAAGTGCGATTTGCCGCATTGCAGCAAATTCTCTCGCTCAGCCGACAGCGGAGCCTCGCCACCCTGCAAGTTTAAGACAATGTTCCCTTGGCACGCTGCGCAATTGGGTGTAACCGACCTTTCAAATTCACATTTGAGGAAGATCCCCATGGCACGACCCAAAATTGCTCTCATTGGCTCCGGTATGATCGGTGGCACATTGGCTCATTTGGCCGCCCTAAAAGAACTTGGTGACATTGTTCTTTTCGATATTGCCGAAGGCATGCCCGAAGGCAAAGCCTTAGATATCGCGCAATCTGGCCCATCCGAAGGCTTTGATGCGGCGATGTCTGGCACGCAATCCTATGCCGATATCGCGGGCGCGGATGTTTGTATTGTGACCGCCGGTGTGCCGCGCAAGCCTGGCATGAGCCGCGACGATCTTCTGGGAATCAACCTCAAAGTGATGAAATCCGTGGGCGAAGGCATTCGCGATCACGCGCCAAATGCTTTTGTGATCTGCATCACCAACCCGCTCGACGCGATGGTCTGGGCCCTGCGCGAATTCTCCGGTCTGCCGCATAATATGGTCTGCGGCATGGCGGGCGTGCTTGACAGCGCGCGGTTCCGTCATTTCTTGAGCCTAGAGTTCAATGTCTCCATGCGCGATGTCACAGCCTTTGTGCTGGGCGGTCATGGCGACACGATGGCGCCCTTGGCCCGCTATTCCACCGTGGGCGGCATCCCCCTGCCCGATCTGGTGCGCATGGGCTGGACCACGCAAGACAAGCTAGATGCAATTATCCAGCGCACCCGTGATGGCGGCGCAGAAATCGTCGGGCTGCTCAAAACCGGCTCAGCCTATTACGCACCAGCGACATCGGCAATTGAAATGGCCGAAGCCTATCTGCGCGATCAAAAACGTGTGCTGCCCTGCGCGGCCTATGTCGATGGCGCCTTGGGGCTGAAGGGCATGTATGTGGGTGTGCCGACCGTCATCGGCGGCGGCGGCGTTGAGCGCGTCATTGACATTCAAATGAACAAAGACGAGCAGGCGATGTTCAACAAATCTGTCGAGGCGGTCAATGGATTGGTTGCCGCATGCAAAGCGATTGATGAAAGCCTGACTTAGGAGCTATTGCCACCGCACCCGCGGCGCGCGCAAACTTGAAAACTCCTCGCCCCGGCGGGGAGTTGTCACCTTTCCCCTGACAGCATCTGCAAACCACGCTCGGCAAGGCTGCGGGTCGATAATTTTTCGTCATAAAAGACCTCTGCATAATCCAGCCGCCAAACCAAGTGACTTGGCCCGGAGACAACACCAGGCTGCGCCTGCCTGCCCGCCGGCAGGCGCAGCTCTCATTTCATGTTGAAATGGCGTTATGATACTCTCATCATTATGGAAAATATATCAACAATCTAGCTTGCAATATGCGTTTAAATTTCTAAACTTTCTCATATTACCGATTTTCGATCTTGGTTTTATGATGGATCCTTTTGCCCAAAGCCTGCAAGCCTTTCAAGAGCGGATGCGCACCCCTTGGATGGGCAGCATCTTAATTGCCTTCCTGCTGTGGAATTGGCAGCCGCTTTTTTATCTTTTCGCAAGCGACACCGCGCTTCTCGCACGATTTGCCTATTTCGAGATGCACACCGATTGGCGCAGCCTCTTTGCCGGCCGCATCATTTCCGGTTTCGTCTTTGCCGCGGCAAAGCCATGGATTACCCTATCGATGGACCGGCTTGGGGCGCAGGCGATACATTGGAATAGATTACATGCCGACATACTCGCGTCAGACCGACAGCTCAAATGATTGCAGAGCGACTCCGAGCTATTGCGGTATAACAAGCTTTAGCACCCCATCGGGCCGCCACCACGGGTGGATATATCGACCAGGCCGCAAAAATCGGAAGAAAGTTTGACCACAATTGCGGTGCAAGGTGCCTCAGGCTATTGCCTGAGACACATCTGAATTAGACGTAATAAGCGTCGCGGTAGACATGGCGCACGATGTCTTGACGGCCCAGGCCGCGTTCGGCCAGCTCTTCGTCGCTCAAGGCGCAGAGAAATTCAATCTGACGTACCCGCGATTGCGCTGTGCTGATGGATACTAAGAAATTAAGAATGCCGTTGAACACGCGGTTCACACTGGCGGCGATGCGGTTGCCTTGTGGGACGTCTACGATAGTTGCCATTGGAAAAGCTCCTGTGTTGCGTTGACACTCAAATAGGTGCGATCCACAGGGTTGAGCAGTGCAAAAAACCACATTCCCGCTATGCAGCCGCTGCATAGATCAGCTGGCGCCTAGCGGTCCTGAGCATCTCCTTCGCTGGCGCCCATCACAGATTTGATCACTTTGAACAAGCGCAGGCCGAAAAGACCCAAGAGCCCACCGAACAAAACCGTGAAAGCCGAGACCACCACACCCGAGGATATCGCAGCGATGGCGACGCCGAGGAGCAGCAAAACGAAGGTAATCGTGCGGTATTCCCCCTCATGCACAGGAAATTCATCCAAACGCGGCTGAATCAACTTGGACAAGAATGGCTCTACAAAAGGGGTGGCGAAACCTGCAATCACAGAAAGGACAAAGGTCAACATCGGCGCATCTCCAATTTTCGTGACTATTTATCGAACCGTTAACATGGGTCGTGACGCCGCGCCATACAAGAAGCGCGCCTTTGATTGCAAACGCTCTCGTGTGACGCAAATTTGCACTGGCAGCGCCCCTCCGGCCCGGTTAAACATCAGCTATGATAGATCGTTTGACTCTCACCCGCCCCGATGATTGGCATCTGCACTTACGCGATGGCGACATGCTGAAGGCTGTGGCACCGGAAAGCGCGCGTGATTTTGGACGCGCTATTATCATGCCAAATCTGGTCCCACCGGTGGTGACCGAAGCCCAGGCCGCAGCCTATCGCAGCCGCATCATGGCCGCCCTGCCCGCTCAGTCGGATTTCCAACCGCTCATGACACTCTATTTGACCGAAGAAACTGACCCGGAAGATTTGGCCGCGGCCCATGCCTCGGGACTGGTGACGGCGGCGAAACTTTACCCTGCCGGAGCGACGACCAATTCGGCCAGCGGCGTGACAGATTTTGACAAGCTGCAACCGGTGCTGGAGAAGATGGCCGAAATTGGCATGCCAATGTGCGTGCATGGCGAGGTCACCGATGCGGATATTGATATTTTTGACCGCGAAGCGGTGTTTATTGACCGGGTTCTCGATCCTCTGCGCCGCCGGGTGGCGGGGCTAAAAGTAGTTATGGAGCATATCACAACCGCCGAGGGCGCTGGCTATGCAAAATCTGATCCGGGCCAGCTGGCCGCCACGATCACGACCCATCACCTGATCATCAACCGCAATCATATTCTCGCTGGCGGAATAAAGCCCCATTATTATTGTCTGCCTGTGGCCAAACGCGAGACCCATCGCCTGGCCCTGCTCGACGCGGCAACAAGTGGCAATCCGTGTTATTTTTTAGGCACCGACAGCGCCCCCCACACCGATGAGGCAAAGCAAAGCGCCTGCGGATGTGCCGGTGTGTTTTCGGCGACAAATACCATATCGTGTTTGGCGGAAGTTTTTGAGGCGGCCGGAGCGCTGGATCGGCTTGAAGGTTTCACCGCTCTTTTTGGCCCACAGTTTTACGGCCTGGCGCCGAATGCCGATACGATCACCCTCACAAAGGGAGATCCGGTACAATTTCCCAAGCATATCGACTCGGGCGCCGGTCCGGTCACTCTCTTCAATCCTGGCTTTGATCTTCACTGGACCGTGTCGAGCTGAGCGCATAGCAACAAAGGGCCCTGCTCATGATACCAACAAGCTATCCCGACCAACGTGAAATCGCGCGATTGACCGCTCGAATGCTGCTGGAAATTAAAGCCGTGCATTTCAATGCCGATGAGCCCTTTATATTGGCCTCGGGCAAGCCATCTCCAACCTATATAGATTGCCGCAAACTGATCTCCTTCCCGCGTATTCGCAGCAATTTGATGGATTTTCTGACTGTGACAGTGATGCGCAACGCTGGGTTTGAAGCATTTGATAATGTTGCCGGCGGCGAGACCGCCGGTATCCCATTTGGCGCATGGGTGGCCGAGCGGATGGCGCTCCCGATGACCTATGTGCGGAAAAAACCCAAAGGCTACGGCCGCAACGCCCGCATCGAAGGGGCCATGTCCAAAGGGCAAAGGGTTCTGCTGGTCGAAGATCTGACCACCGACGGTGGATCGAAGCTCTCTTTTGTCGATGCCATTCGAGAGACCGGCGCAACCTGCGCGCATACGGCGGTGATTTTTTATTACGGAATTTTCCCGCAAACCGAAAAAACCCTTGGCGATCATGGGGTGACTTTGCATCACCTATGCACATGGTGGGACGTTCTGGCGGAAGCTCGAGCACAGGGCGCATTTGATAGTAAGACGCTGCGCGAGGTGGAAATCTTTTTGAAATCTCCCGAGGCGTGGCAAGACGCGCGCGCCAAATAATTTCCTAGGAAAAACCTGTGGACAGAATGTGGACAAGTTGGCCCGCTATGGCGGCGCTATTGCGCTGCAAAGTACATAGGCCGTCGCGCGCTACCAGATCTAGCACAGAATCGACAAATTTGCCGCTATGAGCTCTCAATCCCTGGCTTATCCACAGGTTGTGCACCGATCTGTTCCACATGGCCAAACATCCTGAACTGCAGTAATCCTAGATCACTGAGGAGACGGATATGAATGAGATTGCGAATCTGCAGCCCCCTGCGAGCGACGTAGCGCCTCTTGGCGTGCCGCATTCCATTGAGGCTGAACAACAATTGCTTGGCGCCATCCTCACGAACAACGATCTATACGACCGCGTTGCGCAAATTTTGCGAGCTGAACATTTTTATGACCCGGTCCATGCGCGGATATTTGAGACCGCAGCCGCCCGCATCGCCAAAAATAACCTGGCCAGCCCCGTCACTTTGAAGGCCTTTTTGGAAGATGATGCGGGGCTCGCGGAATTAGGTGGGCCCGCCTATTTGATGCGACTCGCAGGCGCCGCAATATCCTCTTTTGCCGTGCGCGATTATGCCGAAATGATCTACGATCTCGCCATCCGCCGCGAGTTGATCGACTTGGGCAATGAGATCGCTGCGAAGGCGGCCCTTGTTGAAGTGCAAAGCGAGCCTATAGAGCAAATTGTTGAAGCCGAACAAAAACTCTATGCTTTGGCTGAGCAAGGCCAGACCGAGCAAGGCTTCCAATCGTTTCTTACCGCCGTCACCGATGCGGTAAAAGTGGCCAATGCCGCCTATCAACGCGAAGGCGGGCTGGCTGGCGTATCGACCGGGCTGATTGACATGGACAAAAAGCTGGGCGGGCTGCACCGGTCAGATCTTCTAATTTTGGCCGGTCGCCCCTCAATGGGCAAGACGTCATTGGCCACCAATGTCGCGTTCAACATCGCACGCGCCTATAAAAAAGGGATCACATCCTCTGGTGAAGAGGGGGCAGTTGACGGCGGGGTTGTTGGTTTTTTCAGCCTCGAAATGTCCGCCGAACAGCTTGCATCACGTATTTTATCTGAGGTCGCGGAAATCCCCTCAAACCAAATCCGTCGGGGTGATTTTACTGAGGGTGAGTTTCGCCGAATTGTCAATGCGGCCAAGGAGTTGGAGGCCGCGCCCTTGTTCATTGATGACACGCCGGCGCTGCCGATTAGCCAGCTGGCCGCCCGTGCTCGCCGCTTAAAGCGTACTCATGGGCTCGATGCGTTATTTGTGGACTATCTGCAACTGGTCCGCGGAACGGGTCGGTCAGAAAACCGGGTGAACGAAATTTCCGAGATCACCATGGGCCTAAAAGCCATCGCCAAAGAGCTCGATATTCCTGTCGTGGCCCTGTCACAACTCTCGCGTCAGGTGGAAAACCGTGAAGACAAGCGGCCACAGCTGTCGGATCTGCGTGAATCTGGCTCGATCGAGCAAGATGCAGATGTGGTGATGTTTGTGTTCCGCGAAGAATATTACAAAGAACGCGAAAAACCCGGCGATCACGAGCTCGACAAAATGGCCATTTGGCAAGAAGAAATGGAGCGGCTGCATGGGAAGGCCGAGGTGGTCATCGGAAAACAGCGGCATGGACCCATTGGCACAGTCGAGTTGAGTTTTGAAGGGCAGTTCACCCGCTTCGGCAATCTTGTCAAACCATGGCAACAATCACTTGAGGATGAACTCTAGCGCCTCGGTCGATTGACCCTCTGCACATTTAGGCGCATAAAATAGTAATGAAATTTGTAAGTATTAGGACCGAAGCGCCCCATGAGTACAGGAAATTTAACGATTGATCTGAAGGGGATCGCCAATAATTGGTCCGCTTTGGATCGCATGTCTTCCGAAAATGTTGAAACTGCCGCTGTGGTTAAAGCGGATGGCTATGGTTTGAATTCCGGGCGGGTTGCCCGCTCGCTCTATCCGGCCGGGGTGCGGCATTTCTTTGTAGCTGCCGCAGAAGAGGCTTCATCCATTCGCCGCGAATTGGGCGATAATGTGACCATTTACATATTCTCCGGGCATATGCGGGGCGATACGGAGATGATTCACGATCTGCATCTCGTCCCCTTGCTGAACTCTTTTGATCAGCTTACGCGCCATTTGGAAGCCCTCCCCGGACATGCCTTTGGGATCCAACTTGATACCGGCATGAACCGCTTGGGCATGGAAGCCTCAGAATGGGCAGCGGTACGGGATTTGGTGGTAGACTTGAACCCGAGTTTGATAATGAGTCACCTGGCCTGTGCCGATGACCCCGATCATCCGATGAACCGGCAACAATTGGCGCAATTTTGCGCGATGACAGATGGGTTGGGATTAAAGCGCTCGCTGGCCGCGACGGGCGGGATATTATTGGGACCAGAGTATCACTTTGACATGACCCGCCCCGGCATCGGTCTTTATGGCGGTGCACCCTATGAACAGGCCGAACCTGTGGTGCATTTGTCATTGCCGGTCATTCAAATACGCGATGTCGCCGAAGGTGAAACTGTGGGCTATGGCAACAGCTGGAGCGCCAGCACCCCGGCCCGCATCGCGACTGTGGCCGCCGGCTATGCCGATGGGCTGCTGCGCGCCCTGTCCAATAAGGCGTCGCTTTGGCACCAAGACCAAGCCTGCCCCATCGTGGGACGCGTCTCAATGGATATGATCGGTGTGGATGTGACCGCCTTGTCGCAGCCGCCCGAGACTCTAGACATCCTTTGCCCTTATCAATCGGTGGACGAATTGGCCGATAAAGCTGGCACAATCGGATATGAAATTCTCACCTCCTTGGGCGCCCGCTATGCGCGGCGTTATGTGAATCAATGAGCGCATCGATAATCTTGATTGTCCGTGCTCTGGGGCGCCTATGCATTGATGCGATTTCGGCTTTGGGCCGTTTGGTGCTCTTTGCTCTGGCCACCCTCTCCCAGGTCTTTCGCCCGCCCTTTTATCTCCGCGAATTCTCCATCGCCCTGTTGAATGTCGGCTATTTGTCCCTGCCCGTCGTGGGGCTCACTGCCCTGTTCACCGGCGCCGCTCTGGCTTTGCAAATTTACTCTGGTGGCTCGCGTTTCAATGCTCCTGAAGTTGTGCCGCAAATCGTTGCCATTGGCATGGTGCGCGAATTGGGGCCGGTTTTGGTGGGATTGATGATTGCCGCCCGCGTGACCAGTTCCATCGCAGCTGAAATGGCCACTATGAAAGTCACGGAACAAATTGATGCTCTTGTCACCCTCTCCACCGCCCCTATGAAATATTTGGTGATGCCGCGGGTCTTGGCCGGCCTCATGGCGGGGCCCGTATTGGTGGCCGTGGCCGATAGTATCGGCATTTTTGGCGGTTTTATCGTCGCCACACAAACCCTCGGTTTTAACCCTGCCACCTATGTTTTAAACACAGTCAACTTCCTGACCTCCGCCGATATCCTCTCCTCCATGGCCAAGGGCATCGCTTTCGGATTTATCGCCACATTGATGGGATGCTATTACGGGCTAAACTCGGGCCGAGGCGCACAGGGCGTGGGCACAGCAACCAAAGCCTCCGTGCAAGCGGCTGCGGTGTTAATTTTGGCGGCAAATTTCGCGCTCACAGCGGTATTTTTCTCAGCATGATAACTTATGAAAACATACACAAATCTTTTGGCTCCAATCATGTGCTGCGCGGGGTGAATTTGACCGTTGAGCCTGGCGAAAGCATGGTCATCATCGGCGGTTCGGGCACAGGAAAATCTGTTTTGATCAAAACAGTTCTGGGGCTCATCCAACCCGACAAGGGGCGGATTTTGGTCGATGGGCAAGATGTCACCAAGGTCAAACGCGACGCCTTTCTGAGCCGTTTTGGCATGCTGTTTCAGGGCGGTGCGCTCTTTGACTCAATGCCGGTCTGGCAAAATGTAGCGTTCCGGCTTCAGCGCGGCGCGCTCAAGCGGCCGGCCGCAGAGGCACGCGAAATTGCCATTGAAAAATTGCGCCGCGTGGGTTTGGCACCGGAGGTGGCAGATCGTTTTCCCGCAGAGCTCTCTGGCGGCATGCAAAAACGTGTCAGCCTCGCCAGAGCCATTGCTGCGGAACCAGAAATTATCTTCTTCGATGAACCCACCACCGGCCTTGACCCAATCATGTCCGGTGTCATTAATGAACTGATCCGCGAGATCGTGGTCGAGATGGGTGTGACGGCCATGACCATCACGCATGATATGACCTCTGTGGACACGATCGCCGATAAAGTGGCTATGCTGCACCGCGGAACCATTCAATGGTGCGGTCCGCGTGCGCAGATGGCGCAAAGTGGAGACCCGCACGTTGACCAATTTGTAAATGGCCGCGCCGAAGGTCCCATTGAGACGCTGCGTTAAACAGCAACTTTAAATATTTTCCGGCTTTCTTTAGCGGAAGTACCCTATATCCAAAGGCCAGATGAAAAGGACAAGACATGGCCAAAGCAACATTCACCTGTAGCAAATGCGGCGCGTCTCATAGCAAATGGGCCGGGCAATGCGACAGCTGTATGGAGTGGAATACCCTAGTTGACCAAGGTCCGCTCTCTGCGGGGCCGGGCAAAACTCTTGGCGGCAAGCGGGGTCGGACGATCACGCTGACCGATTTGGCCACGGTAGAGGAGCCGCCCGCGCGCACGATGGCTGGCGTGACAGAGCTGGACCGGGTGTTGGGGGGCGGATTGGTCAAGGCCAGCGCGCTCTTGGTTGGCGGGGATCCCGGCATCGGAAAATCCACTCTTTTGTTGCAAGCCGCAGCGCGTTTTGCCCGCAATGGCTTAAAGGTCATTTATATCTCCGGCGAGGAAGCCACCGCGCAGGTGCGCATGCGGGCACAACGCCTCGGTCTCAGCGAAAGCCCTGTGATCCTAGCCGCTGAGACCAATCTGCGTGATATTTTGACCACTTTGGATGTCGAAAAACCCGATCTGGTGATCATCGATTCCATCCAAACGATGTGGGCCGATCACATCGAAGCGGCCCCCGGCTCAGTCAGCCAGGTACGCTCCTCCGCCCACGAGCTAACCGGCTATGCCAAACGCAAGGGAGTCGCGGTCATCATGGTCGGGCATGTCACCAAAGACGGGCAGATCGCCGGGCCGCGGGTGGTAGAGCATATGGTCGATACGGTTTTATATTTCGAAGGCGAGCGCAATCATCAGTTTCGCCTGTTGCGCGCCGTGAAAAATCGATTCGGTCCGGCTGATGAAATCGGTGTTTTTGAGATGACTGGCAAGGGTTTGGTCGAAGTTAAAAATCCTTCTGCTTTATTTTTGTCCGAACGCGGCAAGACAACACCGGGCTCAGCGGTCTTTGCCGGGATTGAAGGCACGCGCCCAGTTCTCTGCGAATTTCAAGCTCTGGTTGCCCCCTCACCACACGGGCAGGCGCGACGCTCCGTCGTCGGCTGGGATGGGCAAAGATTGGCGATGATTCTTGCGGTTCTGGAAGCGCGCTGCGGCATCCCCTTCGCCGGTCTGGATGTTTATTTGAATGTGGCCGGCGGCATGCGGGTCACGGAACCGGCGGCCGATCTGGCCGTGGCCGCAGCCTTAATTTCCGCCCGCGAAGACGCCACTTTGCCAAGAGACGCTGTTATTTTCGGAGAAATTTCGCTCTCAGGCGCATTGAGACCTGTATCACAGGCAGAAAATAGGTTGAAAGAGGCGCAGAAACTTGGTTTTTGTCAAGCACTGGCCCCGGCCGCCAAAAAACTTGAAGAAATTGCGGGAATGACATTACGGCCGATTGATGATTTGGCTCAATTTGTTGAAGACCTGTTCGGAAGCCGCTGAATAGCGCAGAGTGGAGAAGCACAGTGGACGGTTTTACAGTAGTCGACGGTGGTGTCGCAGTCGTGATCGTGATGTCAGCCTTGTTGGCCTATTCTCGTGGCCTTGTGCGCGAGATCACCGCGATTGCGGGCTGGATCGCCGCGGCTTTTGTCGCATTTATCTTTGCTGACACAGCGCAACCTTTGGTTCGGCAAATTCCCTATCTGGGCGATATGTTGGGTGACAGCTGCGAATTGTCGATTGTCGCCAGCTTTGCCATCGTTTTTGCCTTGTCGTTGCTATTGCTCTCCCTCTTCACACCGGTGTTTTCTGCCATCGTACAGCGCTCCATCTTGGGCGGTTTTGACCAAATGCTGGGCTTTTTCTTCGGGGTGGCGCGCGGTGCTGTCTTGGTGGCCGTTGGGTTTTTCATCTATTTTACCGTCATGCCAAACCAAGATATCGTAGCACTCGAGACCTCCCGCTCTGCCGCGGTCTTTGAGCGCTATGTGGACGATGTACAGGATCAAAATCCGGAAGCTGCTTTAAGTTGGTTAAGAACTCAATACGATCAACTGGTTGGCAAATGCAGCGCATAGTTTCACGAAAAATTCCGTAAATTTACCTGCGGGCCTCACAATGCTGCCCCTGCTTTTTTTTGTTTTTATGAGAGAAATAGCTTATTTTTCGCATTGTCAAAGTGACATGCCTGCTGCGATCGCGTAAGGCATGGTGTGTAACGACATATATCGGAGCCTATCGCGTGACCCAACCGTTGGACCAGATGCACACAAATCCCTTTGACGATGATAAACTGCGCGAAGAATGCGGCGTGTTCGGGGTAATTGGTACAGCGGATGCGGCGAATTTCACCGCCCTTGGCTTGCATGCGCTGCAACATCGCGGTCAGGAAGCTGGCGGCATTGTGGCCCATAATGAAACTATTGGCTTTAATTCGGTACGCCGCTTTGGCTATGTGCGCGACAATTTCACCAGTGCAAAAATTATGGAGCAACTGCCAGGCGACCTCTCGATCGGACATGTGCGCTATTCGACCGCTGGATCAAAAGGCAACACTGCGATTCGCGATGTACAGCCCTTTTTTGGGGAGTTTTCCATGGGGGGCGCGGCGATTGCCCATAATGGCAATATCACCAATGCCAATTCTCTGCGCAAAGAACTGATTGAGCGCGGCTCGATTTTTCAATCCTCGTCGGACAGTGAATGCATTATTCACCTCATGGCCCGCAGCCTTCAGCAAAACATCCCACAACGGATGGAAGATGCATTGCGCCGCGTTGAAGGCGCGTTTTCCATCGTTGCAATGACACAAACGCAGCTGATTGGCGTGCGCGATCCGTTGGGCGTGCGACCTTTGGTATTGGGAAAATTGGGCGATGGTTGGGTGCTCAGCTCCGAGACCTGCGCTTTAGATATTACGGGCGCCGAATTTGTACGAGAAATCCACCCTGGCGAGATGGTGGTTATCACCGCCAATGGCGTCGAAAGCAGTTTCCCGTTTCGCCCGGCGCGCCCCCGGTTTTGTGTGTTTGAGCATATCTATTTTAGCCGACCCGACAGTATTCTTGGCGGCCAAAGCGTCTATGAAACCCGCGAGGCCATTGGGCGCGAATTGGCCAAAGAAGCGCCAGTAGAGGCAGACCTGGTTTGCCCCGTGCCCGACAGCGGCACGCCCGCAGCGATTGGGTTTTCGCTGGAATCAGGCATTCCCTATGCAATGGGCATTATTCGCAATCAGTATATGGGCCGGACCTTCATTGAGCCCAGTGAGCAAATTCGCAACATGGGCGTGCGCTTGAAGCTGAATGTAAATCGGGCTTTGATCCGCGGTAAGCGGGTGATTTTGGTGGATGACAGCGTTGTTCGCGGCACCACGTCGCGCAAAATCAAAGAGATGATCCTAGACGCTGGCGCCGCTGAAGTGCATTTCCGCATTGCCAGCCCGCCAACGGCTTGGCCCTGCTTTTATGGCGTCGATACGCCAGATCGCGAAAAACTATTGGCGGCAACCATGTCAGAGGCAGAGATGTGCCAACATTTGGCTGTGGACAGTTTGAAATTTATTTCGCTCAATGGGCTATATCGCGCGGTCGGTGGCACTGATCGCGACAACGTACAGCCACAATATTGCGATGCTTGTTTCAGCGGCGACTACCCCGTGATACCCTCCGATCAAATCTCTAACGGGTTTCAAATGAAGGCCGCTGAGTAGCGCCCGGCCCCTTGACCTGCTGCGCATTTGCCCCCATGACGCGCCCTATGACATATCCCATTCTTATCACTGGTGCCTCGCGTGGGCTTGGCGCAGCTTTGGCGCTTCAGCTTGCACAGAAATTTCACATCATCGCTGTGGCGAAGACCACTGGCGGGCTTGAAGAATTGGACGACCGCATCCAGGACAGCGGTGGGCAAGCGACCCTTGCACCCCTTGATATCACAGATGTGAATGCCGTGCGCCATCTCTGCCGATCTATTCATGATCGCTGGGGCGGGCTGCACCTATGGGCTCATTGCGCAATACATGCCGCACCCCTCACGCCAGCCAATTGCATTGATGCCCGTGATTGGGAGAAATCAATCAAGCTCAATATCACCAGCACCGGCATGCTAATCCCCAATATCGCGCCATTGTTACATAGCAGCGGGACAGCTGTTTTCTTTGACGACCCCTGCAACGGGAAAAAATTCTTTGGCAGCTACGGCGCGACAAAATCGGCGCAGATCGCCTTGGCCAGAAGCTGGCAGGCCGAAACCGCCAAAACTGGCCCCATCGTTAAGATCCTCACCCCGGCACCCATGCCGACGGCCACGCGGGCGCGCTTCTATCCGGGCGAAGATCGCAGTGCCTTGAGCAGTTGCAATAGCGAAGCGGACCGAATAATCGCCGCCCTCGATCCTTTAGTCGCAGCGTAACTGCGGATATTTTAACCTTGTGGGACAAAATGCCTAGGCTGCGGGTCGATCAGGCTTGCCCGCCGCGGCACAACCTTCTAACCAAGGTCTATGCGTATACTTATCACAAATGACGACGGAATTATGGCACCCGGCCTGCAGGTGCTGCATGATCTCGCAATCCAACTGGCCGGCCCGAAGGGTGAGGTTTGGACAGTAGCACCGCAATCTGAGCAATCGGGCGTTGGCCATTGCATTTCCTACACCAAACCCGTGCTCGTGCATCGATATGCAGCGCGAAAATTTGCGGTGGAAGGCTCTCCAGCCGATTGCATCCTGGCGGGGCTCAACGATTTATTGCCCCAGCGCCCAGATTTGGTTCTGTCCGGCGTGAACAAGGGCAATAATTCTGCGGAGAATACAGTCTATTCCGGCACTATTGGCGCGGCGATGGAAGCGGCGCTGGCCGGGGTTCCATCCATTGCGCTTTCACAGTTCTACGGACCGCAAAACACGGATTTGGACGATAGTTTTGAGGCCAGTGCCGGTCACGGCGTTGCAGCTATTCAAGCCTGCCTGGGTGCGGGTTTTGCGCGCGCCGAAGATTACGCTTTGTTTTACAATATTAACTTTCCGCCCGTTCCATCCTTGGGCGTGTTGGGGATGAAGGCTGTCAAACAGGGCTATCGTGGTGACGGTGCTTTCGGTGCACATGCCACCAATGCGCCCAATGGCCGAAAATTCTTGTTCATGCACGGCCGTCCCCAGCAAGCTCCGACGCAACAGGGCACGGATGCTGCCGCCAATTTGGACGGCTATATCTCGCTCACGCCCATGCGCGCCGATTTAACCGCGCATGACCAATTAGCGAATTTGGCCAGAATTTTAGGCTAAATTATGGATCCGGCTGCAGAACGTAAGATGCGATTTTTGTTTTCCCTGCGCTCGCATGGCGTCACGAACAAACGTGTGCTGACGGCTATGGAGAAAGTGGATCGCGGCAATTATATTCGCGGAACCTTCGAAGATCGCGCCTATGAGGACACGCCACTGCCCATTGCCTGCGGCCAGACCATCTCACAGCCATCCATTGTAGCTTTGATGACCGAAGCGCTTGAAGTGCAACCGCGCAACAAGGTTTTGGAGATCGGCACCGGGTCGGGTTATCAGGCCGCAATTTTGAGCCAATTGGCACGGCGGGTCTATACAGTGGATCGACACATCCGCCTCGTCAAAGCCGCGCGGCAGGTGTTTGAAGCTGAGGATATTTCCAATATCATTGCCGTTATCGCCGATGGCAGCCGCGGGCTGCCAGAGCAAGCGCCCTTTGATCGCATTCTCTTGACCGCCGCAAGCGAAGATCCGCCCGGCCCCCTGTTGGCACAATTGCGCATAGGCGGTATCATGGTTTTGCCAGTTGGACAGTCGGATACCGTGCAGACTTTGGTCAAGGTGACGAAAACCGAAGAGGGTTTGGATTACCAAGAGCTCAGAGCCGTGCGCTTTGTGCCGCTGCTCGAAGGTCTGGGCAAAGAGAGTACCTAAGAGACCTCACAATAAGAGGTCCGGATGAGGAGAGTATAATGGCATTTAAATTTGGTACTAAACATATAATACCCTTTCTTGCAGCCACGACAATTGCAGGCTGCACGAATAGTTTTAGCTTGGATGTCCGCGATCAATTTGGCGGGATTTTAGACACAACAAGCGCAGCTGCAACTGCGGTGGCGGAGCGCCCAGAGCCCGATGCACGCGGTGTGATTACATTTGCAACCTATCAAGTTGTCTTGGCCAGAACAGGGGACCGAATTGGCGATGTCGCTGCACGCATTGGCGTTGATGCAGATCGGTTGGGCCGATTTAATGGCATCCCGAAGGAAGCGGTTTTGCGATATGGCGAAGTGATCGCCCTGCCCGCAAATATGACAGCCGAGGCAGCTGATGGCGCCCCGCTCACCGCAACCGTGGTGGACATCAGTGAATTGTCAGATGAGCCAAGCTCAGGAGCAAATGCCGCAGAGCCCAAACGCCACCAGGTTGTTGATGGTGAGACGATCTATACAATTTCCCGGCTCTATTCTGTTTCAGCAGAGGATCTTGCGAAATGGAACAGTCTTGACGCGACCACGGAGCTGCGCACGGGACAATATCTCTTAATCCCGGTCGCCGAAAATCTGCTCACGCCCGTCAGTGCGCCCGGCGAAGGGTCGGTCACCCCCGCCCCGCCAAGCAGCACCCGCCCACAACCACGCAGCGCACCGGCCCAAGCAGAGGCGGTGACACCGCCGGCCGCCCCGGTCACGGCGGTCAATACCGGCCCGATAACCCAAGCCTCGCAAAGCGATGCCCGGTTCATGCGGCCTGTCAGCGGCACAATCATACGCAGCTATAAGAAAGGGGCGAATGAAGGCATTGATATCGGCGCTCCAGAGGGCGCGGCGGTCCTTGCCGCCGATGTCGGCACAGTGGCAGCCATCACAAAAGACACGAAAGGCGTTGCCATTGTTGTCATCAAACACGCGGATGGGTTGCTGACAGTCTACACAAATATCGACAGCCTATTGTTGAAAAAAGGAGATGCGGTCACGCGCGGTCAAGAAATTGCCAAGGTACGCGCCGGCACGCCCTCGTTTTTGCACTTTGAAGTGCGCAAAGGCCTCGAGTCCGTCGATCCCGATGATTTCATTTAGAGCGCAAGCTTTCGCGGATTAGACACGGACCCCGTGGCGGCCGGCCAAATCCACGAAAAATTGCCAGGCCACGCGCCCCGAACGCGATCCGCGTGTTGCTTGCCATTCGACCGCTTCTGCGTGCAGTACCTCAGGATCTACATTCACCCCATGCGCCGCGCAATATCCCTCGATCATGCTCAGGTATTGATCTTGGTCACAGGGATGAAAGCCCAGCCAGAGCCCAAAACGATCAGATAAGCTGACCTTTTCTTCAACGGCCTCGCCCGGGTTAATGGCACTTGATCGCTCATTTTCAATCATATCGCGGGGCATGAGATGCCGGCGGTTTGACGTGGCGTAGAAAATCACATTTTCCGGACGCCCCGCAATGCCCCCATCCAAAACAGCTTTCAGCGACTTATAATGCTGGTCATCATGGGAAAATGATAGATCATCGCAGAACAGTAAAAAACGATAGGGCGCACCGCGCAGCAGAGTGAGAAGGCGCGTCACAGAGGGCAAATCTTCCCGTTGCAGCTCGACCACTTTCAAAGGCAGGCCTTGCGCATTGATCTGCGCATGCACCGCCTTGACCAACGACGATTTTCCCATCCCCCGCGCGCCCCACAACAGCGCATTATTTGCCGGCATGCCACGCGCAAAGCGCAGGGTATTCTCAAGCAAAGTGTCCCGCGACCGATCAATGCCTAAGAGCAGATCAAGATCAACCCGAGACACATTGGCAATCGGCTCCAGCTGATCGGGGCTGGTGTGCCATAAAAACGCCTCCGCCGCGCCAAAATCTGGTGCCCCAAGCGGGGCCGGCGACATACGCTCTAAGGCATTGGCAATTCGTGTTAAAGCCGCATCATTCATGCCGAACCCTCGGTGCCATCGTCATCCTCATTAGCAAAAAGATCTTCATCAGCGACGCCCTGTTCCTTTAGGAACGCATTACGTTTGCGCTCTACATAGACAACCAACCAGATGGAAATCTCGTATAGCCCATAGACCACAACGAAGAGTATGATTTGCGTCACTACATCCGGTGGCGTTACGATCCCAGCGAGGATCAAAATACCAACAATGGCATATTTGCGTACCGCCCGCAGGCCCACGGCTGATACTAAGCCCGCTTTTCCCATTAAGGTCAGCAGAACCGGCAATTGGAAACAAATACCGAAAGCCATGATGAATTTTAGAACAATGTCCAAAGTCTCGCGGACTGATCCAAGAAATCGAGTTTTCAACGCGGTGTCAGCCACTTGCACCTCAGTGCCGGTCAAAAGGGCAGTCACCGTCGGCATGATATCTGCGTATCCAATAAAGAAGTTGAGCGCCAGCGGGCTGACCACATAATGAGCAAAAGCAGCCCCCAAGAGGAACAGAACGGGCGATGCGATGATAAAAGGCAAAAAGGCGTTCTTTTCGGCCTTATAAAGACCTGGTGCGACAAAGCGCCAAAGTTGATAGCCGATCACTGGAGACGAGACCCCGAGACCAAAAATCACGGATATACGGATCAACACGAAGAATTTTTCTTGTGGCGCCGTGAAAATCAACTGCGCGACTTCACCGCGGCGGCGCAAAATCTCAGCAATGGGCTCGGCCAAGAAATTCAAAATATATTCCGCGACGAAAAAACAAGCAAACAGTCCAACGACAAAAGCGAGCGCAGCACGGATCAGGCATGTACGCAGCTCGGTCAAATGTTCGATCAAAGGGGCAGAAGAATCGTCTAAGCTTTCGTCTTCGCGGCTCATGTCACTTTACCAGATTTGGGAGCGGCTATTTTAGACGCGCGTTTCTTGGGCGTCGCCGGCGTCTTCTTCGCCGCAGGCTTCTTAGCGGCAGGCATCTTAGCGGCTGCGGGTTTCTTAGCGTCCGAAGCTTTTTTTGCGGCCGCAGGTTTCTGCTCCTCCTTCCCCGCCGCTTGCTCCGCTTTTTCCGCATCAATACGCTGTTGTGCTCTTTCAGCCATGGCGTCATGCATTTTCTTAGAATTTTTCGCCCGCTCTTCGGACAGTTTGCCGATTTCAGACCCCGGCACGAAATCTTTCCATTTGGTGGTTGGATCAGAGACGCTGCGCACCCCATCCTTGACAGAGTTAACCGAGTCCATCGCATCTTTTACGCCCGCATCATCAGCAGCGTCGTTCATGGCCCGGCTGAAATCACGGGCCATAGCCTTGGCTTTACCAACAAATTGACCAATTTTGCGAAACATGACGGGCAATTCTTTAGGGCCAATGACAATCAACCCCACCACAGCCGCGACCAGTATCTCGGCCCATCCCAATCCAAACATCGGAACCCTTCCTTATGTCAAAGAGGTGATAGTGATCAGGATTTGTCTTTTTCTGAATCAGGCGTCACATCTTTCACGCCTTCGGATGCCGCATCCTCAATCTCTTGCTGGCCATCGTTGACGCCTTTTTTGAAAGCGGTGATACCTTTGCCCATTTCGCCCATCATGGCAGAAATTTTCCCGCGGCCAAACAGAACCAAGACGACAAGGGCGATGATCAAATAGCCCATCGGGGGGATGTTAGTTAGAAATGCTGGTGTCATAGCGTGTATCCTTCGATGAATTGTTGACTGGTTCTAAGACAGTTGCGACGGAGCAAAAAGTGTCTTTGCAAGATTTTGCCGTTGTAGGAGAACTCAACTGCCATTATTCTGTCAGTATGGCACGCAAAGACCGACTATTTTCCTTAATTCAGATCCTTCGCGACGGAAATCTCTACCGGGCTTGCGACTTGGCAGAGCTTGTTGGCGTGTCACTTCGAACGCTCTATCGCGATATGTACACTTTGGCAGCTTCTGGAGTGCCCATTCGCGGAGAGCGCGGCCTAGGTTACCAAATCACCGCCGCCTACACGCTGCCGGCGCTCAATTTGACCAAAACTGAACTCGAGGCTCTGCATTTGGGATTGGCGGCGGTCGGGGAGAGTGAAGATGCAGAGCTTTCAGCCGCGGCAAAGGCCCTGTCACGCCGTGTTGACGGGGTTTTGCCCGAAGACAGCGCCGCGGCCTCGGGTTGGTCCTTTGCCACCTACCCTTTCGCCGATGCCGCCCGCGGCTTTCAGCACATGCCAAAACTCCGACAAGCCATTCGTTCCAAACAGTTGATGCAGATCACCCTTGGCTCCGAAACACTGCGTTTGCGGCCTTTGGCGCTGGACTATTGGGGGCGGCTGTGGACCCTGGCCGCCTGGGATGAAAGCGCGCAGGATTTTATCACCCTCAGGGTAGATAAAATAACGCGGCTTGATGCCATGCCGGCCGTATTTGTCGATGAGCCAGGCAAATCCTTAGTCGATTATCTAGCCTGGAACAAACATCCCGACCGCTCGCGACATCGGTCGTAACCACGTTTGCGCTTTATGCAGAGCGGGGAAAGACGTAGCAATTCTTGCGTGGCGCTAGCAGCCAAAATAACGTATCCGGCTTTGGCAAAAACACAGAGGGAACCGAAGCGGTCAGCACGGCGCCCTGCTCAAGCTTGAAGTCAACCAATGAATTTTGCCCCAAAAATCGTGACCGCAGCACCCGGGCACGGGCCGCATGGCCCATTGCATCAGTCGGGTTCGGCCCCTGACCGGCGCGGTCGAAATCAATACGAATATGTTGCGGGCGGATCACAATGTCCAAAATCGTGCCATCTGCATGACCGGGCGCGAAGAATTCACCAAAAGGTGTTTCGGCCAATGCTCCCTTAACTTTACCAGTCATGACATTGATATCACTAAAAAATGAAGCTGAATCTTTATCGACTGGTGAATTGTAGATCGTATAGGGTGCGCCTTTTTGTACAATTTTGCCATCTCGCATCAGGGCAATCTCATCGGCCATTTTCATCGCCTCACCGGGGTCATGCGTCACCATCAAAACAGCCGTACCCGCTTCGCGCAAAACCTCGAGGGTCTCATCACGGATTTCATCGCGCAGGCGATCATCTAGGCCGGAAAACGGCTCATCTAGCAGCATGATTCTTGGTCCCGGCGCCACCGCGCGTGCCAAAGCAACCCGCTGCTGCTCACCGCCAGACAGTTCATGCGGCATCTGAGCGCCATAGCCGGCCAGGTCAACCCGCTCCAATAGCTCGTCCGCCCGCGCCCGACGGATAGATTTTGCCCCTTTCAAGCCGAAAGCGACATTTTCCCAGACCGATAAATGAGGAAAAAGGGCGAAATCTTGGAACATCATGCCGATATTGCGCAGCTCTGGCGGCTGCGAGCGCGCGCCATCACAGATCAAAGCGCCATCTATGAACACTTCACCGCTGTCCTGCCGCTCAACCCCCGCCACAATGCGCAAAGTGGTCGATTTTCCACACCCCGATGGGCCCAGCAAGCAGGTCACCTGCCCCGGCTCAAGCCGCAGGCTGACATCATCCACCGCAGATTGACCGGCAAAGCGGCGCGACAAGTTTCGGATTTCAAGTCTCGGATTCGACAACAGCAGCGCCCAACTGACAAAAACACTCAAGCTTATGTATGTGGCATGCGGTGATTTAGCAACAGCTGGCCTCTGCGGCATCCGCCTCAAATGGGGAGGCCGCGCCACAACCCTCGAAAATGCCGTAATGGGTTTTAAAACTACCTATAAAGTCAAAATGCGCCGCAAACCGCGTTTGAGCCAGCATTGTCCAAGTGTTGCCACAGACCGGAAAAACCTTGCCCGTTTCGATCCAATGGTGCCCATCTAAAGGCAAACCTTGGGGGCAATTCTCAATTGTTCCCTTATAGATCACCGCCTGCCCGTAGTCCTCGCAATCACTTTCCAAATTGGCCAATTTCCATAAACGATACGTGGCAGAGGTAAATTTCAGCGGCGCAACCGCGGGTTCCAGAAGGGGATTTTCGATCGTGATCGGGCGATGGGTTACCAAACGCGGATCTGTGAAGCCCGCAGTCTTGGCAAACTTTAGAAAATCATTCCAATACAGCGCTCCAGACAGGCATTCGCCGTAAAGCACTTCGTTGCGCGCCATTGCCTCTGGCACGCGGCGATCGGCATAAACACCTGAAAAATACATCTCGCCACCGGGTTTCAGCAAACTATAGGCTCCGCGCAATACCGCTTGCTTATCTGTCGCAAGATTAACCACGCAATTGGAAACAATCACATCAAACGATTGAGGATCAAACGGCAAATCTTCTAGCGATTCAATATAACCTTTATGAAACGCAACATTTGACGCGCTGTAGCCAAATGCCTCCCGATGATATTCTTGAAAGCTGAGGGCCACATCAAGCTGCTCATCGGTCATATCAACACCGACCACAAAGCCCTCTTCACCCACCATTTGTGACAGCGCATAGACATCTCGGCCCGCGCCACAGCCAAGATCTAAAACCCGCGCGCCCTTGAGTGCCTCCGGCGCAATCAAGCCACAACCATAGTAGCGCATCAGCACTTCATCATGCAGATGCGACAGTATTTTCTTCAACCAAATGGGCATTTCTGCTGGCTCACAGCAAGCATTGGTTTGAAGATCAGCAGAAGACTGCAAGGTTTTGCCGTAATACTCTTGCACGTTTTCATGTTTCATCGCTGAGGCCTTCACCATATTTCGCTTCAATCAACCGCCGCAGAGTTCCTGCGGCGCATTCCGGCATTACCTTCGAACATTCACTTGGAGAACAAAAGCTCTACACGGCAAAATCTCGTTAAATTGTGGCGTTGGTCGCGCCACCATCAAGCAAAATATTCTGCCCCACCATAAAGCCCGCGTGTTGCGAGCATAAAAATGCACAGGCCGCGCCAAATTCTTCAGATGTGCCATAACGGCGGGCAGGAATCGTGGCCTGGCGTTGGCTTTGCGCCTGCGCCATGGTGATGCCTTGAGCCTTCATGATACCACTATCGAGCGAGACCGCCCGGTCCGTGGCGTGGATGCCGGGCAACAGATTGTTAATCGTAACGCCATGTTCGGCCACTTGCCGCGCCGTTCCCGCGACATAGCCGGTCAAGCCCGTGCGCGCAGCATTGGACAGGCCCAGAGCCGCGATGGGCGCTTTGACCGACTGGCTGGTGATATTCACCACCCGGCCCCAGCCGCGCGCCATCATCGCGGGCAGGCAGGCTCTCATAAGGGCAATTGGGGTCAACATATTGGCGTCGAGGGCCGCGATAAAATCAGCACGTTCCCAATCGGACCATAGCCCGGGCGGCGGCCCTCCAGCATTGGTCACCAAAATATCCACATCACCGGCAGCGCTCAGCAATATCTCCTGCCCCGCGGGCGTTGTGACATCACAGGCCACTTCTGTGACCGACACCTCATAGGTAGAGCGAATCGCAGCGGCAGTGGCGGCCAAAACATCGGCATTCCGCCCGTTGACCACCAGATGCACCCCTTCACCGGCCAAAGCCTCAGCACAGCCCTTCCCAAGACCTTTCGAAGAGGCACATACCAGAGCTTTCTTGCCAGAAATTCCCATATCCATTGTCTATTTCCTCGTTAAGTATTCACAAAGGCTAGCATTTAGGAGGGTCGTATGACACCAGCCCTTTTCAAAAAATATATGCGAATTTAACAAAAAAGTTACCAAAGCGTAAATTTGAGTTAGCATATATAAAACTTTCCTCACATATGTGGGGACATTATCCTTTAGTAGAATGTTTATACCTAAATAATTTCAAATAATGGCACAGGTACAAGACTTCACACTTTATACGAGTGGGCAGCTCGCCGCGGTGCAAGGGCTAATTATGGCGATCCCTTGTCCCATAAGGCAGATCTATATCTCGACGATATCTATCGTCTCAAGGCAAAAGCCCAATCCACATGATTGACTTTGCAAGAGGACGCTTCAGGTCAGAGGTTTCGTGTGGCGCCGCATAGCGCCATTGGTGCAATCGGCGCGGCAGTCTATCTGGACTGTAAAATCACACTCATGTCAGATGTTGGGCAGGCTTTTGACGCTCTGATCTCTATAGAAGTTGAACTTGGAAAAATTAAACAAGTCTATCTATCTGCATTCAGCGCCATGCGGCCCGATACAGACTATCGACTGATTGGCATTGAGTCCCAGGTTAATCCAGGCAAATTGGCCGAGCTGAGCGATCCAATTTTCTATCCCGGCAGGCAAATCACCCTAGCTGACGGGCGCCTATGCGCTGTCGAGGATCTCAAACCCGGGCAAAAGCTTCTCAGTCAGGACTTCGCAGAGCAAAACGTGACATGCATTGAGATAAAAACCCAACGCACGCAGGGCAAGAACCGTCCCATATGGATCTCAGAATCCTACTTTGGCACCGATCGCGATCTCATCATAAGCGCAGAGCACCGCATATTATATCCCCAAACCGATGGCAGCCACGGGGAACAGTTCATCAAAGCAATGCATTTGTACAATGGCACAACAATAGATTGGCTGGAGGCTGGTTTTGTGGAAAGCGTTCAAATACGTTTGCCACAGAGCATTTGATTTTTGCCAATGGCATTGCAGTGCAATCTCACATGCGCGGCGAAGATCAAACCAGCGAGCCATCCGAAAGATTGCCGCGGGCTGTGCAATCCTCATCTCACCCCGCAAAATCCAGCCGGCGCGCACTGTATTTGCCTAGAGGCCTACCTTATGAGAACGTCGACTAGAGCTGGCCACTCAAAAAAATCGCCCATGCCACTTGTGTGAGACAGGATTTCTTGCCAATGGCATCATCCCAACCTATATGCGGCTCATGTTAGACAACCGCCCCACACTTCCGCCAGAAATTGCCCGCCGGCGCACCTTTGCCATTATCAGCCACCCTGATGCCGGTAAGACCACTTTGACGGAAAAATTTCTGCTTTACGGCGGCGCCATTCAAATGGCCGGGCAAGTACGCGCCAAGGGCGAGGCCCGAAGAACGCGCTCAGATTTCATGAAAATGGAGCAGGATCGGGGCATCTCGGTCTCCGCCTCTGCCATGTCATTTGACTTCAAGGCCTATCGGTTCAATCTAGTCGATACGCCGGGTCACTCGGATTTTTCAGAAGATACCTACCGTACCCTCACAGCGGTTGACGCGGCTGTAATGGTCATTGACGGCGCTAAGGGCGTTGAGAGCCAGACGCAAAAGCTGTTCGAAGTCTGCCGCATGCGCGATTTGCCGATTTTAACATTTTGTAACAAAATGGACCGCGAAAGCCGTGATACATTTGAGATCATAGATGAGATCCAACAAAATCTTGCGATTGATGTCACGCCCGCCTCTTGGCCGATTGGACGTGGCCGAGAATTCATTGGCACCTACGATCTGCTGCGCGACCAATTGGAGCTTATGGATAGGGCTGATCGCAATAGAGTGTCTGGATCTATAAAAATCAATGGATTGGACGATCCAGCCCTGGCAGAACATGTGCCTACAGACCTTCTTGAAGTGTTTCTTGAAGAAATTGAAATGGCCAAAGAGCTGTTGCCTAAAATGGATCATCAGGCGCTACTGGATGGCACTTTAACCCCGATTTGGTTCGGTTCGGCCATCAATTCCTTTGGGGTGCAAGAATTGATGCAAGGCATCGCTGATTTTGGCCCCGAGCCACAGCCGCAAAGGGCAGAACCGCGTTTTCTCGCCCCGGAAGAGCTCAAAGTGGCGGGGTTTGTGTTTAAAGTGCAAGCCAATATGGACCCCAAACACCGTGATCGCGTCGCCTTCGTACGCTTGGCCTCCGGGCATTTCAAACGGGGAATGAAATTGACACATGTGCGCAGTAAGAAGCAGATGTCGATTTCCAACCCGGTCCTCTTTCTTGCTGCCGACCGCGAACTTGCCGAGGAGGCTTGGGCGGGAGACATCATTGGCATTCCGAACCATGGACAATTGCGCATTGGCGACACGCTGACAGAAGGGGAAACGCTCCGGGTGACTGGCATTCCGAGTTTTGCACCAGAATTGCTGCAATCTGTCCGCGCAGGCGATCCGCTTAAAGCCAAACATTTGGAAAAAGCCCTCATGCAATTTGCCGAAGAAGGTGCGGCCAAGGTTTTCAAACCGATGATTGGATCAGGCTTTATTGTCGGAGTAGTGGGAGCCTTACAATTTGAGGTGCTGGCCAGCCGCATTGAGCTTGAATACGGGCTTCCGGTGAGGATGGAGCCCAGTCAATTTACCTCGGCCCGCTGGGTCTCAGGGCCGCTGGACAAGATCGACGCCTTCGCACAGGCCAACAAGCAACATATGGCGCGAGACAATGACGACGACATGGTGTTTTTGACCCGGCTGCAATGGGACATTGACCGCGTGGGGCGGGATTACCCCGATGTTGCACTGACCGCGACGAAAGAAATGATGGTTTAAAAGCCCGTTCTCGGCAATGGCCATGCCTGTTTGCGGGTTTGACCTATGGCAGATTACCGCCTATACGGGCTGAGTTGGCATGCGGCCAACCCTGCGATGGACGTGAATTACCTGCGTCCAACACTCGTCGTGAAAATCTCTATTCACGACATATCTTGATGGATGTACATGATAAAATTCACTGACCTAAATTTGGACGCTAAAGTCCTTAAAGCCATTGCCGAAGCTGGTTATGACACCCCCACTCCCATTCAAGCCGGGGCCATCCCTCCAGCGCTCGAGTGTAAAGATGTCCTAGGCATCGCGCAGACCGGAACAGGCAAGACCGCCAGCTTCACCCTTCCCATGATCACTTTGCTCGGCCGCGGTCGCGCCCGTGCGCGCATGCCGCGCAGCCTGGTGCTTTGCCCCACTCGCGAATTGGCCGCACAGGTGGCCGAAAATTTCGATACCTACACAAAATACAGCAAACTGACCAAGGCTCTGCTGATTGGCGGTGTGAGCTTCAAAGAACAAGACAAGCTGATTGACCGAGGTGTCGACGTATTGATTGCAACACCCGGGCGGCTGCTCGATCACGTTGAACGCGGCAAATTGCTTTTGACCGGCGTCCAAATCATGGTGGTGGATGAGGCGGATAGAATGCTTGATATGGGATTCATTCCAGATATTGAACGGATCTTCAAACTCACCCCCTTCACCCGGCAAACCTTGTTTTTTAGCGCGACCATGGCGCCAGAGATTGAGCGCATCACAAATATGTTTCTCTCAGCACCCGCCAAAATTGAGGTGGCACGCGCGGCGACCACGTCCGATACAATCACCCAATCGGTCATTATGTTCAAAGCCAGCCGCAAGGATCGTGAAGGTACTGAAAAACGCGCGCTCTTACGCGGTATGATTGAGAGCGAAGCGGAAAATTGCAGCAACGCCATTATCTTTTGCAATCGCAAAATGGACGTGGATGTGGTGGCCAAATCCATGCAAAAATACGGCCTTGATGCAGCACCTATACATGGTGATTTAGATCAATCCAAACGCATGGAAACTTTGGACAATTTCCGATCTGGCGCGCTGCGATTCTTGGTGGCCTCAGATGTGGCGGCGCGTGGGCTGGATGTGCCTAATGTGAGCCATGTCTTCAACTACGACGTGCCCAGCCATGCGGAAGACTATGTACACCGAATCGGTCGCACAGGCCGCGCGGGCAAGTCTGGCACGGCCATGATGATCTGTAGCCCGCGAGATGAAAAGAATTTTGCCGCCATCGAAGAGCTGGTGAAAATGGAAATCCCGCGGATGAAGCATGCAAAATCTGGCCAGACTGCCGAGGTCGAAACGGTTTCAGAAGCCAGCGTAGAAAAAAAACCGGTTCGACGCAGTCGCGCCGCAAGATCAAAGCAATCAAATGTACAAGAGCCGCCGGAGGCGCAAGCACTGCCTGCTGCCGTCGACACGGCAGCAGATTCCGCGCCCGCAGTCGTAGACACGGCCGAGGAGAACACGCAGCCCCGCAATCCTGCACGCGAGCAAACCTCAAACCGGCGCGGCGGCCGTGGACGCGGCCGCAACCGTGATGCTGAGCCCCGCGACAATCGTCGTGGTGGGGCCACTTGGGACGCCACAATGCCCAATTTCATTGCAAAAAGTTTTACAGAGCGTTTGGTAGCAGAGGGCAGAGACCCATCAGCGGCCAATGATACGCCTGAGGGCAAAGAACTGCCCAGCATTGCGGGCGGCGCTCAAGATCTCAGCCTGACCCAGGCGCCTCAGGACACCTTAGCTGCTCAGGAAGACTTTGCATAAAACCTTTTCTGCGGATCTGGGCGGTCTGCCCGGACGAGCCGATAAGCCGGAAAAAGCAGCCCGGCGCTCATGCCGGGCGTGCTTTTAACGCGTTTTGGTTATGACAAACGGCTGATCACAACGGTGACCTCTGGCTTTTTACCAATCTCAGACTGCGCAGATTGCCGTGCAATACGGCACAGCTCATCTTCAAGTTTCTTATCATCACGCAGAGTTTTGCGGCCCGCGCGCATCATAAATTGGTTCAAATCTTCTTCCAGAACTTCAGCCAAGCCCGCTCGGCTGCTGCCGATTTCTGGCAGGCCTTTAATTTCACACCAAGGTTCACCCAAAGGACCGTCATCATCCAATATCACACTCACCATGACATGACCGTTGAGCGACATGCGAATACGGTCACGCACCACCCCGTCTAATGCGCCAATTTGCACAGATCCATCAATATAGGTGCGACCAGTCTCAACGAACTCCTCAACAGTGGGCGCATTGCCGGAAAGGTTAATCACCGTACCATCCACCGCGACAACCGATTGTATCCCCTTGGCCTTAGCCAAATTCGCATGAGCACGCAGATGGCGGTGTTCGCCATGCATCGGCACCATAATCTGCGGCTGCATCAAAGCATGCATGGCTTCAAGATCCGGGCGGTTGGCATGGCCAGACACATGATAGGCGCCCAAGGCATCATCCACAACATCCACACCAATTTCAGACAGTTGGTTGATAATCTTAATCACGCCACGCTCATTGCCCGGAATGGTTTTTGACGAAAATAGGAACAGATCCCCTTCCTTGAGCTTATGCCCGCGATATTTGCCATTGGCCAATTGCGCAGAGGCTGCGCGCCGCTCACCCTGGCTGCCTGTGACCAAGAACATCAGATTGCCGCGCGGCACATCCAAAGCTTCCTCTGGGCTAATCACCGGAGGAAAATCTGACAATACGCCGGTCTCAAGCGCCGCTTCTACCATTTTGTTCATCGCCCGCCCCATAAGGCAGACCGAGCGCCCCGCGCGGCGGGCCGCTTCTGCCAAGGTTTTGACCCTCGCGACATTGCTGGCAAAGGTGGTGGCCACAACCAATTGATCGGCAGATGCCACCAATTGCGTAATATTGTCCCCCAAACTCGCCTCAGACCGCCCTGGGTTTAGAGAAAAGACATTGGTACTATCACAGACCAAAGCCTTGACTCCGGGTTTGGCAATCTCGCCCCAAAGGACAGGATCCCAGCCTTCACCAACCAAGGGCGTCTCGTCCAGCTTGAAATCCCCCGTATGCACAACCCGCCCCTCTGGCGTATCAATCACCAAACCCGAACTTTCAGGAATAGAGTGGCTAATGGGCAGGAAACCAATTTTAAACGGCCCCAATGTCACTTGATCTGGCCAAGCGGCCATGACCGTCACCGCATTGGCGGCAACCCCGTGCTCTTCCAATTTGCGACGAGCAATATTGGCGGTAAAAGCGCGGCAGTAAATTGGCGCGCCCAAACGGGCATAGGTATGGCCAACGGCTCCAACATGATCTTCATGCGCATGGGTGATGAACACTCCATCAATACGGTCTTTGCGTGCCTCTAGCCAGGCAATGTCAGGAATAATCAAATCAACCCCAGGTGACCCGTCCATATCAGGAAAGGTCACACCAAGATCAACGACAATCAGGCGCTCTTTGTCTCGCGGCCCGTAACCATAGACATAGCAATTCATTCCCACCTCCCCGGCGCCGCCGAGAGGGAGATACATTAAACGTTGTTGGCTCATCCAATTTCCTTATTGAATTGATGGATCACGGTGAGACCGTGCATTGTAAGCTCATCTTCGAACGCATCGAACAGATGGGCTGAGTGTTGAAACAGCGGCGCAAGGCCACCGGTCGAAATGACTTTCATCGGTTTGCCATGTTCAGCTTTGATCTGGTCGCAGATCTCACGCACGAGGCCAACATAGCCCCAGAACACGCCCGATTGCATGCAGGCCACCGTATTGGTGCCAATCACGCGCTGGGGTTTTGAAATATCCACATGTGGCAAAGCGGCCGCGGCTTGATGCAATGCTTCGAGGCTAAGGTTGACGCCCGGCGCAATAGAACCACCGACATAGGCACCATCGCTGTCGACCACATCGAAGGTGGTGGCTGTACCAAAATCCACGATGATAAGGTCGCCACCAAACAGATCATGCCCAGCGACGGAATTGCCCAGCCGATCCGGTCCAACGGCTGTGCCTGCATCGACACGCACAGAAATCGGAAGCCGGCAATCCGTACGCCCGACCACCAGCGGCCGCGTGCCGAAATACTTATCCGCCAGAACCCTCAGGTTAAACACAACCCGAGGAACCGTCGAGGAAATCACCATCTCATCAATATCGCCAGCGATACCATCCAGGGTCATCAACGTATTGAGCCAGACAAAATACTGATCCGCTGTGCGTTTATGGGAAGAGGCAATCCGCCAATTGGCGATGAACTGCGTGCCATCCCAAATCGAGAACACAGTATTGGTATTTCCGCAGTCAATCGCGAGTAGCATTTGGATAGGCCCTAAAAATAGATATCAGCGGCTGGTATGACCCTCTTGCCGCCTGCCGTCAACAGCAGCAAATTGCCCTGGGCATCCAGCCCTTCAAAACGGCCAGTTATCTCCTCTCGCCCGGTGCGGGCGGTAATATCCTCACCCAAACGAGCCGCATGGGCGGTCCATTCGGCGCGAACCTCACAGAAGCCTTGCTGCTGCAAAACTTCATCTACCGCTGAAAATTCCACCGCAAGGATCGCAAGAAACTCTTCCGGGGCTGGGCTTTGGCCTGTCACATCCGCCACGCCGATCGGCTGAAAACTTGCATGCGCAACATCGCGAGGCGCATGGCCAAGGTTGACACCAATCCCGATGGTTAAGCGATCAACCAGCTGGCCAGACCCGACAGATTCAAGCAAGATCCCAGCGACCTTCCCGCCATTAAGCAAAACATCATTTGGCCATTTTTGAGCCAAGGCCCCCGCCTCCACTACGCGAGACAAGGCCCGCCGCAGGGCGCAGGCCGCAACGAAAGAGCGCTGCGCCGCCTGAGCGGGGGGGCAAAAGGGCTGCATGACCAAACTGGCAGCAAAGGCCCCGGCTGGGCTCAACCAACTGCGTCCCTGCCGTCCGCGGGCTTGAGTCTGCCTGGCCGCCAAAATCCAATGCGGGAAACCCTGCGCCCCATCATAACTGCGAGCCAAATCCATAGTGGATCGCGCCTGCGCATAAAAACTGGCGCTGACGCCAGGGGGCAAATTAATTTGCAAGAGACCCCGCCGCCACCTGCGCCAAAGGCTCAATGCCAAACAGGCTAAAGGCCGCACCTAAGGTGATCACAGCGGTGGACGCCACCAAGATCACAGTCAACCGACGCGGCGTCTGGGTATCAAGTGGCTCGCTCTCCGCACCAAAATACATGAAATAAACGATGCGAATATAATAATAGGCACCAATCACAGAGGCCACCACCCCGGCTATGGCGAGCCAAGCCATATTGGCCTCATAAGCGGCGCGCAGCACATAGAATTTGCCAAAGAACCCGATCATGGGCGGGACTCCAGCCATAGAGAACATTATGAACACCACACAGAGCGCTTTCAAAGCCTGACCTTTTGACAGCATGCTGAGGGAGGCAATATCACTCACAGGTCGACCATCACGCTCCATAGAGAGGATCAAGGCAAACATGCCGATGTTCATAGAGATATAAATCGCCATATAGATCAACATGGCTTGAACGCCGAACACCGTGCCCGCGGCCAGACCCATCAAAGCAAAGCCCATATGCGCGATTGAAGAATATGCCATCAAACGTTTAATGTCTTTTTGCCCAATCGCTGCCACTGCACCAAGAAACATTGAAAAGACCGATAGGACTGCCACAACCTGTTGCCAATCTGCGGTCACGCCGCCGAAAGCATCATGCACAACACGGGCAAACAGGCCCATAGCCGCCATCTTTGGCGCCGTGGCAAAAAAGGCTGTGACAGGGGTTGGCGCGCCTTCATAGACATCTGGCGCCCACATGTGAAAAGGCGCGGCAGAAACCTTGAAGCCCATGCCGGCAATGACAAAGACTAAGCCCAACAGCAATCCAATGGACAAATCCCCATTGCCGGTTGCGGCCGAAATACCGGAAAACCCGACCGTGCCGGCGAACCCATAGACCAAAGAGGTGCCATAAAGCAGCAGACCAGACGACAAAGCGCCCAGCACAAAATACTTCAAACCGGCTTCGGTCGATTTGGCACTGTCGCGGCGGAAGGCTGCGACCACATAGAGGGCCAAAGATTGCAGCTCGAGCCCCATATAGAGGGTCAAAAGGCTGCCCGCAGAGACCATCACCATCATGCCCACAACTGACAGAGCCACCAAAAGCGGGTATTCAAACTTCAGCATATCATGTTTGGCCGCGTAATCTTGGCCCATCACCAGAACCAAAGCCGCGGATAGTAAAATCACAATTTTGCAAAATCGCGCGAAACTATCGTCGATGAACATCCCACCAAATGAGGCTGTACCCGCCGGCGTGCCCATCGCCAGCACCAATGCCAGAAGCATAAACGAACCGCTGGTCAGCCAGACCGAGAGCGCGGCGTGCCGATCCTTGCCCGTATAAACGAAAACAACCAAAGCCAGCATCGCATAGAGCGACAGAAGAACCTCAGGTAGAACAGTCGTGAAATCAGAAGCGATCATGTTCCAAAATTCCCCTTTAATGGGACGCAGTGGATGCGGCCGAACTCACAACTCCGTGAGCGGCCACATTGCTGTGATAGGTTTCAACCAAAGCCGCAACCGACGGCCCAATGATGTCAAGAATAAGCGCTGGATAAACGCCCAAGATCAACGTCATCGCCACAAGAGGGGCGAAGATCATCTTCTCACGCGGTGCCATATCGGTAATGGATTTCAAGCTCTCTTTGATCAGATCCCCCAAAACCACGCGGCGATACAGCCACAGCGCATAGGCCGCCGACAAGATCACACCAGAGGCCGCGAATAGCGCCACCCAGGTGTTGACCTGAAAGATGCCCATCAAAGTGAGGAATTCGCCAACAAACCCAGATGTGCCGGGGAGGCCAACATTGGCCATGGTGAAAAACATAAAGATCAATGCATAGCTGGGCATCCGATTTACCAAGCCGCCATAGGCGTCAATCTCGCGGGTGTGCATCCGGTCATAAATCACCCCCACACAGAGAAACAACGCACCGGAGATAAAGCCGTGACTCAGCATCTGAAATATCGCGCCATCAATCCCTTGCTGATTGGCCGCAAATATCCCCATGGTGACATAGCCCATATGCGCCACCGAGGAATAGGCGATCAGTTTTTTCATATCTTGTTGCGCCAATGCGACCAGAGAGGTGTAGACAATCGCGATGGCCGACATCCAAAACACCAAAGGCGCCAGTAGGTCAGAGGCCACAGGGAACATCGGCAAGGAGAACCGCAGGAACCCGTAGCCTCCCATTTTCAACAAGATTGCCGCCAGGACCACTGAGCCGGCCGTCGGCGCTTGCACATGGGCATCTGGCAACCAGGTATGCACCGGCCACATCGGCATTTTCACCGCAAATGAGGCGAAGAAAGCCAGCCACATGAGCGTTTGCGCCCCGCCAATAATGTGAAAACCCGCCACGGACAGCGTGTCAGATCCAAAATTATGGCTCAAGAGCACAACCATATCGGTAGTTCCAGCATCAGCGAACATGGCCACCATGGCCACGAGCATCAGAACAGAGCCCAAAAATGTGTAGAGAAAGAACTTGAAGGACGCATAAATCCGCTCTTTTCCGCCCCAAATTCCAATAATCAAAAACATTGGGATCAAACAGGCCTCAAAAAACATGTAAAACAGCACCAGATCCAGAGCGCAGAACACCCCGATCATCAGGCTTTCAAGCACCAAAAAGGCGATCATGTATTCTTTAAGACGATGGGTGACGTTCCAAGAGGCTGCAATGACCAGGGGCATCGTGAATGTTGTGAGTAAAACAAACAGAAGGCTGATCCCATCGACCCCCATCTTATACTGCATACCCAAGAGCCAGCTGCGCTCTTCGACAAATTGAAAGCTCGTATCATTTGGCTCAAAACCTGACAGCAGCATAAGCGAGGCCAGAAACGTAAATCCGGTCGCGGCCAGCGCTAGATTTTTCACATTACTTTGCGAGGCCTCACTATCACCGCGCGCCAAAAGCGCCAAGATGATCGCTGCGACCAAAGGAATAAATGTAATTAGGCTAAGAAGGTTGCTCATTATTTACCTCCTGCGATGGACACCCAAGTGACCAAAGCTGCGATTCCGATGACCATGCCGAAAGCATAGGTGAAAATATAACCCGACTGCATGCGGCCAGCCCATTTGGTGAAAAATGGGATGATCCCCATGGCCAGACCGTTAATGCCGCCATCAATGATTTTACCATCTCCGATTTTCCACAAGCACCGCCCCAACCATTGCCCCGGGCGTACGAGAAGCGCGTCGTAGATTTCATCAAAATACCATTTGTTGAGTAGGAAACGGTAGAGCACAGGATTGCTCTCAGCCACGCGGCGTGGCAGGTCAAGCTTGGTCATATAGAATGCCCAAGCCCCCAAAAAGCCCAATATCATCGCGATAAATGGAGATAATTTAACCAACCAATGGACGTGATGCGCATCGTCCAGCACGGTGTTGCTTGGCGCCATATAAATCGCGCCGCGGCCCAGCTTGTCCTCAGCGCTGTCGTGCCCCGTATCATGACCGGCCGCATCATCGCTTTCAGTACTGGCTGTGGCGGCATGGGCTGGCGCAATCAGATGAAACCCACCCTCAGCATGGTCAGCGTCATGACCGGAATTTGCCTCAACAATGCCGAAGAAGACTTCCACCTTATGATGATCTCCAAAAAACGGCTTGTAAAAGACCATGCCAGAGAAGATCGCCCCAACCGCCAGCACCGCAAGGGGCACCAACATAACCTTAGGGCTTTCATGGGCATGCTCATGGGTATGTGTGTCGCCACGCGCCGCGCCAAAGAAGGTCAGGAACATCAAGCGCCAGCTATAAAAACTGGTGAACATCGCCGCGATAACCAACATCCAGAAGGCATAGCCTCCCATTGTTCCTGCGTAGGCACTCTCAATCACCGCATCCTTCGACAGGAACCCGGCAAATCCGTAATGCGTGAGCGGAATACCCACACCCGTAATCGCCAGCGTCCCAATCATCATGGCCCAGAACGTATAGGGCAGCTTTTTGCGCAAACCACCATAATTGCGCATATCTTGCTCGTGATGCATGCCGTGAATGACCGAACCGGCACCCAAAAACAGCATCGCTTTAAAGAAGGCATGGGTCAAAAGATGGAACATCGCCACGGAATAGACACCCAGGCCCGCAGCCACGAACATATAGCCCAGCTGTGAGCAGGTTGAATAGGCAATCACCCGTTTGATGTCATTTTGGACAAGACCGACAGTCGCTGCAAAGAAGGCCGTTGAAGCGCCCAGAAAGACGACAAAACTCATCGTATCGGGTGCAAATTCCATAATGGGAGACATGCGGCAAACCAGAAACACCCCGGCTGTGACCATAGTCGCCGCGTGGATCAAGGCAGACACAGGCGTAGGGCCTTCCATCGCATCGGGCAACCAGGTGTGCAGGATAAGCTGTGCCGATTTGCCCATCGCGCCGACGAATAGCAGGAAGGCAATCAAATTCGCCGCGTTCCATTCACGCCACAGAAAGTGCAACTCCATCGTCGCCAATTGCGGGCCGATCAGAAAGATATCCTCAAACTTGATGCTATCGGCCACAAGATAAAGGCCAAAGATGCCTAGCAAAAATCCGAAATCACCAACCCGGTTGACCACGAAAGCTTTGATTGCAGCCGCCCCAGCGCTTTGTTTGCGGATATAAAACCCAATCAACAAATAAGAGGCCACGCCGACCCCTTCCCAGCCAAAGAACAGCTGCAACAGGTTGTCTGAGGTCACCAGCATCAACATGGCAAAAGTGAAAAACGACAGATAGGCAAAGAACCGCGGGCGATAACTTTCGCCATCGCGGAAATGATCGTCATGAGCCATATAGCCCATGGAATAAAGATGCACCAAGGCCGAGACGGTGGTGATCACAATCAACATGATCGTCGTGAGACGGTCCATGCGAATGGCCCAATCGGTCGACAGGGTTCCGCTCTCAATCCAGCGCAGAATATGGATGCTTTCAGTCTGTCCGTCAAAGCTAAGGAACAAAGCCCAAGACAAGATCGCCGAAAGAAACAACAGAGCGGTGGTCAAAACCTGCGCTGCTTTATCGCCAATAACCCCATGACCGAAGCCTGCAATCAGAGCCCCCACCAATGGGGCAAAAAGGAGTATAGTTTCCATAACGCCTTACCCTTTCATTACGTTGACGTCTTCAACGTCAATCGAGCCTTTGTTACGGAAGAAACAAACCAAAATCGCCAAACCAATTGCAGCTTCAGCGGCCGCCACGGTCAATACAAACAGTGTGAAAATCTGCCCAACGTAGTCACCAAGAAAGGCTGAAAAAGCAACAAAGTTGATATTCACGCTCAGAAGCATCAATTCGATACTCATCAACAAGATGATGATATTTTTGCGGTTCAGAAACAGCCCGAAGATTCCAATCACAAACAGGGCCGCCGCGACGGCCAGATAATGTTCAAGTCCGATCATAGTCCCTGCCCCGGTTTTACATCTTTCAATTCCATAGCTTTGGCTGGATCACGCATCATCTGCGCAACCACGTCTTGACGCTTGACGTCAACCCGATGGCGCAGCGTCAAGACAATCGCCCCAATCATAGCCACCAAAAGAACCAGTCCAGCCAGTTGGAAAATCAAAATATAGTCATCATATAATATGACACCCAGCTCGCCTGTATTGGTGCCAGAGCCAAATTGCGCGGCCAAACGCCCCTCGTAACCTACCGAATAGTCCCAAACGCCGAACGCAAACATCAGCTGTATCAATACGATTACACCGATCACCAAACCCAGCGGCAGATATTTCGCCATCTCCGCTTTCAATTCCGCAAAATCCACATCAAGCATCATCACAACAAAGAGGAACAATACCGCAACGGCCCCGACGTAGACGATGATCAGCAGCATGGCCACAAACTCCGCCCCCAGCAGAACAAAGAGGCCCGCGGCCGAGAGAAACGCCAAAATCAGCCACAAAACCGAATGCACCGGGTTGCGCGCCACGACCGTGAAAATGCCCCCGATCAGAGTAGACATTGAAAATGCGTAAAACGCGAGTTCCGCGATACCCATCGTAATTCCTTCCCTTAGCCGCTAGCGATATGGTGCGTCGAGTTCAAGATTGCGGGCAATCTCTGCTTCCCAACGGTCGCCATTTTCTAACAGTTTGGATTTATCGTAAAATAACTCTTCGCGCGTCTCGGTTGAGAATTCAAAATTCGGCCCCTCAACAATCGCATCCACCGGGCAGGCCTCTTGGCAAAACCCGCAATAAATGCATTTCGTCATATCTATATCGTAACGGGTGGTGCGTCGGCTGCCATCGTCGCGCGGCTCGGCGTCAATCGTTATGGCCTGAGCCGGGCAGATCGCTTCGCAAAGTTTACAAGCAATGCAGCGTTCTTCCCCATTTGGATAGCGGCGCAAAGCATGTTCGCCGCGGAACCTCGGGCTTAAAGGCCCTTTTTCATGTGGGTAGTTTAATGTCGCCTTTGGCCGGAAAAAATATTTCATGCCCAATTTGAACGCAGCCCAAAAATCTTGCAACAAGAAATATTTGACCCCACGGGTATAATCAATATTTGCCATTGGTTTAGCCTCCCACTGTCCAGCGGGCATAGACGCCCCAGAACCAACCGAATTTCGCTGCAAATGCCACAAAGACCACCCAGACCAAAGAGAAGGGCAGAAATACTTTCCAGCCTAACCGCATCAGCTGATCGTAGCGATACCGCGGCACCAGGGCCTTGACCATGGCAATCAGGAAAAAGAAGATTGCCATTTTCCCGACCATCCAGACAGGACCATCAGCGATGAAAGGCACAGGTGAAGCCCAGCCACCGAAAAACAACAAGGTGATCAGAGCGCACATTAAGAATATCGCAATATATTCACCCGCCATGAAGAGCAAAAACGGCGTCGACGAATATTCCACCTGATATCCCGCCACAAGCTCCGACTCTGCCTCAGGCAAATCGAAAGGCGGACGATTGGTTTCTGCCAAGGCGCTGATGAAAAACAAAAAGACCATTGGAAAATGGGGAATGAAATACCAGTTAAAAAAGCCCAAATCACCATTCTGCGCTGCTACAATTGCGCCGAAATTCATTGATCCGGTCGAAATAATCACCCCGATAATGATCAAGCCCATTGAGACCTCATAGGAAATCATCTGCGCCGCAGAGCGCAGCGAGCCGAGGAACGGGTATTTCGAGTTCGAGGCCCAACCTCCCATTATCACGCCATAAACTTCCAAAGAGGACACCGCGAAAACAAACAGCAAGGCCACATTTATATCAGCCAACACCCAGGTATGGTTGAAGGGGATCACGGCCCAAGCCAACATCGCCAAAACAAAAGACACAAGCGGCGCCAATATAAAGACCGGACGATCAGCGCCCGCAGGAATGACAATTTCCTTAACCACATATTTCAATGCATCGGCCACGGTCTGCAGCAGGCCAAACAATCCTACAACATTTGGCCCGCGCCGCATCTGCACCGCGGCCCAGATTTTCCGGTCGCCATAGACCAAAAACAGCAAGCTGATCATCACAAAGCCAACCACTGCAAGGGTCTGTCCCAAAAGGATCACAGCGACCCCCAGGTTGGTGGTAAAGAATTCGTTCATACCTCTGGTATCCCTCGTTCCCTGCGCACAGCAGTGCTGATTTTCGCCTGAATATCGGCCAACACGTCAGCCGGGTCATTTGATGGGCTGTAAACCGTATCTTGTATAAAAATACCAGCCTTCCCTGCATGGTTTTTCGATGAAACTACCACTCTGCGTGCTCTAGGGCCTGTGATGGCCCCATGACCGTGCCAAGTCGCGTCAAACTTGGGGCCGCAACAGCGGTCCAGCCGATCCATCAAAGCCAAGCCCATGAGATTACTCCGCCGCAAGAGGCGCAGATTTGCGCGCTTTGGCATTGGCAGAAAGCTCCGCCATCAAGGCACTGGCCCGTGCAATCGGATTGCTGAGATAATAATCGCTTATCGCCTGCCCAAAATCACCCTGACCAATTTTTCCACCCGAAACGGCCTGCCATTCATTTTCTGGCACCATATCAAGCGCGGCCAAATGAGGCGCAGCAGCGATCATGTGATTGCGCAACTGTGCCAAAGTGTCAAAGGGCAAAGCCGCGCCCAATTCAGCCGAGAGCGCCCGCAGAATGGCCCAGTTCTCCTTGGCGTCACCGGGGGCAAATCCAGCGCGCTGCGCCAATTGTGGCCGCCCTTCGGTATTGACGAAAATACTGTTTTCCTCGGTATAGGCCGCCCCTGGCAGGATGATATCGGCCCGATGCGCGCCGCGATCGCCGTGACTGCCTTGATAAATCACAAATGCCCCTGGCGCGATGTCCAGTTCATCCGCACCCATGTTGTAGATCACCTCGGCGCCATCAAGCGCGGCCGTGAGCCCTCCATCCGTGGTGCATCCCAAGTCCATTGCGCCAACCCGTGCCGCTGCTGTGTGCAGGATCATGAGTTTGCTCGCAGTTTTTTCGCAAAGCTCCATCGTGGCCGCCAAAACCGCCACGCCATCTTCGCCTTGCAAAGCCGCCTGCCCCAGAACCACCACTGACGGTTGCTCCAGAACCGCCTTGTAATCTCTCTTGAGCAAGCCCTGCAGATCAGCGCACCCTGTGCCCACATGCACATAGCCATAGGTCAGATCGACTGGCTCACCAATCAAACCAATTGTGGCGCCACGGCTCCAAGCCTTGCGGATGCGGGCATTAAGGACCGGCGCTTCACTTTTCGGATTCGTGCCAATCAACTGGATCATCTGCGCAGTTTCGAGATCCTCAACCCGGGCAGTGCCGACATAGGCGCTCCGATTGCCCGCTGGCAATTGCGCCCCATCGGTCCGGCATTCAATTTTGCCGCCAAGACCAGATATCACCTGCTGAAGCGCATAGGCCGCCTCAGTCGAGACCAGATCGCCCACCAAAGCGGTCACTTGTTTGCTCGCCATCGCCGCAGCCGCTGCTGCAAGCGCTTCCGGCCAAGTCGCAGGACGCAATTTTCCCGCCTCGCGAATATAGGGCCGGTCCAAGCGCTGACGGCGCAAACCATCCCAAACAAAACGCGACTTATCGGCAAGCCATTCCTCGTTCACCCCATCATGGTTGCGCGGCAAAAACCGCATCACTTCGCGGCCCTTAGTGTCGACGCGGATGTTAGATCCAAGCGCATCCATGACATCAATGGAATCTGTTTTGCTCAACTCCCAAGGACGGGCCGTGAACGCATAGGGTTTGGAAACCAAAGCACCAACAGGGCAAAGATCAATTATATTTCCCTGCAAATTGCTGTCGAGCGTTTGACCGAGATAGCTCGTAATTTCAGAATCTTCACCGCGCCCAGTTTGGCCCATCTGGGTGAGTCCGGCCACTTCCGATGTGAAGCGCACGCAGCGGGTGCAGGAAATGCAGCGGGTCATATGAGTCTCGACCAGAGGTCCCAAATCCAAATCCTCAGTCGCCCGCTTGGGCTCACGGAATCGGCTGAAATCCACACCATAAGCCATGGCTTGATCTTGCAGATCGCACTCTCCGCCCTGATCACAGATTGGGCAATCCAACGGGTGGTTGATGAGCAAAAATTCCATCACCCCTTCCCGAGCTTTTTTCACCATCGGAGAATTGGTTTTGACAACCGGCAATTGCCCTTCCGGGCCGGGGCGTAGATCGCGCACCTGCATCGCGCAAGAGGCCGCGGGCTTCGGCGGCCCGCCCACGACTTCCACCAGACACATGCGACAGTTTCCAGCGATGGTCAGACGCTCATGGTAACAAAAACGTGGCACCTCAACCCCGACCTGTTCACAAGCTTGGATTAACGTCATCGCGCCGTCTACTTCAATTTCTTGATCGTCGATGATGATTTTTCGCAGGTCAGACATATCTACTTCGCTTTCAGCAATTTTCCGATCGCAGAGCCTGCTTCAATTTCAGCAAGCCCCAAGGTGCAATAGGTCGCGGGTTGGTCAGGAATAACCCCATGATCTGCAAGCCGCTCTTGAGCAACACTCAAAACACGCTTTTTTTTCATAGGATCGTTAACAAAGGCGGACACCTCTTGGGCCGAATAGCCGAGCGATTGCGCCTCTGCTTCGAGGGATTTAACTTTTAACCAAGCCTTCAGCATCCGAGCAGAGATACTGGGACAGGTTTTACGGATCACATTGGCCATAGAAATCGCAATCAACCCTTCGTTGAGCGCTTCCTCCTGGGCCAAACCTTTCGCTGCAACAACCGGCCCAGGCACACAGCACAGCGCAATGGCGCAGGCTTTCAGCATGGTACGCATATCAGCAGGAGATGAAGCGATCCGGGTCATCTGTTACTCAGCCGCCATGCCAGGCCGGGGACGGCGTTTATGGGCGATCCGGTCCTCAATATCGTCACGAAAATGTCGGATAAGCCCTTGAATGGGCCAGGCGGCTGCATCCCCAAGGGCGCAAATTGTATGGCCTTCCACCTGTTTGGTGACATCGAGCAACATATCAATTTCGTCAGGTTCCGCATCTCCGGTCACCAACCGCTCCATCACGCGCATCATCCAGCCTGTGCCTTCGCGGCACGGCGTGCATTGACCGCAGCTTTCATGCTTGTAAAACTTGGCCAATCGCCAAACAGCTTTGACCACATCCGTCGACTGATCCATCACAATGACCGCCGCAGTGCCCAGGCCTGAACGCTGTGCCCGGAGCCAATCAAAATCCATAATCGCATCTTGCCGCATCACTGAGCCGGGCAGCATCGGCACGGAGGATCCGCCCGGAATAACGGCTTTGAGATTGTCCCACCCGCCGCGGATTCCGCCGCAATGCTTGTCAATCAGCTCGTCAAATGGGATCGACATCTTCTCCTCAACCACGCAAGGATTGTTCACATGGCCAGAAATTGCAAAAAGTTTGGTGCCCGTATTGTTCGGGCGGCCAAAACCTGAGAACCAGGCACCACCCCGGCGCAAAATCGTGGGCACCACCGCGATAGATTCCACGTTGTTCACTGTGGTCGGACACCCATAAAGCCCCGCCCCCGCTGGAAACGGAGGTTTCATCCTTGGCATGCCCTTCTTGCCCTCAAGGCTCTCCAAAAGCGCTGTTTCCTCACCACATATATAGGCGCCCGCCCCGTGATGCAGATAAATGTCGAAGTCCCAACCCGATTTGGCCGCATTCTTACCGACCAAGCCGGCGTCATAGGCCTCATCAATCGCCGCCTGTAGCGCTTCTCGTTCGCGAATATATTCGCCGCGAATATAGATATAGCAGGCATTGGCATTCATCGCGAAAGAGGCAATTAAGCAGCCTTCGATCAGGGTATGCGGATCATGACGCATGATTTCACGATCTTTGCAGGTGCCCGGCTCGGATTCATCAGCATTTACGACCAAATAGGACGGACGGCCATCGCTTTCTTTCGGCATAAAGGACCATTTCAACCCCGTTGGGAAGCCTGCCCCGCCACGACCGCGCAGGCCCGAGGCCTTCATCTCATCAATGATCCAATCACGGCCCTTTTTGATCAAAGCGGCCGTGCCATCCCAATGGCCCCGCGCCTTGGCACCTTTCAAAGTGCGCTCATGCATCCCGTAGAGATTGGTGAAAATACGATCTTGATCTTTCAGCATTTCATTCAGCCTTTATCTGCATCGCGGCGCGCACGCCAAATTTGAAAAGTGACAATAAGCGACCAAACCATCGCAGCCATAACGGCTAAATCCAGCAACAGCATGTAACGGCTTGAAATATCAAGCTGTACAGCGGCCCACTGCATGCCAAGCCAAATCAGCATCGCGCCGGCAATGACCAGACTGGCTGTCCGGCCCTTCTTGGCTTGGATATGATCTTTTTGACTATGCATTCTGTGTTTGATCTTTCAACTATTTGTCTTTGCCGGGAGGCGCTTTGTTACTTCGCAGCTTTCGCCTTGGCGGTTTTGGTCTTCGCTGCGGCCTTCGCTTTGGCCTTGGGCGCGGTCTTTGATTTTGCAACCTTACCCAACCAAGGGGTCAAAAGCGGCACTTCGCTTCCATCAATCCGTTTGACCGTATCGCCCAAGTCCACAGCCAATTTCACAGATGCGTTGAAAGCCGCTTTGCCCGCCTCATGGTCTTGCAATGAGGTCAACCCCGTGGCCGGCTCCGCAGCATAGCGGCCCGTTTGCGAACCGGGTGTCGGCACCTCGCCTGCGGCCAATTGATCAATCAGATCAGCGAATTTTTCAGCTGTAAGATCTTCATAGTAATCTTTACCAATCTGAACCATCGGCGCATTGGCGCAAGCGCCCAAACACTCCACCTCTTCCCAGCTGAACTTTCCATCCTCGGAAATAACATGTGGTTTGCTGGCAATTTTCTCTTTGCAAACGGATACCAAATCCTCTGCGCCGCAAATCATACATGTGGTGGTCCCGCATATTTGAAAATGCGCGATCTGGCCGACGGGCTGAAGCTGGAACATGAAATAAAAGGTCGCAACCTCGAGAACCCGAATGTAGGCCATGCCCAAAAGATCAGCCACCGCCTCAATTGCCGGGCGCGTCAGCCAGCCTTCTTGCTCCTGGGCGCGCCACAACAAAGGGATCACGGCGCTGGCCTGCCGGCCCTCGGGAAATTTGGTCATCTGCGCCTCTGCCCAAGCCTGATTGGCAGGTGTGAAAGCAAAGGCGCTGGGTTGATCTGCGTGTAGACGACGAAGCATATTAGGCCCCTGTAATTTAAGCGTTCAAAGACGCGGCATAGATTTCGTAAGCAACGGCGCGGTATGTCATCGGTCTATCTCTCCAAAGACCACATCCATTGTGCCAATGATGGCCGCCACATCTGCCAGCTGGTGCCCTTTGCAGAGGTAATCCATGGCTTGAAGGTGCAAAAAGCCCGGCGCCCGTATTTTGCTGCGATAGGGTTTATTCGTACCGTCTGCCACCAGATACACCCCGAATTCACCCTTTGGCGCTTCAACAGCCGCATAGACTTCGCCCTCGGGCACATGGAAACCTTCGGTGTAAAGTTTGAAGTGATGAATCAAAGCTTCCATCGACTGCTTCATCTCGCCGCGTTTTGGCGGGGTCATTTTTCCGCGTGCCATTACATCGCCCGGCTCCTCGCGCAATTTGCCAATCGCCTGTTTGATAATCGAAACGGATTGGCGCATTTCTTCCATGCGGCACAGATAGCGGTCATAACAGTCGCCATTTTTACCAACAGGAATGTCAAACTCAAACTCGTCATAGCATTCATAGGGCTGCGCGCGACGCAGATCCCAAGCCAAGCCAGAGCCGCGCACCATAACACCGCTAAAGCCATATTTCTGAATGTCGTCTTCAGTCACAACGCCGATATCTGCGTTACGCTGCTTGAAAATCCGATTTTCAGTTAACATCGTGTCGATGTCCTGCAAAACCTCTGGGAAGATCTGGGCCCATTCTTCGATATCATTAAGCAGAGCATCTGGCAGGTCTTGATGCACCCCGCCGGGGCGGAAATAGGCCGCATGCAAACGCGCACCACAGGCCCGCTCATAAAAGATCATCAACTTTTCGCGCTCTTCAAACCCCCAGGTTAAAGGCGTCATCGCCCCCACATCCATCGCTTGCGTCGTGACATTGAGCAAATGGTTGAGCACGCGGCCAATTTCAGAATAAAGCACCCGGATAAGGCTGGCGCGCCGCGGCACGAAAGTACCGGTGAGCTTTTCAATCGCCAAACACCAAGCGTGCTCCTGGTTCATCGGTGCCACATAGTCTAGCCGGTCAAAATAGGGCAAGTTTTGCAGATAGGTCCGGCTTTCCATCAGCTTTTCTGTGCCGCGGTGCAACAGGCCAATGTGCGGATCGCAGCGCTCTACAATTTCACCATCCAATTCCAACACCAGCCGCAACACACCGTGCGCCGCCGGGTGCTGTGGACCAAAGTTGATATTGAAATTGCGAATTTTTTGCTCGCCCGTCAAAGCGTCGTCAAATTTGGAGCCGTCCATTATGCACCTCCCTTTTGGCCAAATTTTTGGCCGATGATGATCTGAGTTGTCACGCCAGTAACTCCCGGTTTTTCCGCCAATTCGCTGGCAGCTCCACAAAATTATCAGCAACAAAGTCGTATTGCGTCTTTAAGAATTTCAAACTGTCCCGACGTAGAACTTCGGGAAACGGGGCCGCGAGACCCACATGCGCAGGTTTGATTTGCCGCGAGCTGGTCGCCTTGATGCCCCAATAGGCACACATGGCGTCAAACTCGGGACCGTCTTGTAGATTTTCCGAAAAGCCAATCTGGAATTGCGAGCTATCGAAAACCGAGGTAAATCGCGTGATATTCGACTTATAATCGCCCCGCGTCACGATATGCGCCTCTTCGTGATTGTACACAACGCGCTTCAAAATATCTTGGCACGCGGCCAGGAAATCCTGCCCCTCTTTCATGCTGCGTTTGGCCACCATCCGCACATGCGACCAGAGACGCTCCAACGGGTCACGCATCAAATACTGCAATTTTACACGAATTGGCAGCTTGGAAATAGGAAAAATTTCCGCTGGCTCAAGCAAAGCATCGGCCGGAGTGACGTCAAGCACGACGGTCTCATAAGTGCGCCCAGCCTGCAGATACCCCAAATAAGCAGCATCGTCGCTGCGCTCCGCCGAAAGCGCCATGAACAGCGCCTTGGTATCATCAATCCGGCGGCTCA